>NZ_JAGS01000001.1:1265045-1581306 GCF_000526775.1 Ruminococcus albus AD2013
ATTTGTAGAATGCGGACAATTCAACAATAATTATTCAAGTATGAACAGATCTTCCACAGGCATCCTGAGATATCTTGCCAATTTTATAGCAAGTTCAAGTGTGGGGTTATATTTATCATTTTCAATAGCATTGATTGTCTGCCTTGAGACTCCCACAGCATTTGCTAACTCATCCTGAGTAAGTTTTTGTGACTTACGAAGATCCTTTATCCTGTTCTTCATTTTTATATACCTACTTTCGTCTTACCGAAGGAGAGCATAAACAGAAAAACTACTGCTGCTGTAGCAGAAAGCAGGATCACGAGCCCCTTTTTCCAGCGTTCATCTCCGAAATCATGTCTGAATATTAAAGAAGAAGCACCCCTAACCAGTAAGCCGACAAGAAGTACATACATCGGCATCAGTATGGTTCGGTTTTTTACTGTGTATATGATGATCCATACTATCAGCATGAACTGAGTATAGTAATGAGCTGTGATAATGCTTTTACTGCGGATCTCTTTGTCCATTTCGTCCGCTTTGTTTCTCTTGAACATAATAAAGACCTCCAAAAATATAATTCAATATATTCTATTATACTTGAAATCTTAAAAATGTCAAGAGTGTTTTACATTTGAGTGTAAAAAAATATCATATAGTTCCGTTCATTAGCATCATAAATATAGCAGTTGTATTATTGAACACATGAAGTAGTATCGGGATAGTTGGATTATTCGAGTAAAGAATAATGACACAGTAAACTATGCTTGTAGATAATTTCGGCAGATTTATCATAAGCTCCGGTAAAGTTAAAGCGTGCATATGCCAAACCATAAACAAAACAGATGATAAGATAACACATATAATTGAAGGAAGTTTGGTCCTCAGTTTATCCACAAGAATGAAACGGAAGATCAATTCCTCGGTTATTGGTCCCAATATGCCTGCAGCAGTTACAAACAAAGGCACTGATACCAGTTTTGCAGCTGAAGAAATGCTGATATCATTCATTCCGTCATAATTAGGATATAGTGCCATAGATGGATAATTGGCCAGGCTAGATAATATCATATCCGTAATATAAGCTCCTATTGACCATATAATACCATTCGTAAAATGTTCTTTCCATTCAGCTACACCTTTTCTGATTTCTTTCCGAAAAAGATATATACCAATAACACCAAGTATGCAATAAGCGATTATCAGACACATTAACGAATAATATCTGTTATGAAAAACCAAAAGACGTATCTTTACAGCAAAAATGAACATTATCATGTATGCTGTCACATAAATTGTTTTTATACTTGCCTTGCTTTTATTTTTGACCATTTTGTTCCTCCTCATAATCAAAATTTGTCAAGAGCTCTTTACATTTTGATTATAGTACGAGTTGCAATAAATGTCAAGAACCTTTTACATTATTTGTGTAAGATTTTCGAATATGCACTTTTTAGTTGGAGTAAATTGTTGATAATAACCGAAATTGCATAAAATAAAGAATTTACTTTTAGATCATCATTGATCCTATGTATTTAACGTGGATTTTATATAGCTGTGTAAGCGTATAACCCTCGCATCATAAAAGCAAACAGCCGGGCAGATAACACCCGGCTGTAACATCATATTCTGGCTTTGATTTCTCCATTTCTCTTTACCCTTGTTGCAATACACGCACAAAATATTGTGCACGAACGAAAAGGGTATTATTTTATCTTTACGATCAAGAACAAATATGCTATAAAACAATCAAAGGAAACACACTGTTACTGATAGAGCGGAGATGAAACCTGTGAGAAGTAAAGATAAGGAACTAATGAAAAAGATTCGAAGTTATGTTGATGAATATGCGCTTGAAAATATTGGCAGAACACCAAGCACCAGAAAAATAGTGAAAAGTTCAGGATGAGCAAAAGTCCCCTTGTTATATCTTCCTATTTACTTAACGCCTTGCCTAACCGCAAGTATAACGATACTTTTTCATTGGGCATTTTCCTGAAATTTGATAAGAGACCGTTGTCCCGCCTATGGCGATTTGGGACTATTTTGTCCCAATTACAATTGACAAGTGCCTCTGATTATGGTAAGATAGGTTCAGAAAAGCAAATACGCCAGAAAACGGGAGGGGATCGAATGAGCACTTCTAACAGCAATCACGGCGCCACGATCAACAAAGAAGAGATCATTCCGGAAGAATCTTTTCCGGAATGGTTCAAAAGCAAACAACAGTCGCTCACAAATAAAGACGGAAGCAAAATCTCGACCGAAGAAATCGGGCTGATGATCGGACTGAATTACAGTACGTTCCGCAAGTTCATTTACAATCAGAGAACAACCAAAAAACGGGACTTCATCATTGCGGTCTGTGCTGTGATGGGATGCGATAGGGACGATACAAATAAAGCTTTGAAACTGTACGGATTTCCAGAGTTGGATGAGTATTATCGAAGAGATGAGATTATATGGGATCTGCTTGTAGCCAATCCGGGTACTCCGGTTTCTGTTGCGCAAATCAATGAGGCGCTTGACGCAGGGGGATATTCGCCGCTGGACATTCATAATCACAGAAACAAGGAACAGACGCAGGATAAACCTCAGGTTCCGTTCAAGCTGGTTCGGCGGCATTTTCAGTGTACGATCGAAGGCATCGGGCGCAGCAGTGATACGGACAGCTTTCTGGATTTGCTATATGATGTTGACTGCTACTATAATATGCGAACCTGTTTTGAATATCTCAGCGGCGGCAGGCGGTTTGAACTCTGCATACAACATGAAGAACCGCACAGCGATCTGTCAGAAAATATATGGCAGACCGGCATCCGGAGAAGAATTTGCCCGAAACGCAAAAAATATATCGTATATACCTATCCGACAGAAGAACAAGAATCGGAACTGTATGAATATGACCGGATTGATGATACCGGCGCATTTCGTGAATGCTTCCTTGAAATCGAAAAAAAGGAACGTGAAGAAAAAAAGCGGCTTTGTGATACGGTCAATGATACGCGTAATTACGGCAGCCGCATTTCGGCAAAGGTCATTGACAGCGAGCTGCATATTTTCTGCGAGATGTATAACAGCGACATACCGGAACTTTCGGAGTATTATCTGATGGATTTCTGCGGCGGTGAATATACGCTGTATGTTCTGAACCAAAGCTGCTTTATGCAGATGGATCTCAGTGCAGAAAAATATGAGCAGATTTACGGAAAACAGCCTGCATTCCGGCTGCTGCATATACGAAAAACAATGGATGATGCGTTCTGCACGAAAGCCGATTTGCTGAATGCCCCTGTGCTTGATCGGTATTCCTCAGAGGAAGAGATCGAGGATTCCGCTTATGAAGCACGCGATATCGGCACCTTTGAGACATACGGCGAGAATGCAATCACGAAACTGCGGCTCAAAGCCTACAGAAAAATGAAAGCGCAGACAGACGACATGATGAGCAAACTGAAAACAGGAACAGCACATATCTGCAATCGTGAATTGCTCTGTGATGCTGCTGACAGGCTGATCGCCGCGTATTTTGGTTTGCCGGATATCGAAAACAATGAAGCCGGATATTCGGCGGCGCAATTTCAGGATGCTTTTGAGCTCGGTTTGCGCACGGTTGATGAGATCGGAGCATTTTTACAGAAAAACGGCAGCCTGAAAATCAATGAAGTATTATCTTTACAGGAATCGGAAGGAGCTGAAAGCTATGTATGAGATTCTTAGCCGAAAAAAATGCTGTGTGCTCTATCACTTCAATCAGTTCGATCATCCGGAGCAGAATCTATCTCTGCTGTATGATCCGGACAGCATTAGTTTTGATTCAGGATCCCTTACGCTGAACGATGCAGGACAAATCATACGACTCAGGGTTTCACGCACAGAAAATTATCACCGTGACCCTCACAGTATCGGATTTGACCGCAGTCATATAGGAATCGAACGGCTGCCGAAAGAGTACCACATTCTGAATGAAAGTGTCAGGGACAAAAACGGCGTGCATTCGCTGCAGCGGCTTGCACCGGAAGCGGACTGCAAATATCATGAACTCTTTGGTGAATTGGATGCCGCAGATGAAAAAGAGTTCAGAAGGATATGGGATATTCTGCTGGACAGCCGGAATACCGGCAAACGGATCTCAGCAAAGATCATAGACAATAAGCTGCATATCTTCACTGAAACATATAATTATGATACGCCGGAATTCGGTGAGTATTATCTGATGGATTACTGCGACGGAGTATATATGTTTTCTGTTTCGGACGTCAGCAGATTTATGACGCTGTATCTGTCGCACAAAGAGTATTTGCATTATTACGGCGAATACAGTGAACCGCATACGCAGCAGTATACATCTTTGGAAGAAATTACGGCATATGAAAAAGAATATGCCAAAATAAGTCATTATGAACGAGAAATGATAACCCGGCATCGGAGGAATGCATTTCAGCGGATGCAGAATGAAATTGATGACCTGCGCCGGAAACTGAAAAGAGGAAAGGCGCAAATCCGCAGCAGAGATTTGTTCGGGTTCGGGGAATATGAAATGAAGTTTGTTGCAGCATTCAAGATCATTGAACTTTACAAGGCGAAAACTGAATTCCGCTGTGAGGAGCTGGAAACACTCCGCTGGGAAGGTATGTGCGTAGGATATTATATGAGATCGAAGAAACGCGCTGAATTCCGGCTGTCTGACGGCAGGACCGTGAAGCTCAACCGAAACGATTTGTATAACGGTTATGAACTCGGTCTGATAACGATCGAGGAAATCGGACAGTTTCTTTTGAAATACGGAAAACTCAGTATTCGTGCGTGCATGAAACAGACAAGCTGAGCAGAAAGGAGTATTGTAATGGAAATCAACGAAGAAAAAATCGAAGCGCTGCGCAAAGCAGTTGATAATGCTGAAAACATTGTGTTTTTCGGCGGAGCAGGTGTATCAACGGAAAGCGGACTCCCGGATTTTCGCGGCGAACAGGGATTGTATCGCCAAAAATACGGTCTGCCGCCGGAATCCTATTTCAGCCTGCGGCTGCTTAAATACGACCCGGAAGAATTTTTCAAATTCCAACGGAAGCGAATTCTGGGCTATGATGTAAAACCCAATGCAGCACACCTGAAGCTGGCTGAATGGGAAAAGCAGGGAAAACTGCGTGCAATAATCACACAGAATATCGACGGGCTTCATCAGGAAGCGGGCAGTAAAAAAGTGATCGAACTGCACGGCAATATAAAGCACTGCCACTGTATGGTATGTCATAAATCCTATAAAATATCCGCAGTAATGGAAACAGAAGGCATACCGCGCTGCAAGATATGCCGCGGCATCATCAAGCCAGATGCGGTTTTGTACGGCGAAAAGCTGGATGTACGCCTGCTGGAAAAAGCAGCGGACCATATCAGAAAGGCGGATATGCTGATCGTCGGCGGCACATCGCTTACAGTCAATCCTGCTGTCAGTCTGGTACATGAATGCAAAGATAAACCGCTTGTGATCATCAATCTCGGACTGACTCCCCTGGATGGCCGGGCGAATATCCGGATTTATGATAAAATTGGAAAGGTGTTTTCTGCACTGTAATTCAAAAGAGGGAGCCGGGTGCGGATTCTCCTAATGGCTATGTCCTTCGTAACGGAATCATAGATGATTTGAAATCCATATAAAGGAACAAGCAATGCTGATGATTTCCGACAGACACTCCACTATTAGGAATTATTTTTCTTCGCTCTCCACGAAGGTTCTGTCCTTGGCAAAGGACATTGTACTCCGGAAAATAATTAAAAATGGTTATCCCCCAAGTATATATAGTTCCGATATGAAACCAATTAATTTGGTGTGTTGGCGGGATAACCATAAAAAGCAATATTCGACTTTATCGGATCATTTCATACGGATCAGCTATGCATCGCGAGATCAGTACGCACTGTTAGACGTCGAATCCTTTCGGTACGCTTTGGGTGATATACCGCACTTGCGCAGAAATACTCTGCTGAAATAGCTGCTGTCGGTATAACCGCACCGCTCAGCGATCTCCGCCACAGACAGCTCTGTCTCGCGTAACAGACGGCAGGCGGTATGTAAACGCAGTTTTGTTATGTACTGCATCGGACGGCAGCCTGTCGCTTCCTTGAACAACCTCAGAAACTGACGTTCTGAATAATGAGTAAGCGCAGCAAGTTCGGTAATGGTCATTTCTTCCTGAAAATTTCGTTCGATATACGCAAGGGCAGGCGCAAGCTTTACAATGCCTGCGTCGTTTTCGATGCGGTTCGTATCATACATTCGTGAAAGCTCGACAACAAGTCGGATAAATCCCGCGCGAACCATTGTCTGCCAACCTGCCGCCCTGACGGTATATTCGGTATGAAGTGCCGCGATCATTTCCTCTATATTAAGCTGTTCATCGGGGAGCAGTTTAAGATAGCTCGTAAAGCCTTTGGTTCTTGACTGCTGTGGTTCAAGAACGAACAGAGCCTGAAACCCGGGCGCCCCTGCTATGTCAAAGGAACTCAGATCAAGGAACCTCTTGCGGAACATTATGTTGCATATGTGAAAATCCTGCGGATCATCATAGCCGTGTTTGATATCCTCGGCGATGACGAAAACGCTTCCTTTCTGAATAGGATATTTCTCACCGTCAACGATATGCACGGCACTCCCCGACAGTACGATCACCAGTTCGATATAGGAATCGTGGGCGTGCAGATAAAGGGGCTCGTCATGTTCTCCGTACTGTATAAAAAACGGAAAATTTTCATCTTGCGTAAAAGCTTCCAAGGGCATACGAAACATAAATATCACCTGATTTTCAATTGGAAGTCTCGTGTCGGTTTTGTCCTGTTTTGTGGCAGTAATTTTCTTGAAATCGGATAAGATAGGTGCTATTATTACTATAACATAGTTCATAACAAAAATCAACTGTAATGCAATTGTTGTTTATGGTTCTTACTCTGACACATCGAATTATACAACCGTTTAATGGGTATTAATAGTTAGTGTTATTCTTCCCCACGCATAAGACTGGGGAAGAATACATTCAGGTAAATGTTATTAGTATACAGAATATAGCGGTGTGCTGAAGGAATATACATATCTGTAAGGAAGAAGAAAACGGAGGGTCTACAATGAAAAGCAAACTGACAGCAGCTTTTCTGTCATGCGTGATGGTATGCAGCATGGCAGGAAACATTCAGGCAAGTGCTCTGCCGAGTAAAAACGGCACGATGCGAAATGTATCGACAGCGGAGATCGTGGGTGAAATGGGTATCGGCATCAATCTCGGAAACACGATGGAAGCTTGCGGTGACTGGATAGAAGAAGTAGATACAAAATGGGGCGACGGTGTACTCGAACCAAAGGAATATGAGACCGCATGGGGCAGCCCGATCATTACAAAGGAAATGATCGAGGGCATGTCAAACGAGTGTTTCGGAGTTGTACGTGTTCCCGTGGCTTGGTCAAATATGATGGATAAGAGCACCTATACTATCTCCCCTGCTTATACTGCCCGTGTAAAGCAGATAGTTGACTGGGTGATTGACGCAGATATGTATTGCATAATCAATATCCATTATGACAACGGATGGGTAAACAATTTCCCCTATGATGAAGAAGGCTCCATGAAACGTTATGAGACTATGTGGAAGCAGATCGCTTATGCATTCAAGGATTATGACGATCATCTTATATTTGAGTCGCAGAACGAGGAACTTGGCTGGGAGTCTATCTGGAACCCCTGGAGCGGGACGCAGTCGCAGAAAGAAAAGTCCTATGCGCTGTGCAACCGCATAAATCAGAAATTTGTAGATGTCATCCGTACGTCCGGCGTCAATAATCCCAAGCGCCATCTGCTAATTTCGGGATATAATACCGGTATTGACCGAACCTGTGATTCGCTGTTCAGGATGCCTTACGACCCTGTGAACCGTATGGCGATATCGGTGCATTATTACACACCTGTGGGCTTTGCTATTCTTGAAGACAAGGACGAATCCTGGGCAAAGGCGCGTTCAACATGGGGTACAGACGAGGACTACCGTGAACTTAATGCCAACATGGACATGATGAAGACTAATTTTACAGACAAGGGTATCCCTGTGATAATCGGCGAGTACGGCTGTCCCACTAAGGGAAAGGAAACAGAGTCGGTCGTTCGTTTCCTGAGTGCTGTATGCAAAGCTGCATATGACCGTCAGATGTGTCCCGTCCTCTGGGCAACACCGAAGGGCGAAAATGATGGTGAATACGGCGGTCACTATGACAGAAACGCCTGCAGGATCAGTAACCCCGATCTGAAAAAAGCTTTTGACGAGATCACAGGTTTTAACGGCAAAACTCCCGTTGACCCATCTGCTGAATATCCCGTTGTCAGCAAAGTTGAATACAGCGAGAAATATCATCAGATCAGAATTACATGGTCGCCTGTTGAGGGTGCTTCAAATTATGGCATAGCAGTATATCTTGCAGGAAAATGGAGGGTACAGACTCAGAACATCCCTGCCTCTGCTACAAGCTATACAACGCCTAAGAATCTAACTCCCGGAAAGAGCTACAAGGTAGCTGTTGCAGCTAAGGCAGGCAGTGTATGGACTGCAAATGAAGCTATCAGGCACGCTGTAACAGTCACCGTTAAGTAACCGTCATATCAGCATACCTCAAAGTTTTCAATACTATACTATTATAAAAGATCTAATCAGAATAGGTATCGCTTTCTTTTCTTCATAGGCGATTCCTTCTCTCAAACAATACTCTCCGACAAATATCCATCTGTCGGAGAGTATTGTTTTTATTGTAGTAAACGACATACTATATTATCGAACTAATAAAGAACAGTACACCCCCGAATGCTTTTGAAACCGCACGGCTGTATGTTTTTTTAGCGTTGATTGATTTTTACTGTCAATTACATTAAGCAAGACTTTCGTCCTTACATTTCTAATTCTGATATTAAACCAAATTAATGATGTTTAAACTGGATAATCAGATTTCATATTACTACTGTTTTCGATTATAGCACTTACCGTTCTTGTGATATCAAACAATCCCAAACTGATATTAGCTGCACTAATTGTACATTATCATGTTATTTAAAGTATTGCTTTAAATACTTATTGACACGCTTTAATTCTTGTGATACAATATACTCACCGGCCGAGGAAAACTTAAAATAATTAAAGTGTTACTTTAAAAGGAGATGTTGTTATGAACCCCAAAATATCCGGAAAACTAAAAAAACGTTCTATCATTAACTCAGTAGTGATCGGTCTTTTATGCTTTACATCATTAGTTGTAGCTATATGTGAGTTTATCAGCTACATCAACAATCCTCAAATGATCGAACTACTGATAAATGGGATCTACACTTTAGCGATTTTTTCAGAGTTGGGACTTCTCGCGATGATATTGCTTGAGATACGCAAAACAGGAAAGCCTTTTTCAAAAAAGATAATCACAAAGCTGCGTGTTATGGGATTTATCCTGTTTGTTACCGGTGCATTAGTTCCGCCCTATACTACAACACCGATCTCAGAACATGAATATTGCAGAGCGCTTAACTATAATACAATGAACATCCTGGTCATCGGAATAAGTATAATCATCGGTTTAATATCCGAAGTTTTCGTTTACGGTCTCAAACTTCAGCAGGAAAACGACCTTATTGCGTAAAGGTGGTACTATATGGCTATAATAATCAGACTTGACAGAATAATGGCTGACCGCAAAATGTCCTTGAATGAGCTGGCAGAAAAAGTCGGGATGTCAAACGTCAACCTATCCAACCTTAAAACCAGCAAGATGAAAGGCATACGTTTTGAAACTATGAACGCTATATGCGATGCACTCGATTGTCAGCCAGGAGATCTTTTTGAATTTGTAAAAGAATAACAAATAAAAATATGGTTATCCCCTTAACACACCACAAGTAAGATCACTGCACCAAAGCAGCCAAAAGCCTTAAATACGCACTGTTTCCCAGCTTACGACGGTTGAATTTGTAACAGTATTCGGCAGCATATAACGCTGTGTGGATCTTTTCGTTTCCGTGGTAAGTTCCCATGATCATTGCTTTGAAGTTTGATATAACTTTATGCATCCAATTCAGCTGACCGCTTGTCGGATCATATGTCTCAAAAACATGGAAGTATTTCTGTGCCAGCGGCTTCTTGTAACTTCGGGCATTATCACTCTCGATCTTCGAGCCTGCGCGGATATTATCCCTGGCAAATCTCCCCACAGTTATGCCCTTTAAATTCGGCACATCGCTCATTTTAACGTACTCGGGATTTCCTGCTGCGTTCTTCGATAAAGCTACGATCATCTTGACTTTTTCAGTACCTCTGCCGCGCTTTTTACCGTGAGTCGGAGCACCGAGATACGTGTCATCAAGTTCAACGATCCCGTCGAGCAAATAGCGTTCTTCACGGCATTTCATAGCTTTTCTGATGCGGTGAAGGATGTACCATGCAGTCTTGTAGGTCACCCCCAAATTCCTCATAAGTGTAACAGCAGAAACGCTGCATTTGTTGCTCATAATGAGGAATGCGGTGATTATCCACAGCCTCAGCGGAAGATGTGTTCTGTGCATAAAAGTTCCGTTTGTGGCGGATATATCTGCTTTACAGAACTTGCAGCGCAGCAGATGTCGTGACCTTATCCTGCGGTACTCAGAGCCACCGCAAAACGGGCAGGCAAAACCCTTTTCAAAGCGGATATCAAGCAGAAAATCCTTGCAAAAGCTTTCATCTGCGAACTTTGAGTATATCCCATCAAGTGTGATCTCAGGTTTCGGAAATCTTTTTGACATAGCGACAGCTCCTTTCGGTTTCTGTCACTATTATACTATATTTTCCAGCTTTTGAGGTCTGTTTATTTGGACAGCATTGTAAATTATCTGTGGTGTGTTAAAGGGATAACCATGTTATACTTTATGTGACAGAAAAAGTCAACACATATTCTATACATAAAGCACGAGCATAAAAAGAGCTTAGTGCCCTGCTGTAGGCACTAAGCTCTGAAATATGTTCGGTTTACTTTACTGTGATAGTTACGGCATTTCTGATAGCGCTTTTGGTATCCCAGCTGCCGTTCACCCTTGCAGCGATGGCTACCTTATAGGTCTTGCCGGGAAGGAGGTTCTTGGGTGAGGTGTAGACATTATCAGTGATATCCTGTGTCTGTATTCTCCACTTGCCAGCAAGATATACAACGATGCCGTATCTGTCAGCATCTTCCACCTTATTCCATTTGAATCTTACCTGATGATATTTTTCGCTATACTCCACCCTGATTTTTGTGGGACAAGTTGGCTTTTTGTTGGTATATTGAACGTAGGTGTTCCTGCCGTTGTTTTCGATGACAGCATACACACGTTCACCGCTGATGATGGCTGCAGGGTCTTTGGTGTTTACCCAGCCGTTGCCTTTGGGAAGGCAAGCTGTATCGGGAATGAGGGGGTACTTCTCACCGAGGGTCAGCTCGTTCAGAATGTAACAGGAATCGAACATACCGTTCATTTTTGTTACGTTGCTTGTATCAAAGCTGCTGACATCAAGATAAGTCAATCCGTTACAATAAGCAAACATTCCTTGCATTTCTGTGACTTTGCCTGTATCAAATCCGCTCAGATCAAGTGAGCTCAACTTGTTACAGGATAGGAACATACCACTCATATTTTCAACTTTTTTTGTATTGAAACCGCTTATATCTAAGTCTTTCAAATCGTAGCATAATTCGAACATTCCTTGCATATTTTCTACATTACTTGTATCTGCTTTAGAAAGATCAATTGACTCACAATATACAAAGCCTGAAAACAACTTACTGCAATCTTTGGGTAAAACTGTTCCCTCTTCGGCTATAATGGATTTAACAGATACTTTATTCCAGTTTTTCTCACTCAATCTCTTCACGGCGAGATCATCGACCTCACCCCTGAGAGTAAACACACCTGTTGTTTCATCAAAAAAGCAGCATTCTTCCTCAGCCTCGGCTGCCTGTGCCGCGATAGCCTGCGAGATAACAGGCGCACCATAGCTTACTGCACCTGCAACCATACATAACGACATTACTACTGCTAAAACTTTTTTTAATTGCATAATTTTACATGGTTATCCCTTTAACACACCACAGATAATTTACAATGCTGTCCAAATAAACAGACCTCAAAAACCAGAAAATATAGTATAATAGTGACAGAAACCGAAGGGAGCTGTCGCTATGTCAAAAAGATTTCCGAAACCTGAGATCACACTTGATGGGATATACTCAAAGTTCGCAGACGATGACTTTTGCAAGGATTTTCTGCTTGATATCCGCTTTGAAAAGGGCTTTGCCTGCCCGTTTTGCGGTGGCTCTGAGTACCGCAGGATAAGGTCACGTCATCTGCTGCGCTGCAAGTTATGTAAAGCAGATATTTCCGCCACAAACGGAACTTTTATGCACAGAACACATATTCCGCTCAGACTGTGGATAATCACCGCATTCCTCGTTATGAGCAACAAATGCAGCGTGTCCGCTGTTACTCTAATGAGAACTCTTGGCGTGACTTACAAGACTGCCTGGTACATCCTTCATCGCATCAGAAAAGCCATGAAATGCCGTGAAGAACGCTATTTGCTCGACGGGATCGTTGAACTTGATGACACGTATCTCGGTGCTCCGACTCACGGTAAAAAGCGTGGCAGAGGAACTGAAAAAGTCAAGATGATCGTAGCTTTATCAAAGAACGCAGCAGGAAATCCCGAGTACGTTAAAATGAGCGATGTGCCGAATTTAAAGGGTATAACTGTGGGTAGATTTGCCAGGGATAATATCCGCGCAGGTTCTAAGATCGAGAGTGATAATGCCCGAAGTTACAAGAAGCCGCTGGCACAGAAATACTTCCATATTTTTGAGACATATGATCCGACAAGCGGTCAGCTGAATTGGATGCATAAAGTTATATCAAACTTCAAAGCAATGATCATGGGAACTTATCACGGAAACGAAAAGATCCATACAGCGTTGTATGCTGCCGAATACTGCTACAAATTCAACCGCCGTAAGCTGGGAAACAGTGCGTATTTAAGGCTCTTGGCTGCTTTGGTTCAGTGATCTTACTTGTGGTGTGTTAAGGGGATAACCATATAATTTTATCCTCCTAAATATTTACAATTAGTGTATTAGTATAAATCCACGACTTATATCTTACCATTATTTCGTGGTGTTGTCAATATCTATTATTGTTGATTTTTTAAAAAGTTAATTTGCACAGTAAAAAAGGCGATCAATATATGTAGTATATACTAAAACGATTTGAAATTAAAGGCTTTAAGAATTTCAAGGATACGCTGACGTTTATTTTCGCTAAAGCACCAATAAGACCCTGCAGGGATTTTGATTCCTTGCAGGGTCTTATATTTTTGAGGCGCGAGGTATTGACGTTTACCTCATTTACGCAAGTATAATAAAAAACGGATAGTCGTCTGATACTGACGTTCTATCCGTTTTGCATTTATCAAATTATAACAAATTCAGCCTATCACTTTATAGTAATAATTCCTGCATTTTTGATTGCATTTGCTGTATCCCAGCTACCGTTTACTCTTGCCGCGATAGCGACCTTGTAGGTCTTACCCGGGGTGAGGTTCTTGGGAGAAGTGTAAACTGTGTCGGTTATGTCCTGTGCTTGAACTATCCACTTTCCTGCCAGATATACAGCGATGCCATATTTGTCTGCACCTTCGACTTTATCCCATGTAAATCTTACCTGATGATATTTCTCACTGTATTCAACCTTGATATTGGTAGGATATGTGAGCGAATCATCTGTATCTGAAGTACGACGCTCGTAGGTGTTGGTACCATCGTTTTTGATATCTGCGAATTCTCCACTGCCGCTTACAACTGTTGAGGGTTCATTAATATTCACCCATCCGTAGCCGTTGGGAAGCTCTGCTTCAACATTTATGTTTGTGATATTCTCTCCAAGAGTAAGATTTTTCAGATTATTACAATCACGGAACATTAATCTCATACTTGTGAGCTTACTGGTATCAAATCCACCCAGATCAAGTGCTTCCAGGCTGGAACAACCAAAGAAAATATCACTCATGTATTTGACATTACTTGTATCGAAACTACTCAGATCAAGTTTACTCAGACCGGAGCATCCGTTGAACATTGAATGCATTTCTGTTACACTGCTTGTATCAAAATTGCTCAGATCAAGTTCGGTCAAACTTGAACAACCACCGAACATCCAACCCATACCTGTGGTATTTTTTGTATCAAATCCGCTAACATCTATCGACGTCAGACACGAACAGCCGTTGAACAAACTGGTCATTATTTTTACATTGCTTGTATCAATTGAACTTACATCAATCGTTGTCAAAGCGGAGCAATCATGGAACATACCGGAGATATCTTTCGCATTTCGGGTATCAAATCCGCTTACATCAATTGAGGTAAGGCTGGTACAATGACTGAAGATAAAAGAGAAACTATCGACACTGCTTGTATCAAATCCACTCACATCAAGCGAAATAAGATTTGAACAATCACTGAACATATTGTTCATATCTTTTACCTTGCTAGTATCAAAGCCGCTTACATCAAGTCTTTTCAAACCGGAACAGTAACGGAACATTCCATATATATATGTAACATTACTTGTGTCAAAATTACTCACATCAAGTTCGCTCAGATTTTTACAGCCACCAAACATATAGGACATAGTTGTGACATTACTCGTATCAAATCCGCTTACATCAAGTTCAGTCAAACCTTTACATCCATAGAACATCCATCCAATATTTGTGACCTTGCTTGTATCGAAACCGCTCAGATCAAGCGTAGTCAAGCCATAACAGGATGAGAACATACCGCACATATCCGTGACATTTTCGGTATTAAAGTTACTTATATCAAGTGATGATATTTTCTTACATTCCTTGAACATACCGCTCATATTCGTGACATTGCTGGTATCAAAACCGCTTACATCGATCGAAGTAAGTTTTGAACAGCTTTCAAACATACAACCGAGATTTGTTACGTTGCCGGTATCGAATCTGCTTACATCAAGTGATGTCAAACCAGTACACCCCGAAAACATTCCAGCCATATTTGTAACATTGCTGGTATCAAATCCGCTTACATCAAGTGATGTCAGACCGATACACCCCAAAAACATTCCAGCCATATTTGTAACATTGCTTGTGTCGAATCCGCTAAAGTCAAGTGCAGTCAGTTTGTAACAACGTAAAAACATACAACCCATATTTGTAACATTGCCGGTATCAAATCCGCTTACATCAAGTGTAGTCAGTTCGGAACAATCATAAAACATACTATTCATATTTGTAACTTTGCTTGTGTCAAATCCGCTGATATTAAGGGTACTCAGTTTTCTACAGCCAGAGAACATATTGCTCATATCAGTAACATTGCTTGTATCAGCATCTGAAAGATCAATATAAGTACAGTTATTAAAATCACTGAACAGCTCGCTGCAATCTTCAGGCAAAACAGTTCCCTCTAAAGCTACAACGGTCTTTATCGACCAGTATCTATAATGTTTTATAGATTCGCTATCGACTTTGCCCCTAAGAAGCAGCACGCCTAACTTTTCATCATAAGAAACATTGTTCGTCTTAGCATTTGCAGCCTGCGCAGTTATGGTCTGTGTGAATAACGGCACACCACAGCTGATAGTTCCTGCTGCCATACACAGTGACACTGCTACTGCTAAAAATCTTTTTACTCGCATTGTTGTTACCTCCAAAATTTTCAATTTTTAATAGGATAAAATATATAATTATTCTAAAAATCATGATAGCATACATCACAAAGAATGTCAACAATTACGATATATCTTTTTGAATATTTGTTTATTATCAATAAAAGAAAAAATGATTTTTTATGTTTTTGACAAAGCATTGATCCGCTTTCTCAGTCACTCGATTTTATCTAAATATCGTAAGCTACAGATATCATTGCACAACATAAAACAGATAGCTTCCCGATAATAACTGGCTATCCATTTCACTCATCACCTAAAGTTTACAAATGAGAGCACTCTGCAAATGTTCATTATTTTAACTCACGATATAGATTTTGTGCACATTTTATATATTTTTTACACCATTTCTTCATTTTTTCAGTTGTATTCGCACTTGATTTTTTGTACAATATTAGAAGTTATAATAATATGCATATATGGGTTTGGATGGGTAAATAATAAGCTGGGTAACAATGAGCCAAAGCCGACAGACACGCTGACAGCTTATGGCTCATAATTTAAGGAGGTATATATGTATGAGAAAAAAGATCACAGTTTTTGTGTCAGCCCTTATGCTGACACAGTCATTGAACTGTCTCACTCCGCAGAAAGCTGCTGCGGCAGGTGTGACCTTCACTCACAAGGAATGGACGGGACAATCGGGTGCAGAGGACGTTTTCGCTGTTAATCGTGAAGCTGCTTCCGTGAACCCCATTCCCTTTCAGGACGATGCTTCCGCGGTAAACGCTGTATGGAACTACAACGACCGTGAAAAATCCGACTATCTCCAGATGCTCACCGGCGAAAACGAGAACTGGGAACTGAACGTCGTGCAGAACGACGATCAGGCTGCACCCTACCGCTGGGGCGGCTTCATGAATGTCAGCTACAAGGGACAGAACAGCGACGGCTGGAAAACCGTTCAGCTCCCGAAAAGCTGGACTGCTCTCGGATTCGACCACTCAATATATACAAATATCAACGAACCATGGCAGAGCAATTACGACCCTTGGGTTACCTGTCCGTCAGCTCCTACGAAGTACAATCCTGTGGGACTTTACCGCAAGAAATTCACTCTCGACAGCTCCATGAAGGGCAGCGGAAGACGTATATACATCCAGTTCGACGGCGTAGAATCCGCTTACTACGTATACATCAACGGCAAGGAAGTGGGATACAGCGAGGATACTTTCAGCCCTCACCGTTTTGATATCACCGACTACCTTACCGACGGCGAAAACATCCTCGCTGTTGAAGTACATAAATTCTGCGACGGCACATGGTTCGAGGATCAGGACATGATATATGACGGCGGTATCTTCCGTGACGTTTTCCTCGTAAGCAGTCCCGACGTGCAGATAAGCGACTATACCGTCCGCACAGACCTTGACGGCAGCTACAAGAATGCAGAATTGCAGCTGAGTATCGACGTAAGGAACCTTACAGGAAATTCAAAGAGCGGCTGGACTCTGGAAGCTGCTGCCTTTGACGAAGCAGGAAAGAATATCCTCAGCGGTGCATATACATCCGTGTACGCTCTCGGCGCAGGCCAAACAGGCACCTACGCCATCAATACAACGGTTACAGCTCCGAAGCTCTGGTCTGCAGAAACTCCCAATATATACGCTCTCGTCCTGACCCTCAAGGACGACAGAGGGAATGTAAAAGAAAAAGTCTCCACACAGCTGGGATTCCGTGAGATAGGCTTTACTCCCACAGCTGTTGACGGCTCTTACAATGTCACCACAAAACAGTGGCAGCCCATAACTATCAACGGCAAGCGTCTCCTGCTGAAAGGAGTGAACCGCCACGATTCCGACCCCTTCTACGGAAAGGCTGTTCCTCAGAAGACAATGGAAGAGGACGTTCGCCTGATGCAGAAATACAACATCAACGCCATACGCACCTCCCATTACAGCAACGATTCCTACCTCTACTGGCTGTGCAACAAGTATGGCATGTACATGATGGGTGAAACCAATATGGAATGCCACGCCCTCCAGGACGGAAAGTACAATGACTCCAAGGCTCTGTTCTACGAACTGGCTATGGACAGAACCAAAACTGCCTACCAACGTCTGAAAAACAATCCTGCTATTGTTTCATGGTCAATAGGAAACGAAATGGGCTACACCACCAATCCCAGTGATGCAGGCGGTATGTTCAGGGATATGATATGGTATTTCAAGAAAAACGACCCTACCCGTCCCGTCCACAGTGAAGGACAGCACTTCGGTATGGGTGTTGACATGGGAAGTGATATGTATCCCGGCTCGAACGTTATCCGCTACAATGCAGGTGACGGCAAGATGCCTTATGTAATGTGCGAATACGACCACGCTATGGGCAATTCACTGGGCGCTCTCAAGGAGTACTGGGACAATATAAGAAGCGCTGACAATATGCTCGGCGGCTTCATCTGGGACTGGGTAGACCAGTCAAGAGCTGTAGCACTGCCTTACGGCGGCTGGGATTACTACTCGGAGAGTTACGCTCACAAGAACCTCTACTCTGATGAGAGCAAGGGCAAATATTTCGGCTACGGCGGTGACTGGGGCGACAAGCCCAACGACAACAGCTTCTGCGAGAACGGCATAATATGCCCCGACAGAACACCTCAGCCCGAAGCTGACGAGGTAAGATACCAGTACCAGAGCTTCTGGTTCTCTGCAAATGCGGGACAGCTCGCCAACAACACCGTATCGGTATACAACGAGAACAACTTCCTAGACCTCAGCGATTTCACCGTTGAGTGGAAGCTACTGAAAAACGGTTCTGCAATAAGCAGCGGCACTGTCAAGGACGCTAAGTGCGCTCCCCTGTCAAGGAATACTATCACTGTGCCGTTCAAGCTTCCTCAGAATTACTACTCAGGTGACGAATTCATACTTGATATATCGGTAAAGACCAAGAATGCTACAGACCTCCTCCCTTCAGGAACCGAGGTGGCATATGAGCAGATTGACCTGGTCTCTGCTGGCAGCTCAGTTAAATATGACGGCGGCGATGCAGTTCTTACCATAGTCGATACTCCGAGCGCATACGTACCTACCAATAATCATAACGACTTCAACTTCTCCATAAACAAGTCCACAGGCCTTATTGAAATGTATTCCTATAAGGGCACTCTCCTCATCGAAAACGGCCCGACTCCTAATTTCTGGCGCGGCAACGTTGAAAACGATACAGGCTGGGGTGCAAAAGGTCTCTATGACAGTGCTTGGAAAAATGCTATGTACGGCGCAAAGGTCACAGGTATGGAAACAGGCGATGCAGCTGACGGAGCCAAGACCGTTACCTCACACCTTGAACTTCCAAATGCGGGCGGCACAAAGGTGGATATCATATATACTATCTACCCCGACGGACGTGTAAACTGCAGCTTCAATGTTGACGCAACAAAATCCGGTCTGGGCAACTTCATCCGTGTGGGCTCAATGATGACCCTTCCCGAAGGTTCGGAGCAGCTCTCATGGTACGGCAATAAGACCGAAAGCTTCAATGACCGTAAAACAGGCGGACGTCAGGGCATATGGGAGAGTACCGTTTCAGAGCAGTATTTCCCCTATCTAAAAGCTGACGACTGCGGAAACCTGACCGATGTAAAGTGGATATCCGTCAAAGACAAGAATAACAAGTCGAGCCTTCTTATCGCTGCAAACGGTACTGTTGAAGCAAGTGCTCTCCACTTCTATCCCGAAGACCTTCAGAAGGCTGATCACGTATACAAGCTTTCACCTAGAAAAGAGACTGTACTCAGCGTTGACTACGGCTCAATGGGTACCGGAAGCGCTACCTGCGGACAGGGTACACTTGAAAAGTACCGTCTTCCTTCAAGCAGAACTTACAGCTGGAACTACACTATCATTCCCGTAGCCACAGACGCAGATGGCAAATCCATGTCCGCGACTGCTGCAAAGCTCCGTTCAGACGGTGTAAGCGTAAAGGACAAGAGCTCCAATGCACTGACCATCCCCGTAAAATCACCTGCTACATTAAAGCAGACATCCTATGGAAATGCAGTATCGGGTTCGCTTTCAATACCTTCATCCAACAGTATCGGAAGTTCCCTTGAAGGCAAACACTCATTTACTGTTGAAGCTGAATTTGTCCCCACAGGCAATCCAGAATTCAACATGATAGCAAGCAAGGGCGACTACTCTTTCGGTCTCAGAACAGAAAAAGGCGTACTTTACTTCTTTGTTTATGCAGGCGGAGCATGGCGTTCAGTCTCATACCGAACAGGTACGGACGAATCCTCGGGCTGGATAGGAAAGAAGCATCAGATGGCAGGTATATACGACGCTGATACAGATACCATAAAGATATACTGCGACGGAAAGATACTGGCAGAAAAGAGCACAGGCACCACCGCGGGTATAGCCTCGTCTTCCTATGACCTTACACTAGGTGCCTGCCCCGAAACAGGACGTACATCCATGGCAGACTTTTATGAATTCCGTGTCTACAGCAAAGCACTCACCGAAAGCGAACTTTCTTCGCAGAATACATCTTCACCTGCATACGGTGCCAACAGCAAGTACGTTCAGCTCTGGCTGGATTTCGATAATGTAGTTTCACCTATGCTTCCTAATCCAACTGTTTCTTATAAACCAGGCGACGGCTCTGTACAGCTCAACTGGACTAAGGTATCTGGCGCAGAAAAATACGGAGTCGCAGGTTTGGTAAACGGAAAGTGGCAGCTGCTGAATAAGACGACAGGTACATCATATACGCTGAAAAACCTCGCTGCCGGCAAGAACTATAATGTAGCGGTGATCGCAATGTTCAACGGTGAGTGGAACATGGATCTCAGCAATTCGATAACTGTGACCCCAAATAAAACAACAGTCAACACAAACACACTTACATATCCCACTAACATCAAAGTCGAATACAGCAAGGAATATCACCAAGTAAGATTTACATGGGACAAGGTAAAGAATGCTGACAGATACGGAATCGCAATTTATCTGGCAGGAAAATGGAGAGTTCAGGCACAGAACATTACCGATACATCTTACACTTCTCCTATAAACCTCACCCCCGGCAAGACATACTGGGTCGCTATAGCAGCAAGAGTAAACGGCAAATGGGATACCGCAAATGCTATCAAACACGCGGGTACTGTTACTATAAAATGATACAGCATTGATCAATGCACGCAATCAACAAACGACTATCTATAAGTATATTGTTATTGATTCTGTAAAGAGAAGACAAGAAAATGGGCTGTTGCAACCGCAGCACCCTCTAACCATATCCGAACATCAGAGTAAAAAACATATTAACTGGTGAAATAAGCTGTTTCAGTGCGCACACCCCCAAGCCCTCTTCAAAAAAGAGGACTCGGGGGTGTTTTGTTCTATTTGTTTTTATGCCGTTTTCAGTTCAAAAAGAGAAATTCCAAGCCGGTTTTCTGAGATCTTAGACTTCAGGATGCTATTGTTAAAGCTTTATCTGATTCCATTCTGGAGCCGATGCCGCACAGGCAGGTAATAAAGCATAATCCCGATTATGTAAAGCATAAAATACCAGTGAAACCTGCAACTCCAAAGCCGGATGCGCCGATATCAGAATGTCAGAGGTCAAAGATCATATTCAGTCGTGATGCCTTTCTCCTTGTGTTCATCTATCATCTGCCGAAGTTCTGTAGCCAGTCTCAGCATTTCTGAGATAACGGATTCATCTGTTATGTTGTGCGCAAGCCCATACTGCTTATCAGCTGCAAGGGTAAGAACAGCTTTCCAAACGAAAAGGCGTTCTATGCTTTTGTGAGGCGCACGCCGGATATCATTCTTAAAATAAGGAATAGCCGGGGATTTTCGATTACAAAAAAAGCGCATCCGTTTATAAAAAAAGGATGCGCTATATTGGATTTATCGTCAACTCAGTAATTTTTCCCCTTTTATATGAGCTGCTATTTTTGAAATATCAGTAATATTTATAATTCCATCGCCGTTAACATCAGCACGTAACTTTTCATCATCGCTCAGTAGCTTCTTGCCTTTAATATGAGCTGCAACCTTAGTAACGTCGGTAACAGTTAACTCTCCATCACCGTTAACATCACCTTTTGATAACGTCGTTCCCTTTTCTATAGTAACTGTTACCGCTCTACTTTTGATCTTGTCGGTTTGCCAATTGCCGTTAACCTTGGCGCAGACTGCAACCGTGTATTTGTGTCCCGGTGTGAGTTTGGGCGAGGTGAATGAGGTCTTTGTTGCGGGGATATTCTGATCTGCGATCTTCCACTTGCCTTTGATGTATACGGCAACGCCGTACTTTTCTGCACCCTCAACTTCCGACCAGTGGATCATGAACTGGTTATATGTTTTGTTGTATTCGGTGTTGGTAACGATCGGGTACACGGGTGTTTTCTCATACGGTGTGACGGTTATCATATTCGAGTAATTGTCGTACCACTCGCTGTCAAACATTGATAACACGGCAACGCTGTAATTCTCACCCGGTTTCAGATTTCTAAGCACAAAGGAAGTATCGGAAGTATTTTCAACAATAGTCCATTCGCCATCGACCTCGACTGCGACAGCGTATTTTTCAGCGTCTTTTACAGCTTTCCACTTGAGTGTGACACAGCCGTCGCCCGGGGTGTATGTAACAACGGGATTGGCAGGTTCGATATCTTCGCACAGTTCATAGGCGATCTTGTTGTTTTTGGCATATTTTTCGCCGCTTGTGCCTTCATAGCAGTATATCTTGAAGTTTTCCATCACACGGGCTCCGTCCTGGACGAAATTCGGAGACCAAGGATACCCCTCCGCGAGATGATAGTAGTAACCGATAGCGTAATCGCCAATTTTTATATTACTCTTCGGCAGAGTCGCGCTTGTCATAGCGATGCAGTCAAAAAACGCATTCTTTCCAATGCTCTCAACGCTTTCCGGGATAGTTACGCTTTTGAGCTTTCTACAGCCCTCAAAAGCGGATTCACCTATACTTTTAACGCCGTTCGGGATAATTACGCTTTCAAGCTTTTCACATTCGTAAAACGTATTTTCATCTATACTCGTGATGGTGTCAGGCAGCGTTACGCTTGTTTTGCCGCACGGGAAAGTCACGAGTTTTGTCATGTCCTTATTATACATAACACCGTCTACCGAGGAATAGTAACTGTTGTCGGGATCAACATTTATGCTTTCAAGATCGGATTCAAACCACGACTTGAATGCATTCTTACCAATGCTCGAAACATTGCGGGGAATAGTTACGCTTTTAAGCTTAGTGCAGTCTGCAAACGCAAAATCTCCGATGCTTGTGACACTGTCGGGGAGATTTATGCTTGTCAGACGGCAAAGTTCAAACGCATTAGCTCCAATGCTCGTAACACCCTCCGGGATGGTTACATCTGTAATGCCGTCACAATAGGTAGTAAATGCGTTGTCTCCGATGCTTGTAACACCTTCTTCAATAACAACTCTTTTTATGGAGTTGCTGTAACCCTTCCCGATATCTGAATCATAAGAATGGACATAATTATTCATTTCTCCCGTACCGCTGATCGTAAGTGTGCCTTCGTTATCAAGGCTCCAGGTCAGATTTTCACCGCAGGTGCCGCTTGCAACGCTTTCGGCGCTTGCCGCAATATCAAACTGCAAATCGACCACGTTCCCAACGACCGCGCCACTGCCCGAAAGCACAATTGCCAGTGCCGCCAGTCCGCTTATAATTCTTTTTTTCATAATCGTATCAGTCCTTTTGTTTGTAAATAATGCATTAACAGTATTATACTTCAACCGTAACAGTTTTTCAAGAGCAAAAAATCTGAATTTTCCGGATAAATTTTGTGAATGTGATACATACTCTTACCAAAACCGCTAACATTAGCATATCGCACAGTACGCTGACAGAGTTGTAACTATAGAAGATGGTAGAATCGTATAAACACTTTATCCGGTAATACCGCCTTAGTACTGGAATATCACTACAGACTAATCACTCGAAAAAATCATCTTTTTTAAACTGCGTTTGCAACCTATGAAGTCAAAAAAGATGATTTCACTTAAAAGCGCGTATTTACGCGCTTTTTTGTTGCCCTGAAGCAGAAATTTTTTATATGAAAACCGAAGATGATTTTCGATCTCAAATACCGTTTGAAGGGATTCGAACTCTTTTTTGGATCGTTTTCGGAAGAATGAAAGATTTTTTTGAAGGGAAATAACTCAAATTTACATCAAAAAGTTTCACAAACTTTCCAGCCCGGATTTGGTGCTTTTCACGAAATGTGAGAACACTGAATTCGTTTTTTTTATTTTTAAATACAGAAGAACGGAGGTGAAAGAATGCCGGGAAATTTTGATGGGATAAAAAATAGAAAATTTGGTATCGATATCGAGATGACAGGCATAACTCGGTGTGAAGCTGCTAAAGCAATTAAAAAAGTTCTTGGGGTGATATAGAACATGTGGGCGGTACCTACGACAAATACACTGTCGTCGATGACAAATGAAGAAAATGGCAGATAGTCTTCGATTATCATGTTGACCATATCTTCTCCCGGAAGCTGTCAGGTACAAACACCATTTACCGCCGTATCCATGAGTATGAGACTGTTCACCACATCACCGATCAAACTTCCGCATAAGCATATTGAACCGAATATATTGGTATGTACGATGTTCACCTGAACCACATTTTCATGGTGCCAAGTACCTGAACAAGCTCGGATTCGCTTATTACATAAGGGACCATAGCATACATATATTTCAGGAAAGTCCTGCTGAATACTCCGTGTTCGTATGCGAATTTCTTAAATCCTTCAAGTACCTTTGAGTCATATACCTCAATGCAGACACAGCCGCCCATGATGCGTACCTCTTTTATGCGATGGTCGGTAAATCCCGACATTTCACGGCGGGTGATCTCCTCTATACGACGTATTTTAGAAATGTAATCCTCTCGTTCAAACAGCTCTATGGATTTTAATGCTGCGCAGCAAGCAAGAGCATTTCCCATAAATGTCGGTCCATGCATGAAAGCATGAGTAGGATCATCGCTCATAAATCCCTCCCATACTCTGCGGTTAGCTACTGTAACTGCATGACCTATATATCCGCCCGTCAGAGCCTTTCCGAGAACAAGTATATCCGGCAGAACAAGATCAGCTACAAAGCGGTTTCCTGTGCGACCGAAGCCTGTTGCGACTTCATCAAAGATCAGCAATACGTCATATTGATCGCATAACTGCCTTGCTCTTTCAAGAAAACTAATATCATACATACGCATTCCGCCTGCACCCTGAAGAAGCGGTTCAACGATAAAACAGGTAAGGCGGTCTCCATATTCTTCAAACGCCTTTTCAAGTGCAGGTATCTCCGTAGGTATATGGACAACACCACGCTTTTTCTCGCTGTTAACGCCGAAGGCAAAGTGATAGTCCTCATCATCACCGACTTCCATAGCCTTGAATGTATCTCCGTGATAGGCGTGTTCAAGCGAGAGTATCATATCCCGTTCAGAGCCTCGGTTTGTATTGAACTGCAATGCCATTTTCAGTGCGACTTCCACAGCTACGCTGCCTGAGTCTGAGAAAAAGCAGTAGTCCAGATCCCCGGGCAGCCATTGCGCCAGTTTGTCAGAGAGCTTCCGGACAGGTTCATGTGTCATTCCACCAAGCATAACGTGTGCAAATTTTTCAAGCTGACCGCTGATAGCGGAATTGATCTCGGGGTGATTGTAGCCATGAATAACACTCCACCACGAAGATACCGAGTCTATCAGGTCATGACCGTCCTCTGTGTAAAGATGAACGCCCTTTGCATGGGATATTTTTATGGGTGCATCAAGTGTTTTCATCTGAGCATATGGATACCAGATCATTTTTTCTCTCCTCTGTCACATATTCTTTTCAGTGCGTCTTCTGAAATGTCAATATCGGTATCATTCTTACCGACACAGGCAATAACAGGCACCCCTGTGAGTTTTTCGCACATCAGCTTGTTATCCTCTTCCATTACATCGCCCCGGTGGAAGTTGTTCAATATCAATCCCCGTATCTCCAGACCGTGAGCCTTCATGTATTCACATGTAAGAACCACGCTGTTGATCGTTCCAAGTCCTGCATCTGCCACTATGATCGTGGGAAGTCCGAGGGCTTTGATAATATCCTCCAGCATTATCTTTTTATCATCATAACGAATGGGACATACGATACCGCCGCTTCCTTCGCAGATAACGTATTCATATTCATCGCAGATCTTTTTGTACTGTGTCTTGACCGTACTGATTTCCACAGGATCACCCTCTATCTTTGAAGCAAGGTGAGGAGATACTGCCGTTTCATAAATATAAGGACACATTGTATCAAGCGGCTGTGTTATTCCCGATATTTTCTTTACATAAGCAGCATCACCTGGTATGAGTCTGCCGTTTTCATCACGTTTGTTTCCACTGACTGCCGCTTTGAAATAGGCAGTGTTGCAACCTATTTCACTAAGTTTTTTGACAAGCAGTGCTGTGACAAATGTCTTTCCGATATCCGTCCCCGTGCCTGTAACAAATATTCCTTTATGCATTGTTATCCCTCCCCGTAGAATATCCGATCCGATTCAGCATAGCAATATCTTCACGTATACGATTTCCCGATGTAGTCAGCATATCACCCGTGATAGCCGAATTTGCACCAGAAAGAAAAGCTCTTTCACCACAATTTGTCATAAGGTTTCGACCTGCGGCAAGGCGGATATCGGCTTCGGGAACGATAAAGCGGAATATCGCAACAGTCCGCAGAATATCAGACTCGTTGATCCGTTCGATATTTTCAAGAGGTGTTCCTTTAATTGGCATCAAAGCGTTGATCGGTATCGAACTTACGCCAAGCTCACTAAGTGTAAGAGCCATATCGATACGATCCTGCCAGCTTTCGCCCATACCTATGATACCGCCAGAACATACTTCAAGTCCTGCCGCCTTCGCTCTGCGTATACATTCAAGTTTGTCCTCAAAAGTGTGTGTTGTGCAGATATTTTTGAAATTTGCTCTCGAAGTTTCTATATTCGCATGATACCTTGTAACTCCAGCCTGACGAAGCATAGAGAACTGCTCTACTTCAAGCAGACCGAATGAGGCACATAAACCCACATGATGTTCACATGAAAGGGTACGATATGTATCAAGCGCCTTTTCAAATTCATTACCGCTCAGTCTGCGTCCTGCGGTAACTATCGCAAAGCGATGTACGCCCTGTTCTTCATTATGCTGACATTCAGCCGTGATCTTCTGCTTATCAAGAAAAGCATATTCTTCGATACCCGTACAGTGATGGGACGATTGCGCACAGAACTTGCAGTCCTCGGAGCATCGACCGCTTCTTCCGTTGATTATACTGCAAAGATCGGCTCTGCTGCCGCTGAAATGTTTACGCAGTTTATCGGCACATTCTGTCAGTTCTTCTAATTCAGTGCTAAGAAGAAAACTCAGATCATCTTCTTTTGTAAGCCTTTTTCCATTGATTATCTTCTCCGTAATTTTCTTAATATCCATTATACTGTTCCTTTCTCATGAATTACAGGCATAAGCCTTTTAGCTAATATTGCAGATAATAAACAAAGTGCAATATCCCCCGGAACTGCAAGCACAAAGCAGTACAAAAACAAAGTACCTATTCCTATGGGATCATGCAAATATACTGCACTTATAATATAGTAGTAGAGCATTCCAAAAGCGTAAACAACCGCAAGTCCTGCAAAACAGCCGATCAGTATGCGTTTTGTATCAGGTTTTGCGCTGTGGGCAATAGCTCCCGTAATATACGATCCCGCAATAAAACCAACAAGATAGCCGAATGTCGGCTGCAGCACATAACCTATACCGCCTCCGCCTGTAAAAACAGGCAATCCTGCAAGCCCAAGAATAACATACAGAGCTGTTGCCGCAGCACCTTTGTTTTTTCCAAGAATGATCCCTGCAAGAGTGGTGAACAGAAACTGCAGTGTGAACGGGCAAACAGGAACAGGGATACGAATATATGCGCCTGCTGTTATCAGCGCGGTAAACATTGATATCAGAACCATACCTTTTGTTTTGTTTATATTGTTAATGTCAATCACTTCCTCCTCAAAATATCTTGTAAAATCTCATAAATACTCGCGAAATCTCAGTATTTCATAATGATAAGTTCAAGAAATGAACCAAGTTATGGATGATCCAAAGCATTGAATGCCGGATTTAACGTTATCAGGGTACGGCAAACAAAACGTCTTGAGAGATCTGTTTTGACAGCCTTGATGCGACCCATATCCGTTACGGCAGCAAACCTCCTCTGTCCAACGGGATCATTCGTCACGCGAAGTCCCAACTTCCTTCGTTCTGCCTATCCATAACAGGGCGTCGGCGCAGCTCCGTTTCGAGGTCATGCCCCTTGGTAATAATTCCTGCCGACTGCCGGCTCATCCTTTGTTGTTTTCTTAGTGTTGCTTCCTCTGCAGCACCTTTCGGCGGACGCTGCCTGCAGTTTCAGCTTGTAGGTCTTACACCCGTTAAGCTGCTTGCAGCTCTTCGGGACGCCTGATGTCTCTTAACAGTTTTTCAGGATCATAGTCAGCACCACTTTTCAGTATGGCATAAAACACTCGTATCAGCTTGTTTGACAGTACCATCAGCGACTGTTTCTTTTTCAGCGGATTCGTTTTTCTGCCTGTGTAATAGTGATGTATTTCCTTGAATTCCGGATTTGTCGCTGTCAGTGATAAGACTGCCTCAAACAGAAGAAACCTAAGCCGCTTCCGCCCTCGCTTACTTATCCTTGACTGCCCTTTGTGCTTGCCCGAGCTGTTCGCAACTATTGCCTGCCCTGCAAGCTTCTGTATCTGCTTGGGGTCATTAAATCTGCTTACATCTCCGACCTCTGCGATAAATCCTGATACGGTCTTTATCCCGATGCCCTTTATCTGCATCAGCTTCTTTGCATATGGCACCTTACTGACCAGTGTTTCGATCAGCTCCATTATCTGTTCAAGTCGGTTTTGAAGTCTGTCGTAGTCCTCAAGCAGCAGAGTTATCTCAAACCTCGCAGTTTCATGTCCCTCGGTATGACCTATGCTTCGCCTTGCAGCCTCTACCAGGGTCTTAGCCCTCTTTTTACCGACTGCTCTCAGCTTGGCTTCACGCCATATCTCATTGATCTTTTCCTCTCCGAGCGCTATGATGTCACACGGCAGTGCAGCTTTTTTCAGTATCATCATACTGCTGACTGCACTGAAACTACCGTAAACGTCTTTATACTCCGGAAAGTATATCGCAAACCAGCGCTGTATGCGATTTTTGATCCGTGTGAGTTCTGCCTCTGCCTGAAACCTAAGAACGGTTGCGTTTCTTAGCTCGGCGTATATACCCTCAGGCATATACGGATAAGCGTATCTGCCTTCAATGACGAGTTTCGCAATTGTTTTGGGATCCTTCCTGTCGTTCTTGCTGGGAAGGTGATCATCAAGTTCTTTGCTTCGCTTAACGTGGAGCGGATTGACCAGTACCGGCTGCATTCCGTTATCCTGAATAAACTTAGCGAGATCGAACCAGTAATGTCCTGTCGGCTCCATAGCCGGCATAACGGTTTCTTTTCCGCTCTTTTCCATGATCCCGGTGATCCATTCAAAAAAGCCTGCGAATCCTTCTGCGTCATTTGTGAACACATAGGCCTTCTTTGAATATTCCATCCCTCTCCAGTCAAATGCTCTGGCATAGTGCTTTTCGCTGCCTACATCGATCCCGACAATTATTTTTTCTTCTCCTACTTGCAAAATCTTTTCATTTTGTGTATAATACATATAGAGGACACCTTTCTGTAGTTTGTATTACTAACTTTCGCATCGTCAGTATTTACATTCTACACTGAGGTGTTCTTTTTTGCAACCCCTTGATTTGTTTGGTTACAGGAAGCTCCGTTCAATATTATAGCACAGCACAGCTCTGTTGTCAACCACAATTACATTAAAAGTTGACAATATAAATTCAAATCAATTTACCCTAAAAAAACAGCCATCAGAATTATTGAAGGCTGTTTTAAATATTCAGTTCCAATAGAAAATAACCTGATAATGGTATGTACCACAATGTTTTTTGTCTTATGCGGAATATTTTTTTGTGCCATTAGGCAATAGCAAAAAAGCAATATCGGCTAATTCAGTTCAGCTAAATCGATCAAATTGATTTATATTTGAAAGATCCTTATAGATAGCATCCGGCTCTTCTGCTGTTACAGCATCAAAAGAGTGTCCTGCGGTGGTGATTCTCCCTCTTGCATAGTTTCAACATGGGATTTCTGTTGATGATGACGGTGACTTCATAGGGTGGATTTCTCAGAAATGGGATTGCTTTTTCGGGGGGGCGGTATGGTATAATGAAAAGCAGAAGTTACCACTTGGATTACTTGAATGGATTTGATTATAAATCATTTTCTTTTATTAGGAGATTGGCTGTTAATTGATTATGGGGTGTGGAATAGTTGGCGGTTATTTTACAGTGAGTATGAGTGTGGAAGGCTGATGGTCGGGCAGCAATCTTCATAGCTTCTGCCAGTGCTGCCCGACTACAAGCATTTCTTTAACACTTCAACTCCAACGGCAGTGAAATTATTGATGTAACATACAATTCCTACAATGGCAATGTTACTTGCATATCATCGAAAAAAAACAGAAATATGCGCTATGTTCAAAAATACATAAAGATTTTTCTCTCTAAAACAATATGTGGATATCTTTACAATTTTGACGATGCTTCAATCCGTGCTCTAGTAAGCGGTGAAAATTAATCATATATTATATTTTACAGCTTTATAGCCGTCTGTTATATTTATGCTTGAATGCTAAATTCTGATCATCAGGTTTGTCCTATCAACATAAACACAATGCCCCGAGCACTTGATGTGCTCAGGGGCAAAACTTCTGTATGGGTATTTTTCAGCCTTTCAATGGGATAGCTGTACTGTTTTTATCACTCGGAGACCTTGGTCACAGGTATCACTGCGCCGTTATACTTATCAAGGATGAACTTCGCTGTATCCTCGGACTGGAGTATCTCGACCAGTGCTTTCAGGCCCGGGTCATCTGCCTTATCTGGGGTGGTCACGATAATATTGGCATAGGGTGAATCCTCGCCTTCACGGAACAGATACTTTGTTGCGTCAAGACCTGCTTCGATTACCTTGTTGGTGTTGTTTATGTACACATCGAACTCATTGATATGTGCATTTATCTGATAGCTGTCAAGCTCGGTTATCTCGATGGGCTTGATGTACTCTTCGATATCAGCTACACTTGCACGCGCGTTCTCGGTATTGCCCAGCTTTATCCAGCCCTGCTGTTCAAGAATACGGAGAGCTCTGTATTCGTTTGTGGCATCATCTGGCAGAACTACTGTTGCACCGTCGGGTACTTCGTCTGCGGAAGTATATTTCTCGGAGTATGCGCCGATAGGCTCAACGTGTACACCGCCGATATTTACCAGTGTACCGTTGTTTATCTCGTTCCATTCAATAAGATAAGGTTCATGCTGATTGAAGTTGAAATCTACCTCGCCGTTCTGGGTCTTTTCATTCCATGTAGCATCTGAAGCTGTGCTGACTATATCGATGGTATAGCCTTTCTCATTCAGCTTAGGCTCTACGTATTCGAGTATCTCGCTGTGTGGGGTGAGGTCTGCCAGTGCTGTTATGGTGGTGAGTTCCTTGCCGTCAGCTGTTTTGGTCTTGCTCTTTTTCTCGGGTGAATCTGCCTTTGCATTTCCGCCGCAGCCTGTAAGTACTGCCGAGATAAGTGCTGCTGCTATGGCTGCCGAATAAAGTCTGTTGTTTTTCATAATTGATTCCTCCTAAAAATTCATTTTAACTTTTCCTTTTACTTATATTATGATAGTTTATATAAGATGTCTCTTTTTAAGTATGAGATTTGATATCAGGTCGCCGAATATCTGTGCTATCTCAACCATGACTATAAGTACCAGCACAGAAGCTATCAGCATATCGTGGTAAAATCTGTTGAAGCCGAAGCGCACTGCTATATCGCCGATACCGCCCGCGCCGAAGCTTCCTGCCAGTGCTGTCATGGAGATTATACCTATAAGTGCTACTGTGAACCCTCTTATTATAGAAGGTATAGCTTCGGGCAGCATCACCTTGAAAACTATCGCCGCCGAGCTGCTGCCCATTGCCTTTGCGGCTTCTATCTTGCCTTTGGGTATCTCAACGAATGCACCCTGCACCAGTCTTGCGTACATGGGTATACAGCTTGCCGCCAGTGCGATTATACAAGCATTTACACCGTAGCTTTGCCCCAGCAACATTCGTGCCAGCGGGAGTGTTATGATTATCATTATCATCTGGGGAAGTGACCTGAGACAATTGACTATCGTGCCTGCCGTTTCATTCAGTACAGGTACGGGTCTAACGCCTTCCTTGGATATAACTGAAAGTGCTATGCCTAGAAGTACTCCCAGCACGAGGGTTATCACTGCGCTGAGTGCCACCATGTAAAGAGTATCCCACACAGCTGGGAGCAGTACGTCCCAGACCTCTTTGCTGAATGCGTGCTTTACCACTTCCCAGAAAGGAAATTTCAAAAAACTCAAATTCCCTCACCTCCTGTAAATGAATTATCATGTCTGAATTCTTTGTATACTTCAAGGAATATTTTACCCGTATTGCTCTGGGGGTCAAGGAAGATATCCCTTGTGGTGCCTGTTTCGGTTATCACGCCGTTTTCCAGAACTGCAACCCTGTTGCATATGCGCTTTGCCGCTTCAAGCTCGTGGGTTATCATTATTATGGTAACGCCAAGCTCTTTGTTGATATGTTCAAGCAGGTCGAGTATCGAAAGGGTTGAAACAGGGTCGAGGGCGCTGGTGGCTTCATCGGAGAGAAGCACATCGGGGTCGGTAGCAAGTGCCCTTGCTATGCCTACGCGCTGTTTCTGTCCGCCCGAAAGCGAACCGGGATAAGCATTCTTCTTATCGGAAAGACCCACAAGCTCCAGCAGCTTATTGACCTTTGTCTCAATATCCTTTTTTGATACCCCCAGCAGTTTCAACGGATATGCGATATTCTTGAATACCGTCATGGAATCAAAAAGATTGAACTGCTGGAATATCATGCCTATTTTTTTTCGGCGTTCGGTGAGCTGTTTTTTATTCAGTGAAAGTATCTCGGTTTCACCGATGAATATTTTGCCTCTGTCGGGTTCTTCAAGGCGGTTGATGCACCTGACAAGTGTGGATTTGCCTGCCCCTGAAAAACCGACTATCCCGAAGATATCACCCTTTTCGATCTCAAGGTCGATACCCTTGAGGACTGTATTTTCTTCTTTTCTGTTTTTAAATGACTTGTATAGCCCTTCTATTCTTATATATGAACTCATGGTATCTTGTCATATCTCCTTTGCTTATAACGCTCTATATGGTATTTTTATAACTTCCCTCTTGATTCATTGAATATATTTATAGCATATATTTCGGATATAATCAACAAATAAATGAGATAACGTTATCACTTAAATGCAGGAACACTACGAAATTGCTGACAAACTGTTAACTATTCCTCACCCAAAAGTTAAATGATAGGTATTAAGATATTGTTTTTTTTGAAAGCAAAAAAAATATCGGTCCAAATGCGACAACGATATCACACACAACGGCGTGCTTTATTGGTGCTCCGATGATTCATACCACGTTTTTCAGAGATATTTATCATAAATTTGTGATAACGTTATCTTAGTTAAAAAAACATATTATTCTGCTCGGTCTTATTATGTGATTGAGGTTCTTATAATAATCTGGTTGTTAAACATCCATTTACGTATAATAGTGTTTTATATTTGCTTGAAGAAAAAAATCTCAAAATGTGACTTCTCATTAGAGTTTTCTATTTTCAGGCAATGCATTACAGAACGTCAAATCATATTTTAGATAATCTTTGTTGAATATCGCCTTTGACACAACATAATAATTTTGCTATAATATTCAGGTAATCATATCATAATTATAGCACTGACACACGTTGTATTCTCAGGAATGCGTAAATCTGATCACGGAATGCTATCCGCAGATGAAGTATCCTTTGAGTACAGCGTGTTTTTTTGTGCGGAAACGGAGAAAACTATGCCAAGAAACCAATTTGAGAGAATGATGTTCGCTTTGATGACTGTTATCGTGACGGTACACGCTTATGTGTTTTACAGTCTGTATGTTGTCAACAGCTCCACGCTTATGAGTGTTACGGGAGAAAACAGTGTGCTCGGTGCAGTAAATGCTATGGGCGGTGTCTATATGTTCGGAAGAAATCTGCCTATCTGGGCAGTTGTGATCACAGAGTTTATCCTTGCATACACTCTTGAAATCACGGTTGGCAGCCCCTTGTCCTTTAAGCTCGCCTGTAAGGTTTTTGATCCGAGAGAGACACACCCTGTACTCTTTGAAACTGCGATCATCTGTGCAACAGTCGGCATCATGTGTCCTGCGATGAGCTTCCTTGCGGCTTTCCTCTACTATCCCTACTATGCAGGATTCAACATCTTTACATTCCTCGCCAACTGGATCAAGCTTGTATGCTTTAATTTCCCGTTCGCATTTTTCTCACAGCTATTCTTTATCCAACCGCTGATCAGAACGTGCTTCAAAGCTATATTCAGAAGAAATCCGAAACAGCTCAGGCAGTAAAGGCGTGAACTTTGTGCAAAACTCCCTTTGCTTTTTCACATAAAAAGTGATATAATAAAACAAGAGAACGTGTAGCAGTTACTGCGTAAGTCCAGTTACTTGCTTCACGTTCTATTTTTTTGCGAGGTGATACTTGTGTATAAAGTTGACGATATGGTAATGTACGGCTCATTCGGTATATGTAAGGTCACAGCGATAGAAAAGCGTGATCTTACAGGAGAAGAACAGGAATATTACATTCTTAAACATATAAACTCTGAGAAAAACATCTTCTATGTACCGACCAATAATGACAAGGCTCTCAGTAAGATGCACCGGATATGCTCAAAGGCTGAGGTCGATGAGCTGATCTCCCACATGAACTCTGAGGGGCTTATATGGATTGACAACGACATCAAGCGCAAGGAAGAATACAGCCGCATTATTAAAGATGCCGACAAGCATGAGATCATAAGACTTATCAAAACGCTGTACCTTCGCCGTAAGGAGCTGGCGAAGAACGGAAAGAAGCTGCGCTCCACCGACGAGAACTATCTTAACCTTGCTGAAAATATGCTCTTTGAAGAGTTTGCCTACGCTCTTGATATCGACAAAAGCGAAGTTGTTGAATATATCGAAAAGCATATCGCATGAAATTTGTGAAAAAACACAATTTGAAAAATGCTGAAAAATTTGATATAATTAGTACATAACGAGTAGCGATCCTGCGTAAGTCCGGTTATTGCTACTCGTTTTATTTTTTTGGGGAGGTAGATCATAATGAAAAGAACCAAAGAAGCGTGTATCTGCCAGACACTTCATTTTATGCTCAAGGCATAAACGTTCACAAAAGTTCTTGAAGGCTGCACACCGACTGAAACAACCTACATTATCATAGTTAGAAAACTTATTGAGTGTGTGAAAATAATAAATAAAGCGGAGATAAAAGTTATTTTTAAGGATGGTCATGAAATCGATGAAGAAGCCAGAGCTACATTAACATAGCTCGTACCGACGCAGCGATATGCAAACGGGTGGATGATGCTGTGATCATAGCAATTCGGATAGCCTTATCGACGGTTTCGTTACCTGTCCCTATGAAAGATACGATCGCAAGTGCATTGGCAAGAACGCCACTGATTATACGCTTTTTCATTGTTATCAACTCATTAGTTCCAAGTATTGACTAAATATTGCTCTCGGTTACACTCTATCAAATTATACTGTTTGTACAATAATATATTAGCTATTATTAAAAGAATATCATTTATCGATGCCGCAGCAAAACACAAACGCAATAAATGAATTGTTTATTTTAACATAGAAGTGAAATAAACCACTCTTGAATAACATGATCTCGTTGTTCCTGAATCTATGCCTGTTTTAGATCAGATCTCAGAGCGATTTTGCTTTATATACGAAAATGCCGAGGCAATGACCTCGGCATTCTTATCTGATAGTATCAGGTGTACTAATTACATATATTTGTATTCAACCTTATAATTGCCGGTAAATCTGCCGCAATAATACTCCTTGTATGTATACTTAACAACAACTTGTCCGCCTATATAAGTGCCATATGTGGAATAGAGTACATATGAGAAGCCGCTGGCAGATGCAGTGATAGATGTAGGCTGAATAGCCTTATCTACGGCTTCGATACCTGTGCCTGCGAAAGAAACGATTGCCATTGCTACGGCAAGAATGCCGCCGATTATGCGCTTTTTCATTGTTATTACTCCTTTGATTTTAGTATTTTAGTTTTGCAAATTTGTTCACCTAAATAATAGCTATATATTTAATTTAAACCTAAATAATAGTTTCTTATCTAGGTGTGATTTAATTATAACATTTGCACAATTATTAGTCAAGCCATCTTTTAAAAAATCGCAATTTTTGGTTTTCATATAAGAATAAACGCAATAATTGAATTGTTAATATTGACTGCTGACGTAAATACCGACTAAAAATGTGCCAGAATCGAGTAGGAGGCGGCAAATGAGCAGATGACGTCTCACATCACCATGCGCATTGTACGGTACACGGAGGTTCAACCAACTTTACAAAACTCCTGATTTACAGTAGCCTTACGTTGTTTCCATTCAACCACTTTTGCTTAACCGCCTTTGAAGATATCGACAAACGTGTTAATGGGATAACCATATAGAAGAATTTCAAAAAAATCAAACTTCCAATATCTTTTAAAAGCATCTGTACAGTACGTCAGAATCGTTGAAATATCTTCCTCATCAAGCGTTTTCATAATACTTCTATCAATCTGAACTAAGAATTGATATAAAAAGCGCAATTAAAATCATCTTTTTTGATTATAAAGCTATTACAAGTGTCCGTAATATCACCCTATTAAGCGACTATATTTCTTTGCTGATCAAAAGCTAAGTGCGTTACTTGTGGGGCCCTTGACGTTTACCGAATAAGCACTAAATTTGCACGAGTTTAGCTCCTTAAATTTATGCAATGATACAAAGTAAAAAACTTCTTATTCAAAAAGCGTTACTTTTTTTCTAAAATCAGCATTAGTATATGAATGCATTCAATAACAACAGTGAAAGGCGGTGAGTCAGATAACCGATGAACAGAAAGTTCCGGAGTTTGTAATGGAGAAACACGGCAGAACCATAAACGTTGTCATAGCCTCGATGCTCTGCTCTCACTTGAAACGGGCATAAAGACCTTCGGCAGTGAAAAGACAACAACGTATAACAGACAAATAGATAAAGAGCAGTTACATATGAATGCGCTCAATATAAATGAGACAGCAAAAGTAACAAAACGTTTCCCGATGATCTCCATGTCAGCTGCTGCCTGTGCGGCTGTCGTTATAGGTATAGCAGTGGTCAACATGAACGAGAAGAATTCAAAGCCTCTGCCGGTGACAACTCAGGACCGCATGACCACAGACAACCAGACAGTTACAAAAGATGAAGGCAGTACATCCAAAATCGTGATGACCGTTACCGAACAGGACGGCAATTCTTACACCATCACAGATATAGACAGGATAGAGGCTATTGACGCGATAGTCGAAAATGCAAAGAAATGTCATGTATGGGAGGGACATAACTCTAAAAAAATGACCCAGAAGTTTTCAATATCGGTATTGACATATATGTTCACAAGGGGTCGTATGACACGGTGGAAATATCACTCGGAGAAAGATGCTCTGATCTTTCGGGTGTCTGAAAATTGCAATTATTATATGACCCGATATTCTTAATACACTAAGCTCAAATAACCAAGGAGGTTTTAAAAATGTACAAAAATAAAAGAAGTATCATCAGCAGATTATCCGCGATGACAACAGGTATCCTGCTGGCGGCACAGTGCTTTACCGCATTTGCCGAAACACCGTCAATTTGCGGTGATGTTAATCGTGACGGAAAGATAAATGTAACGGACATTATTATCACAGCGGCTCATGTTAAGGGCAAAAAGTTACTTAGCGAAAAGCAAGCTTTCATTGCTGATGTAAACAGCGACGGTAAGGTAAATATATCGGATATCACACTGATCGCCGCACAATGCAAGGGCAAAAAAATGCTGCCAAGGGTGAACAAACCCGAGTTTCGTAAGCTGAGTTCGCTGACGGGTGAGACACTTAGAGCTGCTTCCAACGGAAAGTTGGTAACGGTAAATTTTACGCCGCAGGAAAATGACCCGTCAAATGGCGTGTATGATGTCAAGGTGACTGATATAGAAACAGAGAAAATAGAGCGCGTTCTTTCTTTTGATCACTATGTAGCGGTGGCAGGAATAAAGAAAGACGGCACACTGATAATCGTTGATGAAGTTTCCGGTAATAGCGCGAATATATGCTTCTATCACCCCGACAAGGACGAGCCCGAGGTAGTTGAAACAGAACTGTTTTATCCCGATGTAACGTATAATGAGGAGAATGACGAGGTGTATCTGTATGACGGCAGGATATACAAGCTGACTGCGCAGGGTGAGATGGAAGATATATCGCCTTTCTCAGAAGATGATGATTATTATATTAGCTGTGATCTCAAAAACAAAATGATCGGGTTGCGATCTGACAGTAAGGAAAACCCTTTCCTTGGTGATCTCAGTGTGATCTCACTGCAAACAGGAAAGACACTGTGGAATACAGTGCAGCACAGCGGCAGCACAACGTTTTCAAAGGGATACACGGTAGTGACCGATATTATAGATAAAACCGATGGCATTGAAACTTCTCTGCGATGCTATGACACAAAGACCGGTGAGAAGCTGGGCATATACAAATATGACGACTACGAGCCGATAATGTACTCTTCTGAAAAAAGCGACAAGTTCATTTTTGATGACCATTTCTGTAAGGTTCTGGTGTTCGATCCGAGTAACGGCGGGATGGCGTGTATTGATACAGGTTTGAAGAATATGACTTTATGTAATGCGGTATTCCTCGACGAGGACACAGCGGCATTGGTTATAGCTTATATGGATGGAGAAAAATCAAAGCAAGATGTTTTTATCCTTGATACTTCCAAGCTGGAGTACAATAAGCTTCCCGATGGCATTGATGTTGAAACTTCCGATGTTTTTAAGCCAAAGACACTTGGCGATGAGCTTAAAGAACAGCGCAAAACGGCTGACAGGCTGGAAGACGAGTACGGAATAACCATACTTATCGGTAATGAAGTGCTGAATGTTCAGAATTATGGTTATTCATGGAGCTCCACTGAGGAAAATATGGATCCTCATTATCCGGAAATACTCGATAGTACCCTGTACGAGCTGGAGCAATGGCTGAAGGTATATCCCGAGGGATTCTTTGAGAAGTTCAAAACGGAAGACAATCCTGAGGGATACAGGCTTCTTCTGATAGATGATTTTAATGAAAATGATGGATTAGTAAATCAGGTAGCAGGTCGGACATTCAGGGCTTCTGACGATTATATTGATATTGCAGTGAGCCAATACTGTGGTAATTTAGATGGAGTAATGGATCATGAAACATGGCACGCTGTTGAAGATCTGGTAGGGCTGGAAGATCCTTTTGACGAGGACGAATGGGAAAAGCTCAACCCCGAAGGTTTTGAATACTTCACAGGAGATTACTTCGCCGGTGATATGCCCTGGGACGAAGAATTTGAACAGTATCTGACCCATTGGGCAAGCAGAAATCATAACTATGAGAACGGTTATTTTGTAAGAGATTACAGTGTGATAAATCCACATGAGGACAGGGCGACTATTATGGAATTTGTTTATCCGTCTTTTACAAAGTCAGGAGTTTACGATATGGAAGAGGAACTCCCGAAGTATGCTCATATCAATGCCAAGCTGGAATATATGGCTGAGTGGATCAGACCGTACTTCGGATATGTATATTGGGAAGAAATGATAAAGAACAAATATATTCCCGCGCCCGGAGAAGCATTGGGTTAAGAAAAACAAGAATTATACAACAGAAACCATTGCACACCATAGCTGTGAAATTATAACACGCTTCGTCATATCCATCTGCCCTTTTTATATGAATTTAAAAATGAAATTTCTATTACGGCTTTTGTGCTACTTTACCATATTTACCTATAATTGTCAAGTTCATTTGAAAATATTTTTAATTGACCTCTATCCATAATTTATTTGCTAAATAAGCAAAAACGCTTGACCGCGCAACTATCATGTGTTATACTATTAAATATCAATCGGCGTTTTCTGTTCATTTTTGGAGAAATATTTATGAAATTAGCGGTGGAAGTGGCAGTCATGGAGCTTGACGGCGAATGAAATGCTGTGGCTGTGTGGACTCCGGTATGCTCTTTATGAAAAGCTTTGGTGCAAGCCTTACAGAATACGCTTCAAGATTTTGCACCGCCGTGATAAGGCGCATTCTCAGCCAGAAAAAAATACACTATGGAGAAGATAGCATGGATTTTACGATACGTCTTGCCGACGTGAACATTGCAGTAAACAGCATTTATGAAAATGTGTACCGACTTTGCAGTGATTATATCACCGACAGAAAGCCCGATTTAAGCATTTCAACCTATGCTGAAGATATCGCTTATGAGCGTGAAATTAACAAATGCGAAGCCGACGCAGAGGGTATCCCAATTATCAATTATCCCGACGGGTATCTTGAAACGCTGGCTATATACCGCAAAATAGCCGCCCTGATGTTGAAATTTGACACATTTCTCATGCACGGTGCGGTCGTGGCTGTAAAAAACAAAGCCTGGCTGTTCACTGCACCCTCCGGCACAGGCAAAACCACGCATATCCGCCTGTGGCTTGAAAATATCGAGGGCAGCTATGTTGTGAACGGTGACAAGCCGCTTATTCATGTTGGTGAAAAAGTCACGGTCTATGGTACGCCTTGGGCAGGCAAGGAAGGTATGCAGAAGAATGTTGGTGTTGAGCTCGCAGGTATTGTTTTTCTTGAAAGAGCTATCAAAAACCACATTAAGCGCGAAAGCTTTTCAAAAAGCTTACCTACTCTTATACAGCAAAGCTACCGCTCAGTCAATAAAGCCGATCTCGAAAAGACACTGAACCTCTTAGGCAGGCTCGGTATAAAAATTCCTTTATATCGTCTTAGCTGCAATATGGATAAAGAAGCGGCTTTGACTGCATATGAAGCGCTCTCCCATGACAGTATAAAATAAAATGTACAGGAACGTTTTCAATTTATAACAGTAAGATCACCAACATCTTCACGATATCGGTGCTTTTAGATTTGCTGTCTTGTCTGTCGGGTGTTCGTGTTTTAATATTTCTGTGGTACTACCCAACTTATCAGCATATTGAAATGACGACGTTTTTTGCGAATGAACGAGAACTTTACGAAGATTTATCAAAACGGAATGTTCACGCTTGATGCTAAGTATTTCAATGCGCAGCTGTAAACCGTTCTGCACAAGTCCATTTAATCATTATGTTGCGTAACAATAACAGCGCGACCGATTGAAACTGAATAACAATCAAGCCCCAAGATCTGCTGACAAGCATTTCTTGAGGCTTTGTTTTTCATGTGGTTATTTCTATACGTTAGACTCAGACGGCGCTGAGGAGCATTTCCGTTCACCGAAGTATACAATAAAAGGCTTTGCATCGTTACAAAGCTCTTACGTCGGTTATTCGTCTTCTTCACAGTACACATACTACAATAGTATAAACGAATTCACAAGTTCTCTGTTGATAAGCTGTTTATCATTAATTGCTTCTATATTTGCAATAAATATCTCATATACCAATCCCACTTCAAATGGTCTAAAATAGTTCAAAAACTTGCTTAGGACTACATAATATTGATAACCCAACTAAGTAAAAAGTATTGGCCTCAATTGAAATCCAACTCTTTTCCGGCAGTTGCGAACACAGAAAAGGCTTGACAATTTCGTCCAAATCGGATAGAATATTTATTATATTGTGAGAACTTGCCGCAGTTTATTGACGCATTTGCTGTGCGGCCGATGTAAAATTCTTTCATTCGGAATAATATAAGGAGATTTACTATGGAACAAAATAATCGTCTTTCGGAATTACTAAAAAACACAATCGGTCAGCGCTATGATGCTATTGCATTAAAAATGATCGCAGATGAAACAGAAATCCCCAAAAATGCTGTTTATCCGCTGCGTGATCTCGAACAGCATCTTGCACTGTGTCAGGCGTTCGCGCTTTCAAGACGTGAAGGCAAAACTGTTTATATGCAAAAACAGGACCACTGGTGCTGGGCCCCTCTGATTGCTTACGGACAATATGAACTGCATAAGGATTCAGAAGCTTTCAATGCACTTCTTCCGGTGATCGGCATTCCAGATCCTGAAGCTGCTGCTGCATTTATTGAGAATATCCCGCATCTGCCGACCGGTGTTTATCAAGGCATTTTGACAGCCCCTCTTGGATCTGCAGGATTTGAACCGGATGTGATCGTGATCAATTGCCGCAATGCGGAATTGCGTACAATTTTGTTTGGAATCAAGACGCAGACCGGTCAGACAATGAAAACAGAGTTTGATGCGATCGATTCTTGCGTATGGGGCATTATTCCGGCTATCACAAAAGGTGAATACCGCGTTTCATTTCCAGATCCGGGTGATTTTCAAAGAGCACATACCAGTGAGGATGATGTAATATTTGCAGTCCCGAAAGCTCGGTTTGCAGAATTTGAAAAGGGACTTCAAACACTGGCGCAGATGGGCATGGTACACAGCTTCTTCCAGCCGGGGATGGAATATGATTTTGTCCGTCCGGCATTTTACAATAGAATGTTCAAGGCTTGGGGGCTGGATGTAGGAAAGAATGACCCGAATTGTCCATTTTAATGCTTCGTATTCTAATAGATACGTATTATGCGAGATTATTCTTTATACGAAGTACGACCTCATTGAGATTTTGCAGCTGTGTGATATTTTGATATTCGGACGGAGCTTTTTGCTTTTGTAAGCGTAAACTGTCAACATATACTAATCAAAACCAGCCCTATAAGGGCATGATACTGACACTACCCCTTAAAGGGATCGGGAAAGGTCTCTCAACCGCATTTCATTCCCGTGCAACCCCTCAAGGGGTATTTTGTGTTCGTTTTCTACTTTTTCTTGTATTTTTCTCCTGTAAATGGGTCTACCGTCTCAAACAGGCTGATCTGGTCGCACACTATATCTTCCTGCAGCTGATTCCTGATGTACTCTGCTATCTTTTTCTTGTTCTTTCCTACTGTATCTACATAGTATCCTCTGCACCTGAAGCGACTGTTGCCATACTTATATTTCAGATTTGCGTGTCTGTCAAATATCATCAAAATTCTCTTGCCTTTCAAATATTCCATTATCTCTGCTACACTGTATTTGGGTGGAATAAACAGCAGCATATGTATATGATCAGGACATGCCTCTGCTTCGATCATTTTAACTCCTTTTTGATCACACAAATTTCTCAGTATCTTTCCGATATCCACTTTGATTTTATTATAGATCACCATTCTGCGATATTTCGGTTACAAAAAGAAAAGGCAAGCTGCAAACTTGCCTTTGAATTTCACTTCTTTTTCTTTATAAGATGGATAAAATATATGATACTTATGATAATGATTATGGGCAAGAGAATCCTTAGGATCATCGAAAGCGTAAATACAAGAAGCTTTAAAATCGACGAAACCGTAAGCACCATGACGATTGCTGACACTACCTTAACGGCTTTACTTTTACTTGCTGCAAAAAAGAAAAGAGCAACAAGGAATACGCCTATTAATACAGGAACACTAAATATAACCGTCAACATGATAATTTACCTCCTAATCTTTTTATTGTTCTTTTTTAATTTTTTTACATTATACCACAAAAAAATGATAAATGTCAATACGCAGAAAAAAATTAACGGTGATTATCATTGTCTCGAATCAAGGCTTTTGATATACAGAAGCCTTATATTCGCCTGCATATTCAAAAATGTAGTTCAGCTGGCTCTTGCTTTTGGACTTATCTTCAATTGTGATAACTCCTTAGTGAGGCTGGTTTCGGTATTTCTTCGTAGTCATACCGCATATGCCTTCAGTGACTCACTTTCGGAAGACATATCCTTTATGCTTATGATAATGTTAGTCCTGAATTTCTAAAGAAAAAAAGGAACAGCATCAATGTGAACCCTTGGTAAACTTTTTCAGAGCTTTTAGAACTGTCAACTCAAATTTACATCTTCGCACGTCTCAGTTGCTTTACTTTCGTTAAAAGATATGGTATAATATTCCTTGAAAATCATTATATGCGTACAGGAGTGCGTAAACTATGAAACCATTCATGAGCAAGACCCAGGTGGAGATATCTCAGATCGAAAAAGCAGACCTGATAAGGTATTACACCATGCCTGATAACACACAGGCACTGATAGTGATGTATAACGGAAATAAGTATATCAATCTATGTGAATATGACGACTGTTTCTCCATGCTGGCAAAATCAGCAGACAGATTGTATCTCAATTACCCGGAAAGCTGTTTCGACGACTATACTTCCGAGATAATTGAGAGCCGTAAAAAACTTAGTTTTCCCGCGCGTTTCAGCTTTATTGCTGAGTGCAGGAAGCATGAAGAAAAAGTACTGACGTTCGGCACGGGTATGTTTTCCAAAAATTTCATCGGATACTTTCTTTCAAAGATATATAGTGATGCAGAAGCAACATTCACGCTTTCAAGCATCAAAGGGAACAGAAACAGATATATGATATCATGTACTGTCAATGGCAATGAAAAAATTCTTCCATGCAGCTTTACTTCGCAGGATGACCAATATGTATACACTCTCGGAAATCTCTTCGATAGCAGGCACACAGCTATTGTCACATTGAGGTATACTCACGGAAAGATAGAAGTAATTACTCAAAGCTTTACAGACAGAGAGATCAAGCATGAATATCTGTACGATATCAAGCATAATGATCTCAGAAGCAGGATTATCGATGATGGTCAGGTGATATTCTGTGAGGAGATCTCTCCCGAGCTTGAAAAAACTGAAATATCTGAGGATGTGAGGCTGATATGCGAAATCGACAGCAATAATGTACAGGGAACTTTGCTGCCTTGGGGCGAAAAGATCTTCATGACGGAAAAGGAAACAGTTTACGACATTTGCAGCGAACTAATAACTCAGATATGTGAAGAAGAACTCTGTGATGGCAGAAAAAGCGAGATATCGGTAGTACATGAGATATTCAGACATAAAAACAGGATGCTTGTACAGTCAAAAATGCACTGCACAAGGCTGATAAAAAGTCTGGATAGTTCACAGGAAGGATATTATTACCGACAGATAAATAGCGGAGAGATCCAAAATATCAAGGAAGATCTATTTGGTATACCCGCCGCTATGATTATTGACAGATACTTACATAAAGATAACGAATAGAGGAAAAGAAATGGCAAAACGCAGGATAGATGCAATATTACAGGCAGTAAAGGCGGCATTAAAGAAAGACGATAAATATGTTCCGCTGAGTACATACCTCAGTGAGATAAACCGGGATCCGGAGAAAAATGTTTTCGGCTCGGAAGAAACACTTTATTATCTGGTGAACAGCATTATCAATTCACACAGTGACAAAGCACCGATAGAAATGATGAAAGATGCAGAGGATATCTACCGCACTGTACTTCCCCTCGGAAAAGCAACAGAAGATTTCAGGCTTGCAAATGCAGTATTTTTGAAGATATTTGAAAAGGATGGCATTTATCATTCAGGAATGTTCACAAAAGAGCTGTATCTATGTTTCAGCGACAAGCAGATCTACATCGATACAATGTGCACCATCGCAGATATACCAGCAGCAGAAAAAAACATCTACTATATCAATACTTTCAGCTGCGAGCTCAGACAGTACCACAACAATGAGAAAAGCTTTGCCTCATCGCTTATAAGCGGTGCTATCAAGATATGCAGCGCTCATGGCAAAGAGACCGAATGTGAAAAGCTTCTCAGCTATGCGCGAATGGCTTGCGGTATATACGATATCAGTGAAGAAAGGATTGCAAGGTCTGAGATGTTGCTGAAAAACAGCAAGGAAAACCTTGAGAACGCAAAGCACACTCTCGACCTTACAGAAGATCGTCTTGACAGCTTCAAAAGTTTTGTTGAGCAAAATGAAAAGACCATCAAGGATCTCACACTAAGTGAAACTGAAAAGCTCACGAGAGAAGCTAAGAATGCTGAATTCAAATTAAGGAAAGCTTTTGATGCTTTTCTCAACGAAGAGCATGACAATATAGTATTTGAAAAGGATAAGCTGGTGAGAGAGGTCATCGAATCAGCGGACAGCAAGATAAGAGAGCTTAAAATGATAGCCGCAGGCATCAAGGACAGCACTTCCGCTGAACTCTTCCGCATAAACACGGAGGCTAACAAAGCTATTGACAGAGCCTCGTCGATGCTTAACAACGGCGAACTGAAAAGTATCATATCAGAGGTGAACAAGAGCAGCGATCTGGTGAACAGGATAATCCGCGTTGATGAGTTCAGCAAGAATTTCGATACCGAAAAAGCAGAAGCTGCAGCTGAAGCAGTAGCAGTCGCACCTGTTCAGGTGACGGCAGGAGTACGTCCCACCATAGTTCAGATAAATGCCCAGAGATGTACCGAACCTGCGGATATGACTCCGAATTTCTTCTTTGACGAAACCTATCCATTCAAAGACAGATTTGAAAAGCTCATGAAGAAAAAGCAGGAGGATATCGAAACAAACAATGCTCTTTATCATGAGCATTTCGATGATATAATCACCGCTGTAATAGAAGACTCCAATCCATATATGATAGGTCCCTCGGGCTGCGGAAAGACCTTTCTTGTAGGACAGATAGCCAAGCTGCTGGGGCTGGAATATCTGGATATCGGCTACATAAACGAGGAATATGACCTGCTGGGATTCCAGACAGCGGACGGCGGATACAACTATCCTGCATTCTACCGAGCATACAAATACGGCGGTATAGTTTTCTGCGATGAATTCGATAACGGCAATATCAGGGCAGCAGTAAAGCTAAACAGCTTTATGTCCAATTCCAAAAATGCAAGCTACTGCTTCCCTAACGGCGAGCGAGTAATGCGCCACCCGAATTTCCGTATCATAGCAGCAGGCAACACCGCTGGCGACGGTGCCGACAGAAATTACAGCACACGTGAGAAGATAGAGGAATCTCTCATGCAGAGATTCACTGCGATTTACGTTGATTACGATAACAGGCTTGAAGAGAACATACTTCGTGATCATCCCCAGTGGTTTGAATTTGCTGCGATCTTCCGTAATGCAACAACTGCATGGAGCAAAGAAAATCAGACAGCAGCTCCGGGTATATTCACCACCCGTGATGCTACCAGCATAAAGAAGTACCTCGATCACCAGAGTTACGATGTCGAGGCGATCGTCAGGTATGAATTCATTGAGACCAAGGACAACGAATATCTGGCATTCCTGCAGAGAGAAATGGCAAAATACTACAACGGCAATGAAAGAAAAAGCAGCGGGATATTCAGCGTATTCAACAAGATAGTTTTCGAAATACGAAACGGAGATACAAGAAGATGACAGAATTTATGAACCTCAAAGTATACCAATACAAAAAAATGACTGTATACAATGCGGCGTTCAACAGTCTGAGTGATATGCAGATGTATATACTCAGCAAACCTAAAGTAAACGACAAAATATTTCTCAAACAGCACAGTCTCATCAGACGTCCGGATTTTCCCGAGGATACCTTTGATAATGCTGTAGATTATCTTATCGGCGGATATACGGGTAATTATGACATTACACTGGAAATGCTGAAGGAATTTGAAAAGACTATGCCGATAAGAACTTACAGACGCAGGCAGGAAAAGGCAATGGCAGGCTCTCACCCAAATATTCCCGCGTACGTGGCAGGTACTCCGAAGACAATGTACAGGCTCACAAGAGCAAGAGAGAAAAAATTCGTTACTATATGGTTCAATCTGGCATATTCAATTCACACCTTAGAGCAGGCAGTCACCAACCGCGGCGCGCTGACTCTCAGTCTGATAAAACTGCTTGAAGAATACGGCATAGGTGTTGACCTTAAAGTGTTCAGCTCATGCTACAGCAATGACGAGGTGTTCAACTCCGAGATAAGGCTGAAAAGCCCGTCGGAACCTATTAATATGAAAAAATGCTTCTACCCCATGTGCTCGGTAATGTTTTTACGACGTGTCGTACTGAGGGTGATGGAGTCCATGTCATTCCACGAAAAGAACTGGTATCCCTATTATGGTCAGCCTCTTACGGAAGACCAGTTCCGTGCTATCTTCAATATACCCGATACTGATATAGTCATTTCATCACCAGTTCAGATGGGTATATTTGGTCAGGATATAAATTGTGACAGTTATAATTTTTTTAAGAAGATAGATCTTGATAAGTATATCAAGCTTGCTAAGGTGAACAAGCCATGCTGAACTTTAACAGAACATATACCGCCGATATGATGTCATTTGAGCTTCTGCCATCCTATGCCTTAGATGTTCAGCAGCGGATAGCAGATACATCAGAAATGATATTTAAACTTCAACAGGATCTTATGCCTGATAAGGCGATAAACATACTTACTCTCGCTTCGCAGCAGCTGCAAATAAACGGTCTCGCACGATACAAGGGATATGTGGGGGCTATAGGTTACGCAAGGCTCATCGACCAAGCTGAGAAAGCGGACAAAGAGGCTCAGAGAATATCTGAAAGCTTTCAGGAATTATACATCGGATTATGCAAAGAAAATATGCTGCTGGACACCATGAAAAAAGTGCTTGAGGGCTGTATAAATGAGATTCATTCAGCATCTGAGGCATTGAGCGAAAATATGAAGAACATATCCGATAACTCTGATTGGAAATACTATCAAATACTTGCAGATAAAAGGCTCAACGACCTTATTTTATCTAAAAATATAGCATCGCAAAGTATTTTTATGATATCCGGTATGTACACCCGCAACAGCGAAATGTCACAGCGGATAGAATCACTGAAGGTAAATACTCTGGTTCTGTGGAGAGCAGGTATCGAAGCACTAAGAAATACTCCCGACAAAGATAACATGGATAAGGTCTGTGGTATAGAAGATGTGATCTCCGCAGCCATTGCTAATATCATAAAATGACAAAATGTTATACTATCGCCCCGTTCCTGTATGATAATTGGAACGGGGCAGTTATTTATGTAATAGTGACAGTGGTTTAAATATGGTTGCATAATAGTGTGAAGAAACTCAAAAAAATAATAGCTTGAAATTGATAATACATTTGATCTTATTGATATTCTCGTTTGATTTTTTGTGTGACAAAAAAATCATGTTCTTAGAATTCAATTGAACACTTGTGATAATGCTATTCGGTATTATAAATAAAGATCACGCACAAAAGAAACTATCCCCCTGATCTTTAACATAATGCCATAGATCAGGGGGATATTTACATTTTCACCTTATATCTTAAAACTTAAAGGACTACAGGTTCTGTATTTATGATCTTGCAATTGCCGTCAAGATCTTCATAGACAGTTACAAGCGTAAGAGAAGGAATGGGATCGGGAACAACTATCTTGCTTTCACAGAGGATAAGATAATTCTTGCCCGCAACTATCTGATAGCCAAGATAAGCGATAGGCTCATAGTCTACACCGAAGACATCCTTTGTAGCCTTTTCAAAAGCATTTTTTACTTCAGGGTTGCTGTCAAGGTCTGTTGCACCGTCATTGGCAATAAATCCACCGGGAACAGGAGTGCCGATTATCTCCTTGATATCTGTGATAACAGCGTTGCCCTGAGTATCTTCGTAAACATAAACAAGCTTCATAGTTGGCTTAGGATCAAGTGTGACGGGAGTGACCCTGCAGAGTATGCAGTAATTCTTTCCTGCAACTATCTGAGTGCCAAGCAGAGCGATAGGCTCATATTTTGCACCAAGCATACCTGCCGTAGCCTTTTCCAGCGCTGCAAGTGCATCAGGATGCTTATCGATGCTCGTATCACCAATAGTGATATTCCAGCCGCCGAGAACGGGAGCTTCATTTGCCGAGCAAGCGCAGTTTGCAGCGAATATAGGATAATCAGTACCTAATACATCTCTTACACCTGTAATAGTTGCATTTCCGTTCAGATCTTCATAAACGATCACAATTTTAAGAGTTGTTGTAGGATCAAGCGTTGCAGGGGTAGCTTTACAGAGTATGGCGTAATTCTTTCCCGAAACTATCTGCGTTGCAAGAAGTGCTAAAGGTGTAAATTTTACCCCTACATATCCTGCCGAAGCCTTTTCAAATGCTGCAAGCGCATCGGGATGATTTTCAATGCTTGTATCTCCCTGAGTGATGACCCAGCCGCCTTTAAGTGTTGTGTTTTCAATGCTCATGATAAACCCTCCAATATAGAAAATATATAATTTTGTAATATATAGTTTTAAAATTAAATGCTACGAATTATTTTAAAGATATTAATTTCACATCGATGTTATATATATTATACATTATCATCAATAAAAAGTCAATACTTTTTATGTAATTACTTCAAATAAATTTTTTAGTTAATTTATATACACAGTCGTAAAATTAGCTTTTTTCTAAGTTCTGTTAACAGTATATTCAGTAGTTCTTTCCTTTGCATGGATATACACCCATGGCACATCGATATCTGATAGTATCTGCTTGAAAGTATATCCATAATCCCGTATCAGCAAGAACGTTTTTAATATTCGATCTGCCACAAACGCTTATTTATAGTATTATAGCATTTTGGCGAGGGTGGGGCAACCATGTTTCACGTATTAGTATACAAAAATTAAGTTTTATAATTGTATGCTTTTGTAATTGGAAAATATAATAATATATGTTATAATCAAATATTATATGATTATATTTTGAGGGGGCAATTATCATGAATAAACGTTTATTAAGCGGACTGGCTGCATTGGCTGTTGTCTTTTCGGGTGCGGGGATGCTGCCTGCGGGGACTTTTGAGGGCTTTTCTCTAAGGGCGAATGCAGAAATATTTGGTAAATATGCAGATTTCACTTATACAATACTTGATGACGGTAGTATCGAGCTTATCCAGTACTACGGCACTGCCGAAAAAGTTACTGTTCCTTCCGTAATCGACGGAAAAGCTGTTACAAGCATAGGTGCGCATACTTTCTATCAGTGCCCGAAACTTAAAAGCGTAACTATCTCTGCTGGCGTGAAGCGTATCGACACTTACGCTTTTCTTGAAAGCAGCGGCGTTGAAAGTGTAACTATCCCGAACACCGTTGAAACTATAAGTGACAATGCTTTCTTAAACTGCACAGGCCTTAAAAGCATTACCATTCCGAACAGCGTGACGCACTTCGGTAACAATGCTTTTGACGGCTGTACTAGCCTTGAAACCGTGATTTTCGCGGACGGTTTGACTCAGATCGGCGAATATGCTTTTTACCAATGCAGAAGCCTTGTAAACGTCACTATTCCGGATAGTATCACAAATATCGGTATAAGAGCTTTTTCAGACTGTTCAAGCCTTACGGACATTACTATATCTGACAGCGTAACAACCATCAACAATAGAGTATTCGAGGGCTGCAAGGCTCTTACAAGCGTAAAGCTCCCGGATAATCTTATAAGCATAGACGAGTACGCTTTTAAAGACTGTTCAAGTCTTAAAGACGTTACTATCCCGGACAGTGTTACAAGTATCGGAAATTACGCTTTCAGCGGCTGCACAAACCTTAAAGACGTTACTATCCCTAACAGCGTTACAAAAATCGGCGATGATGCTTTCCGCGGCTGCGAAAGCTTGGAAGACATTACTGTGCCGGACAGCGTAACGAGCATTGGCAGCTGTGCTTTTGAATATTGTTCCAAAATTAAAAGCTTTACAGTTCCTGACAGCGTTACAAGCTTTGGCAATGCTGTTTTTTACGGCTGCACAAGCCTTACAGACGTAAAACTCCCTGACGGCTTGACAAAACTTGGCAATTATATGTTTGGCCGCTGCGAAAGCCTTGAAAGCTATACTATACCTGATAGCATTACAAGCATTGGTAAAGGTGCTTTTGAAGAATGCACTAACCTTGCAAGTATTACTATACCTGATACTGTTACAAGCATCGGCGAAAGTGCTTTTGAAGGCTGTATAATACTAACAGACGTAAAACTGCCGAACAGTATTACAAGTATCAGCAGTGATGAGTTCTACGGCTGCACAAGCCTTACAGACATTACTATCCCTGAGAGCGTTACAGAAATCGGGTCTTCGGCTTTCGAAAAATGCACAAGTCTTATAAGTGTTTCTGTTCCAGACAGCGTTACGACCATTGGCAAAAATGCTTTTGGATATTATCGTGGTGATGATTACTATCATAATTATAAATATAAAAAGGTTGACGACTTTACAATAATCGGAAGCACCGACACTGCCGCCGAAACCTACGCCAATGAAAACGGCTTTAAATTCATCTCTTTTGAATCGCTCAAACCGATAGACGAAGGTACCTGCGGCAAAAACCTCACATGGAGTCTAACACGCGACGGTACGCTTTACATAAGCGGCATGGGTGATATGACGGATTACGCGACCCGCAATGCTCCGTGGTATTATAAATACTATAAGGATATAAAGGAAGTTGTTATTGGTGACGGCGTTACGCGCATCGGCAAATGTGCTTTCACAGGCTGTGTAAATCTTACAGACGTAAAGCTCCTGGGCAGCATAAAGTTCATCAGCGAAATGGCTTTTGCCGGCTGTAATAATCTCGAAAGCATAGCTATACCGGACAGTGTTTTAAGCATTGACGACTATGCTTTTGCATCCTGCACAAGCCTTACGGACATAAAGTTCCCCGACAGCGTTGAATACATCGGCGGCAACGCTTTCGAGTCCTGCACAAGCCTTAAAAGCATAGTTATTCCGAACTCCGTTACGCTCATAGGCGATCATGCTTTCAACCTGTGCGAGAGCCTTAAATACATAACTGTACCTGCAAGCGTTAAGAAAATCGGCGAAAAAGCTTTCGGATATCATTATATTGCTGATATGGATACAGGTAACGACTTTAAATATGACAACATAAGTTTCTACGTCGGAAAAAACACCGCCGCCGAAAAATACGCCAAAGACAACGACTTTGAGTTTATCGCACACGGAAATATCGTTGAAAGCGGCTATTGCGGTGTATACAGCGAAAACAAAGGTGAAAACATAACATGGACACTTGACAGTGAGGGAACTCTCATTATCTGGGGTAAGGGAACTATGGCTGATTATAGGTCTGAAGAGACCCCGTGGTTCGATAGCTGTGACGACATTAAAAAAGTTGTTGTTTCGGGTGGCGTTAAGAACATCGGCAATCATGCTTTCTACAAATGTAACAAACTTGCGGAAGTAAAGCTTTCGGACAGTGTTAAGACAATCGGCTCCTATGCCTTCTGTTTCTGCTACGATCTTGAAAGCATATATATCCCGCATAGCATGGATACGATCTCCACTTATGCTTTCCAGGACTGCATAAAGCTTAAAGAAATAAACGTTCCTGACAGGGTTAATTTCATTGGCAGAAATGCTTTCTACGGCTGCACAAGCTTAACAAGCATAACCATTCCAAATGCTGTTGAAACCATATGGGAGTATACGTTTTACAAGTGTACGAATCTTTCAAGCGTAACTATATCAAACAGTGTCACTTCAATTTGCAGAAACGCTTTCGACAATTGTCCGAAGCTTAAAAGCATAACTGTACCTGACAGCGTTAAGACAATTGCAATCAATGCTTTTGGGTATTATATAGATAAATCCTATTTTACCGAAAAAGTTGAAGACTTTACAATAAAGGGAGGCAAAGGCAGCGCCGCCGAAGAGTACGCGCTTGACAACGGTTTTAAGTTCATAGCCTTTGACGGAGATGCAAACAGATATCCAGTTGTCAGTTCCGAGGTTCGTGGCAGACAGTTCAGGTTTAAATGGACTGCTGTAGCGGGCGCGGAAAAGTATGGTATAGCTGTATACCAGGCGGGCAAATGGCGTGTAAAGGTCCAGGTTGACGGAAATGTTACAAGCTACACATCGCCCAAGGTAGAAACAGGCATTTATAAAGTGGTAATCTGCGCTAAGGTAAACGGCAAATGGGATACAGGCTGCATTAACCAAAGAGCTTTCACTGTTAAGATAGCATGAGTCCCGATATCGAAAGAATATATGAAAAAAACATACGGCAGAACGTGTAAAAGCGTTCTGCCGCTGTTTTTGCACAATTCAAAAATTTAATGCTTAGCAATTGAAAAATCATGTGATCGGTTTTTCATATCATTAAGGCTTTACACCAGCATAATCAAGACTGCGAACAATGGTCATGCCGACCGGTATCAAGGTCTATCATACCGCCCCAAAGAATTTCAAGTTCCTATATTACACCAATTTATTTGGGGTGTCAGCGGGATAACCGTAAAAAAATAGTTCACTCAAACTTTTTACCTGCGTTCCATGCTCCTCCTGCTATTTCACCTATTACGCGATAGGCTAATGCGGACGAGTCAAACACCAGCGGATTGAGTTTGCCAAGATCGACCTTATCATCAGTCAGAACACTTTCATCTGCTTTCAAACCAATGATCTGTGCGACCACTCTTGTCGCGCCGTACTCCTCGATTATGTCTTTGACATTACATTCAAGCGCAACGGGAAGCTGGTCGATGATCGGCGCATTGACCTTATCGGACTTGGTTACAGTGAAACCGACTTTATCCAGCTTATCCGAAACATTAGCCTGCGACACTATCCCCACATAGTCACATTCAGCTATGAATTTCTTTGTTGCAAAGCTCACGGTTAGAGCCTTATTCAGCTTGATGTTTTCAGTGGAAACGTGGTCTCCGAGACTTATAGAGATAAGGTCTCCGCCTGCCTGTCCCGCCCATGCAGCGTTCATGGCATTGGGTTTTCCCTCCTTGTCATAGGTTGCAATAATGAACACCGGTAGTGGTGTTACAAATCCTTTTTCAAAGCTTTTTTTCATATGAACAACTCCTTGATTTTATTAAAACAGAACAAAAACGTATATATTATCCGTCTTTCAGATAGCTTTCCACTTTATAAGCTTTTTCTCCGCTATATCCAGCAGAACATTCAGAATGGTTATCACAGCGCCTACAACGAATATACCTGCAAGCACTCTGGCATAATCGGCATAGTCGGAATACTTTTTTATGAAAAATCCAAGCCCGCTGGTGGCACCGATCATCTCTGCCATTATAAGAATCATGAATATGGTGGATATCTGTATTTTAAGATTACCGACTATCGACGGGATACTGTAAGGCAGTATCACCTTGAAAAGCATAGTTGGTGTGCTGACATTCATTGCTTTTGCAGAATCTATCAGTCTTCCGTTTATGCTGCCGACCCTGTTTATCATTCCAAGAAATATCGGCCAGAACATACCTATGCCTATTACAGCTATCGATGCAGAGGTAAATGTGGGCATCAGTGCGATAAGATACGGGGTATATACCATTGGAGGTACAGGACTGAGTACTTTGGCGATGGGTGTAAAATCATTATTGAGCCGCTTTACCCAGCCCACTATCATGCCCAGGATATTTCCAGATATGAGTGCTATTGAAAAACCTGTCACCAGTATCATCAGAGAATGGCCTATACCATCTGCGATAAATTCGCTGTCCTTCAGGAACACTTCAAATACATTCTCCATTGGCGGAGAAAGCACAGGGTTGCCATTGCCGAGTATTCGGAAAGATATATCCCATATAAGAAAAAGACTGTATATCAGCACGGCAATATCGGGATGATACTCCTCCTTTTTTATAACTGCCTTAGCAATATGGTAGAGCCATATAAGTCCCATGATGGCAACATAGACGGTGTTTTTCGGTGCGCTGACCTTTCCTTTTATAAATGAAAGTGTTATCACTGTTCCCGCGAAGAGTGTGACAACAGCTATGTTCAGTATTATTTTTCCGACAGAGTATGTTTTCTCACTGCCGTGTGTTTCCAACGAATTTAATGTCCTTGCGTCTGTCATGCAGTTCTCACCTTCACTTCTGTAAACAGGTCGAGCAGCTCATGGCGAAGCTGATCATATCTGTTCAGTCTTATCAGCTCTTCCCTCGGTGTATCCTCGGGAAGACCTACATTTACTTCTGTCCTGATCTTATGAGGCTCCATGAAGTATACCTTGTCAGCCAGCACAAGCGCTTCGTCGATATCATGGGTAATGAATACAACAGTCTTCTTCTCTCCGCGTTTTTTGCAGAGTTCTATGCTGAGTTCCTGTAATTCTACACGCTTCTGCGGGTCGATAGCACCGAATGGTTCGTCCATGAGAAGTATATCCGTATCCATCGTAAAGGCTCTTGCAAGCGCCACACGCTGCTGCATTCCGCCCGAAAGCTCGTGCGGGTATTTATCTGCGCTATCAGCAAGTCCAACCAGTTCAAGATACTCCTCTGCCCTCTTTGCTATCTCTTTTCTGTTCTTTAGTATACCGGCTTCCTTAATTCCGAACATGATATTCTTTTTTGCGGTAAGCCACGGGAACAGTGAATAGTGCTGAAACACCATTCCTCTGTTCACATCAGGACCTGTAACAGGTTTGTCGTTTATAAGTATCTCACCCTTTGTAGGAAACTGAAGTCCGAGCAGAAGAGATACAAGCGTGCTTTTTCCGCAGTCCGAAGGACCGATAAGGCAAGCGAACTCTCCCTCTTCTACCTTAAAGTTCAGACCATCAAGGATATTAACTGCTTTGTTATCAGCTTCATAGCTGAATGAAACATTACGAAATTCTATTTTACTCATTATCGGTTCCTCCTTATAATATCATCTTTTATACATCGTATTTGTCCGAGAATTCTTTAAGTGCCAGATAATCAGGATCATCAGGATATTCTTTAAGTATCTGATCCAGTGCTTCGCGGAAGATCTCTGTGTTGACATTTCCGCTTATGTCAGCGTCCTTGATTATGCCTTCGCCTATGAGATACGCCGCATAATCAACAACTCTGTTTTTGGCGGGGTCGGGGTTGTACCTTGAAGCATAGTCACCGTATAGTGCTTCTGTAACATATTCCTCGGTCTGCCCCGTCTGTCTGACCATGATATCTATGGCATTATCATGATCATTGAGTATCAGTTTGTAAGCTCTAATCAGACCTCTCTGGTAGGCTACAAGCTCATCATGCTTTTCCTGTACTACCTTAGAAGTAGTGGTCTGACGGCAGCAAGGATAGCAGGGGTCGATATCTCCGACCTTTATACCAAGATCAAGTCCGAAATTCTTGGCTGTCTGTACGCCATCGGCGGTGATGTATCCCACATCGACCTGACCCTTTGATACCGCCTGAACGATGGAAGTATCATCATTGAGGTAATCTATCTCTATATCCTGTTCGGGAATTATGCCGATCTCACGCAGCTTTGCACGTATGATGTTATCACCCGTGTAGCTTCTGGCTGATGCCCATTTCTTTCCAGCCCAGCCGGATAGTTCAGCAAACTGTTCAGTATTTTCAGGCTTTGTGATGATAGCTCCGCCCTCCTGTGCCGAACCGCCGAAGAATATAAGATCCTGACCCTCTGCCATGAACTGTAACTGCAATGTGATACCCACAGGTACCACATCTACCTTTCCCGTTGACAGTGCTGTTAAGCTGTCAGCAGTGGAGAGAAGAACATCGCAGTTTACCGTCACGCCCTCCTCTTCAAAATATCCCTGATCGTAGGCTACCGTCGTCAGCGCAGACTTTATCGATGACGGGAACCATGCGACCTCAAGTGTACCTACACTTGCCTTTTTAACTCCGCTTCCCGAGGACTTTTTACCCGATGAACTTCCGCAGGCAGTCAGGGTGCTGATAAGCAGTGAAGCTGCGATCATTACTTCAATAGCTTTCCTTACTCTTTTCTTCATAAATATCTTCCTTTCGCATAAATCAGATAGTGGGCTTATCCGTTTCGGGCAGACCCGTTATATAATGGTATGGGCTCTTGCCATACCACTGCTCCTGATACGGAAGTTTGGTATGTTCTGAAATATTCCGTGCATAGGCTGTGTTCTTCAGAGTTCTCTCTATCCTCTTTGCAAGGGAGTATGCTCCCGTAAAACCGAAATATGTAAATCTCTGTGCAAACAATGTCAGCGAAGGTACGCCTGCCTTTACAAGCCATACACCCACCGAAGGGTGAGATATGGCAATATCCGGTTTCAGCTTGTATACCATGTTCACCAGCTCGTTTGCCTGAGTAGATACCGCATTCTGCACATCGCCTATCTTTTCCTGAACCTCGCTGAACAGCTGATCTCCGAATTCATCATAGTTGAAGTTTCTGAAACCCACAACTTTAAGTCCTATCTCATCTGCCAGAAGTCCCGTTGCACCGATACGCAGAAAACCGCCGCTTATCAGAACGCTCTTGCCTTCAACATTTTTCCTTATGGGTTCAAGTGCCTTTTTCAGCTTTTCAGTTTCCTTTTTCAGGAGTGCTTCTGCTTCCTTTTCTAGCCCGAAGAACTCCGCTATGGCTGTTATGAATTTTACTGTCTGCTCGGTTCCAATGGGGATAGTCGGCAGAATATAAGGTATACCGAATTCCCGCTTCAGGTATTCAAGGAAGTACACATCATGTACATGACAAAAGCTTACATTGAGTGCAGTCTCGGTAATAAATCTCCAGTCATCGGGCTCTTTGTATTCAACGAATATATTAACGTTTATCCCCAAAGCATTCAAAAGCCTCTTGATCTCCTTTTCGTCTCCCGGACCTATGGACCATGCATTGTACAGAGTCACTGTTCGGCTCTTCTTGTATTCATATCGCTGCTTTTTGATCTCGTAGTCGGGATCGCTCTTGTCAAATGGGGTATAATCGATATATTTTTTAGGCTCAAAGCCAAACCTGTGCATTATGCCGTGGTACACCACATCATATGCCGAGGAGAACACCTTTGCGCCGAAACCGGGACAATGGAGCGGTACAACTGTTGCAGTTACCTGCTCCTGTGCATGGTTAACAACGCTTTCTATATCATCTCCGATAACTCCTGGGGCACAGGTATTGCAGACGAATATAGCTGTGGGACGGAAGCGTCTGTCGGCTTCGATAATGGTATCGTAAAGCTTTTCATTTCCGCCGCTTATAACGTCGGTCTCCGTAAGATTTGTACTCAGCCATCTTGCACCTTCCATCTTCACTCCGCGTGCTGCACCGTACTGCTTTATGCTGAAATCAATACCATGGGACTGTGAACCGCAGCCCACCGGGCCGTGCATTATAACTACCGAATCCTTTGTCGAGAATGATATCAGTGTCGAAACACCCATCTGGCAGAACATAGCCTGTGTAAAGCTGCGGTCGCATCTACCGAGACATCCTGCGCATGAACCGCTCCTTAGATCACTGGTACATCCGCCGAAAGCATAGGCTGTGGCTCTCTGCCTCTCTCTGGGATTTGGTACCTGCACATCAAAATTTACATCGAATTTCATATATCTTTACCTCCCCGATACCTGTGCTGTTATCAGATCTTCCAGCAGTGCAAGTCCGCCGTTGAAGCCTGCGTATGTTTTGTTGAGTATGATACGGCTCATTGCAGGAAAGCTTATATTCAGGAAATTTCCGTTCAGTACCTGTGAAAGCTTTCTGTCGATAGAACTGCCAAGCACGAATGCAGGCTCAAGTTTTTCATAATAGGTATCCGACAAAAACTGAGGGTCATTCTGTGTGATGTACTGCTGTATCTTTGAGGTATCCGTTTCAAATACAAGCTTTGGACGATATTCAAAAGGCAGTTCTTCAAAATGTCGGCGAATGATCTCCTTATTTTTCTCCCTGAGTTCATCGGTTATAAATACATACTCGGGCAGCCAGCCTATCTCGTTATCAAGATATTGTGCATAAGGCAGTGCCTGTGTCGCATTGTTGACTACCACTGCATAGTTCTGGAAATCCGTATCTGCAATGACGTCGGTTGCTCTGTCAACATAGCTGTAATAACGCTCAACTTCTTTTTCAAGAGCTTTTTCAGCAAATTCCCTGTCAATGCCTAGCTTTTCTGCTATTTCAATTGCGAACTTAACTGAAGCATTGCTGCCGATAGGAAGATCGGTAACTATATATTCTATACCGTGCTTTTCCTTAGCCGCCTTTGCAGCTCTTATTCCGTTTACAGGTGAAAGAACGATATTCAAAGCTGCTTTACCGGCATTTCTGATATCCTCGATAGTCTGGTCGGGTGTTACAAAGGTAGTTGCTTTAACACCGATAAGTGAGAGTATTCTCCTTATCTCTTCAAGGTCGCCCCTGAAAAACGGATCGTATGCAGGTACAAGTCCAAGCAGATTAACAAGCTTTTCATCTTTTTCTTTTGTTACGGGTATGTACTGTTCAAAAAGGCTCTTTATCACGATATCATAACCATAGTAAGAATTGCCCTTGAATCCGCCTGTATCAACGAATATCAGAGGATACTCGGGTCTTTCTACCTCGCTGATGACCGCTTCAACATCATCACCGATAAGATCGGTCATACAGCTTGTAACTACTACAAAAAGATCGCCGTCCATTACATCGTAGGCCGCAAGTATCTCTTTTCTGAGCTTCTCAGCACCACCAAAAATTATTTCTTTTTCACTTACATTTGAACTGGGAAGAGATGCACCGCCGCAGTAACCAACGCCCAGATATCCGCCGTAAGCAAATGAATTGGTAAGCTGACCGCCGCAGCCCTGCGCTCCGTGTATTATAGGTATTACTCTCGGAAGAGAGGTGAGAGTTGCAAGTGCGCCTCCCAGCATACATGAAAACCTTGGTCTTTCTATAAATGACATGATATCCCTCCTTATCAGGCAAGTTCCGCAGGCTGATCGAACAGTGCGGTACTAAGGTAACGTTCTCCCGTATCAGGCAGAAGCACAACTATGCGCTTGCCTTTATTCTCTTTGCGTTTAGCAAGTTCGATAGCTGCAAACAATGCTGCACCCGATGAGATACCCACCAGCAGCCCTTCAAGCCTTGCCGCTGTTCGTGCAGTTTCCAGAGCTTTCTTGTTCTTCACCCTGAATATCTCATCAATTACTTCTCTGTCGAAGATATGCGGCACAAAACCTGCTCCTATACCCTGTATCACATGAGGTCCGGGAGCTTCACCCGAAAGTACAGATGAATCATAGGGTTCAACTGCTATCACCTTTGTATTGGGATCATTCTGTTTAAGAGCTCTGCCCGTACCTGTTACAGTTCCGCCTGTACCAACGCCTGCAACGAAGTAATCCACCTTACCATCGGTATCTCTTATGATCTCCTGTGCTGTAGTTTTTGTGTGTATTTCCGGATTTACAGGGTTATCGAACTGCTGTGGGATAAATGAATCCTCTATCAGCGCATTGAGTTCTTCCGCCTTGCGGATAGCACCTTTCATACCCTCTGCCGCAGGAGTAAGTATCACCTTTGCCCCAAGCTGAGTTACCAGCCTGCGTCTTTCTACCGACATACTCTCTGGCATTGTCAGTATAACTTTATATCCCTTGACCGCACCGACAAATGCAAGCCCGATGCCTGTATTTCCGCTTGTGGGTTCAATTATGGTATACCCTTCTTTTAACAGTCCTTTTTCCTCTGCATCTTCTATCATCGCCAGAGCTATCCTGTCCTTTACACTTCCCAGAGGATTGAAGTATTCAAGCTTTGCATACACCTCTGCATATAGTTCGTCATCTCCTGCCAGCCTGCTTATTTTCAAAAGCGGCGTATTGCCTATAAGCTCTGTCAGATTTTCTGCTACCTTTGACATGATCACATCACCTTTCCTTACTTACCGCTCCGTTTTCTGTACTCTACAATCTTTTCGATCACATAATCCGTATCAGAACCGGGCATTTCAAAAAATTTCTTTCTTTGGGTCTCAAAATATCTCTGTATCCTGCTCCCGATGCGTGCGGCGATAACATACTGGCAGTTTTCCACAAGTTCAAGTCTTGCTTCTGCACCTCTGTGATCTCCGCTGCATCCTTCCTGATTTCCAAAGGATACAGTTTTTTCCTTGGCGGAAACATTATCTTCGATACGATAGATATCAAACCTTGAAGCAGAACCGAAATGCTGGTCCACTTTATGTCCATCCGCCGTAGCAACTGCTATTCGATATTGGCTCATAAATTTTTTACTCTCCTTATTAAAATCATTTATAGTTATTGATAAAATTCATACCTAATAGATTAATTTTATATGTCATATCTGTCTTTATTGATTATTATTATATCATAAAATTCTCTTTCGTCAACGAAAATATAAGGCAACGTTATCACAACGCTTTATAATCATCAACTAATAAGCCAATAATTGTAAACGAACAATGAGCAAAACATCTCTCTGTAGTTAATTTCCTTAGATTTACAGTTTTTTACAGTAGCACAAAATGCGCTAAAAACTAAATACGTGATAACGTTACATCACATGAAACAAAGCTTTTCAGGACATTAGACTGATTATCGTCTTTTTGAAGATCACGTTTGATCTCCGATCTATGATAATTGATATCACAAACCCGATAATCACAACATAAAAACGGCTTGTCCACTAACAGAACAAGCCGTTTACTATTATATTTATATATTTAAATCAGATCTATCAAAGCTCGCTCATTTCCTGAGCTATGATATCCTCAGTATCAGCCATTGCCCGCATGGTGAGTTCAAGCAGCTTGTCAAGCTCCCAGCCCAGCTGATCTGCGCCTCTGCCGATGACTTCTCTCGAACAGCCGGCAGCAAAACCCTTGCTTTTGTATTTCTTTTTCAGAGATTTCAGTTCCATATCCTTTGTGCTCTTTGAAGGTCTCATGAGAGCTGCAGCACCAATCAGACCAGTCAGTTCATCAGCAGCGAACAGAACTTTCTCCATCTCGTGTATAGGCTCAACATCTATCGTAACGCCACAGCCGACAGTTATGCCGTAGCCGTGAGAACATACCCCATGTATGATATCATCACTGACACCGCCTTCTCTCAGCAGTTCGGGAGCTTTTATGCAGTGTTCCTCAGGATATAATTCAAAATCTATATCATGAAGCAGACCAACTATCCCCCAGTATTCAGCATCATCGCCATATCCGAGTTCTGCCGCATACCATTTCATAACCGCTTCAACAGTAAGCGCGTGCTGTAGATGGAAATGGTTCTTGTTGTACTTTCTGAGCAGCTCAAAAGATTCGTTTCTTGATATCATTATCTTCTCCTCCTTATTATATAAACAGACTCATATCGCTCTGTTCGCCGCAACCTATAAATGTGGCTGCACCGCCAAGCTCAACACCGTCTATCAGTTCTTCACGATGTATGCCCATTATGTCCATGGACATCTGGCAGGCAACTATCCGCACACCCTGGGCTTTAGCGGAAGCAATCAGCTCTTCAAGGGAGTTTACGCCCTTGCTTTTCATTACCGAGCGTATCATTTTAGCGCCCATTCCACACATATTCATACGGGAAAGACCCAGCTTTTTTGTTCCTCTCGGCATCATGAATCCGAACATTTTTTCAACTATGTTCTTTCCGATCCTTACTTTTTCGGGTCGGCGGAGAACATTCAGCCCCCAGAAAGTAAAGAACAAAGTTACTTCTCTGCCCATTGATGCCGCCGCGTTTGCCATTATAAAAGCTGCTATGGTCTTGTCAAGATCACCGCTGAAAAGAACAAAGGTCTTTCCGTTTGGGCGTATATCCGATATTTTCTTTGGCGGCTGTTTTTCTATGACAGCTTTTATATCTCTGCCTTCGTTTTCAAGGCTCACCAGCCTGTTGCCTGTACGTTCACACCATACGGCTATGTCCGAAGAAAATGCTGCTTCGTCCGAAACAATATCCAGACGCTGACCGTATGCCATATCTTTAAGCGCTTCAGCAGTGCGCACCACGGGTCCCGGACAGCAAACTCCCCTTATGTCTAGCTCACGGTGCGGAATTGCTTCTGTCTGTTCTTTATAGGCGGTGTATCCACCATCTATATTGTACGCATCGTATCCCATGTCAGTTAGTATTTCTGTTATTTCTTCGCTGAGATCGCCTGTGGAACAGATGACATATACAGGCTTGTTTTTGTCCACCTCGGAAAGCCTTTTAGTAAGCTCCGAGAACGGTATGTTCAGTGCAGAATATATCGGCTTGATCTGCACTTCATACTCCTCACGGATATCCAGCAAAGTTATACCGCTTTTATCGATTTTCAGAAATTCCTCAGCCGAGATATGCTTTATAATAGTTTCTTCCATTTCACCATCTCCCTTTCCATTAACATATTATATATAGGATACACCTTTTCCAAAAGGATTTCAATGAAGAAAGAATTAATAACATATTAAATCTATTGACTAACTATGATTTAAATGATATAATACTAAGGTATTAAATATAAGGAGGATCACCGATGCTGGATCAGTTTTCAAGAACACAACTGCTTATAGGAAAAGAAGGCATTGACAAGCTGTCTTCTGCAAGGGTGGCAGTGTTCGGTATAGGCGGCGTGGGAGGATATGTTTGCGAGGCGCTTGTGCGAAGCGGAGTTGGGGCTTTCGATCTTATCGACGATGACAAGGTGTGCCTGACAAATCTTAACAGACAGATATTAGCTACACGAAAGACCGTAGGCAAATACAAAGCTGAGGTCATGGCCGAGAGGATGAGGGAGATAAATCCCAATGTGGATATCCGCATACACAAATGTTTTTTTCTGCCTGAAAATGCCGATGATTTCCTTTTTGAGGAATACAGCTATATTATCGACGCGGTTGATACTGTGACGGCAAAGCTTGAGATCATAATGCGTGCAAAGGCGAAGAAAGTTCTGATAATAAGCGCTATGGGCGCAGGCAACAAGCTGGACGCGGGACGTATGCAGATAGCCGATATCTATGATACAAAAGTATGTCCCCTTGCAAGGGTCATGCGATACGAGCTGAGAAAAAAAGGTGTTCAGGAACTGAAAGTAGTTTACTCGGATGAGATTCCCACCCGCCCCATCGAGGATATGTCCATAAGCTGCCGCACACATTGTATATGTCCCCCTGATGCGAAACACAAGTGTACCGAGCGCAGGGATATCCCCGGAAGCACAGCTTTCGTACCTGCGGTGGCAGGTCTGCTTATTGCCGGTGAGGTGGTAAAAGATATCACGACCGGCTATCACAAGGCAAAGAAAAGGAGATGAATGTATGTCAGCAGATATCGTTATAAAGCAGGCGGAGCTTTCCGACCTTGATGAGCTTCACCATATAGAATGTCTTGCATTTCCGCCCGAAAAGGCAGCATCTAAAGAAGCTTTTGAATACCGTCTTACACATTTTCCCCAGTGGTTTTTCAAGGCTGAGACCGCAGGGCATATAGTCGGTCTTATCGATGGCAGCCGTTCAGACAAGCCTTATATAACCGATGACCTCTACGAACAGGACAGCGGGTTCGATAATAACGGTGAACATCTGCTGATATACGGGCTTGCAGTACACCCCGATCATCGCCATAAAAAGATAGCACATAACCTTATGGCGAATATACTTTCTTACGCAAAATCGGCAGGCATACATCATGTATCATTGACCTGCAAGGAATCTCTTATCGGTTTTTATGAGAGCATGGGATATTCAAACCACGGCATATCCGAATCTGTAAAAGGAAATGTTGTGAGCTATGATATGGAAGTATATCTTGGCAAATAACGAGGGACTGATATGAGTGATATAACAATAAGAAAAGTTTCGGTGAATGACGCAAAGGAACTTCTGGATATATATTCCTACTATGTAAAAAACACAGCCATCACATTTGAATATGAAGTGCCGAGCATCGAAGAATTTTCGTGCAGGATAAGGGATATCACCAAACGCTATCCATATCTTGCCGCCGAAATGAAAGGCAGGATGATCGGGTTTGCTTATGCCCACGAATTCATAGCACGAAAGGCTTATGACTGGTCAGCAGAAGTTACCATTTATGTTGACCACAGAGAAAAAAAGCAGGGCATCGGCAGATTTCTTTATAGCGAGCTTGAAAAATATCTTCGGGCTATGGGTGTGATAGACCTGTACGCCTGCATAGGTGTGCCGAATGGTGAAGCTGACGAATATCTCGATTTTAACAGCTTTGATTTTCATAAGCATATGGGCTATGAACTCAGGGGGACTTTCCCGAAAAGCGGATACAAATTCACGCGGTGGTATGATATGGTATGGCTTGGTAAGACAATAGGCGAACATCTTGATATACAGCCCGATATCACAGTTTTCGATAATATACAAGAGGTAGCGGATCATGGCACTGACAAATGAACAGATAGATCGATATTCAAGACACATACTGCTAAAAGAAGTAGGTGTGCGCGGTCAGAAAAAACTGCTTGAAGCCAAGGTACTTGTGATAGGCGCGGGCGGTCTTGGCTCCCCTGCTTTGATGTACCTTGCGGCAGCGGGAATAGGAACAATAGGCATAGCCGACGCCGATAATGTTGATATCACAAATCTGCAAAGACAGATAATCCACGGCACCGAAGATATCGGCAAGCCTAAAGCTGACTCCGCAAAGGAGACCATAAATACTCTGAACCCCGATGTCAAAGTGATAACATATCACGAATACATATCTTCGGAGAATATTCTCCGGATAATAAAAGACTACGATTTTATCATCGACGGCACTGATAATTTTGCGGCAAAATTTCTGATAAATGATGCCTGCGTTTTGGCTGAGAAGCCTTTCTCCCACGCGGGCATACTGCGTTTTCAGGGACAGCTGATGACCTACGTTCCTCACAAAGGACCATGTTATCGATGCGTTTTCACCGAACCGCCTGAAAAAGGTGCTGTGCCGTCATGCAAGGAAGCAGGAGTCATCGGAGCTATGGCAGGGGTGATAGGAAGCCTGCAGGCTCTGGAAGCTATAAAATATATTCTTGGCACGGGTGATTTACTGACAGGAACTCTTCTGACCTATAACGCGCTGACTATGGAGTTCAGAAAAGTTCCTCTGCCGAAAGAAAATACAGGCTGTGCAGTATGCGGTAATAACCCGACAATTACTGCACTGGAAGACTGCAATTATCAGCCGCCTGAGTGTCATATATAAACGTGAAGTATAATAAGTTTTTTACGAAAGGTGATATAAATGGAAATACCCAACGATATAGAACTTTCAGTTGTAAAAAAGTTCCGTCAGACTATATGGTCAAAATTTCTCAAAGGAATAAAGGAATACGATCTGATACAGGAGGGCGACAAGATCGCTGTCTGTATTTCGGGAGGAAAGGATTCAATGCTGATGGCGATGTGCATGAAACGTCTGCAGCGATATTCAAAGATACCATTTGAAGTGGTTTTTCTGGTGATGAATCCGGGTTATAACGAGATAAACTATCAGAAAATAATCGAAAATGCAGAACTTTTGCAGATACCGATCAGAGTGTTTGAAACTGAGATTTTCGATGCAGTTGCAAAGGTGGATCAGCACCCGTGCTATCTCTGCGCGAGAATGAGAAGAGGATATCTATACAAGACCGCAAAGGAACTTGGATGCAACAAGATAGCACTTGGACACCACTTTGATGATGTTATCGAAACTATCCTAATGGGTATGCTGTACGGCTCTCAGGTACAGACCATGATGCCAAAGATACACAGCGAAAACTACGAGGGTATGCAGCTTATTCGACCTATGTATATGGTACGCGAGGAAGATATAATCAAGTGGAAACAGTACAACGACCTGCAGTTTATCCAGTGCGCCTGCCGGTTCACCGAGAACTGCACTATGTGCGATAACGGTGGCGGCGGTTCTAAGCGTCAGGAGGTCAAAACACTGCTTAAACAGCTGAGAGCAAAAAGTCCTGCCATAGATATGAACATATTCCGCAGTGTAGAAAACGTAAACCTGCAAACCATCATCTCATATCACCGTGGTGAAGAATACCATCATTTTCTTGATGATTTCAATGATGGAAGAAGCGTCAGAGGAACTATTGCGGAGGTTTGCGATGAGTGATATCTATCTTGATTATTCAGCTGATACTCCCCCTGATGAACGCGTCATTTCGGTATATACAGAAACAGCAAAAAATGCATTCGCTAATCCGAATTCAATCCACAATGAGGGTAAAAAAGCAAAAACCGCAGTGGACGATTCTCTTGTAAAAATATCAAGTTTGCTGGGTGTATCACCTGATGAACTTATATTCACAAGTGGTGCCAGCGAAGCAAATAATCTTGCTATAAAGGGCATAGCCTATAGCCGCAGGCGCAAAGGCAAGCACATCGTTTCTACATTTCTTGAACACAGTTCCGTAGGCGGTGCGCTTACATATCTGCAGGAACAAGGCTGGGAGATAGACCTGGTGAATATCCTGCCTAACGGCAAAGTCGATACCGAACATCTGAAAAGTCTTATACGCGATGACACAGTGCTTTGTGCGGTATGCGCCGTTGACAGCGAACTGGGCACAGTTCAGCCGATCTCCGAGATCGCTGAAATAGTAAAAAGCTATCCCAACTGCGTTCTGCACGTTGACGCGACTCAGACAATAGGCAAAACAAAGCTCGTTCTGACAGGCGTACATACAGCCAGCTTTGCACCACACAAATTCTACGGGCTTAAAGGCTTCGGTGTTCTGTACAAAGCTAAAAACATCGTGCTCGAACCTCTTATTCACGGCGGTGCAAGCACCACTATATACCGCAGCGGAACACCAGATGCACCTGCTGCTGCCGCCTGTGCTGCTGCATTCGGATATGCTATTGATGAATACGATGAGCGCATCGCCAGAGTAAAAAAGCTGAACAGAAAGCTTAGGGAGCATTTTTCAGAAAATGACAGGATATTGATAAACAGCCCAGAGGACGGTGTCCCACACATACTAAACATATCCGTCAAAGGCATTAAGGGCGAGGATATTCGCCACCTTCTGGATGAGCAGGGAGTTTGTGTATCGGTCAAATCCGCCTGCTCGGTGGCGAACACGCCCTCTAGGTCTGTAATGGCGCTTTTTCACGACAGAAAGCGTGCTCTCAGTTCATGGCGTATAAGCCTTTCACACCTGACAACCGAGGAAGAGCTAGAGCGTTTTCTTGAAATTCTAGAAAGCATTATTCTCTGATTTAGCGGACAGATCAAGCTAAGTATCATGGCAATATATGGTTATCCCTTTGGCTCATCAAGGCAAAGCCTGTTTTTCCATAATAAGATTGCTTATGCAGCTTTCCCCCTCCGACGCAGTCGGAAAAATGTAACATAATTTTTCCCTCTCTATCAGGTATTTTAAGTGGTATGATAAGTGATAGTAAGATCAGATATTTTCAGGACTGTTATATAATTACACTTTCCTTATAAAAATTAACTTCGTCATATTTGCTAAATTCCAAATAATGTAATTCATTGTTATTCACAAATATTTGTGTATAAAATAAATAGAATGATTAAACTGCTTGATGAAAATAAATGAATATGATATAATAATTAACGTTAAGGTTCATCATATTATTTTTTCTTAGGGTAACACAGTGTATCCCGCGAATAAATCTATTTTTGAGGAGGAAAGAAAAAATGAAAGTTCGCAAAACATGGAAACGTTTAGCTGCCGCATCGCTGGCAATTACTCTTGTTGGTGGTGCAGTACCAGCAAACATAGGCGCATTTGATCTTTCACGCAGTATTTCTGTTGTGGCAAGCGCTGAATCGGAAATCAGCATTTCAAATGCAACCGTAACAATGAAAGCGCACTCAGCCAAAGTTCAGTCCGTAGAACTTAACGGCACAAAATTACAGAAAGACATCGATTACACCGTCTCCTATTCCCAGACCGATTCCGACGGAAAAATCACTGAATTTTCTGCACCCCCGAAACAAACAGGCAACTATAAAGCTGTTATCACGGGTATAGGCGATTATCAGGGCGTTATAACAAGATCGTTTGATATCGTAGGAAGCGGTTATGATGGTATTTCCATAATTGACGCTGGTCAGGGCCTCCATACACCTTCAGATGAGCACCTTTTTCTGATATTTGACAAAAAACAAAATACCAAGTGGTGCAGCAGAGTTATAAACTCAGGCGTATATGCAAACAGAGACAGTGACTGGCTGCTGTTCGAGGCTGATACGCCTTTTGCTATCCATAACTATGTTCTGACTACCGCAAATGATACTTCACGCTACCCGGGCAGAAACTGGAAAAGCTGGCGTATCTACGGAAGCAACAGCGAAGCGGCAGCAGATTACACTCCTTCTTATACCGAACATAAAGTTACAGACATAGACGAAGATATCTGGTCACTTGTAAATCAGGTAACAGACGATACTGTTTTACAGCCTGTGAATTATACGGAATTTGCCTATGCTGTTCCTCATAACAGGATAAAATATAAGTACTATCTGCTTATTATCGATGATATCGTAGATACAACCGATAATATCCAGCAGATGTCTGAAATTGAGTTCAATGCCGTTCTGCCTGTCTCCGTTACCCATGTTGATGCAGTACCTGCCGGCTGCCTTAACGCAGGCAATATCGAACACTGGTACGACGAGTACAACGATAAGTATTATCTCGATGAAGAAGCACAAAACGAGGTAGACGAGGAAGACGTCATTATCCCCGCGTCAGGTCACAGCTACGGCAGACCCGAATGGAAGTATGACGCTAAAAACCACACAGCAACTGCAACTTTCAAGTGTGAGAACTGCGAAGATGTTCAGACTGTTGATGCGACCATCACTTCAAAGACAACCAGTCCGACTTACGTAAAAGAAGGTAAGAAAGTTTATACCGCTGCCGTAAAATTGAACGGTAAGACCTACACCACAAACAAGACAGTGATCTTAGACAAACTCACCTACACTCCTCCTACGATCACCTGCTTAAAGGGCGATGGTGCAGTAAAACTCCAGTGGACTGATGTAAAGGGTGCTGAAAAATACGCAGTTGCAGGTTTTATAAGCGGCAAATGGAGAATATTAGATCAGGGTGAGGGTACTTCATACGTGCTTAAAAACCTCCAGGCTGGCAAGGAATACAAGGTATGTGTAGCAACAAAACTGAACGGCGAATGGTTCACCGATCCCTCCAATGCAATCGTAGTTACACCGAAACTCAAGCCTGTAAAAGACAATCCCGCTGTTACCTATGCAAAGGGTAATAACGCTGTAAAACTCAGCTGGGACGCTGTTGAAGGTGCTGAAAAATATGCAGTTGCAGGCTTTATAAACGGCAGATGGAAGATACTGGCTGAGGGCATAGGTACTTCATATGTGCTCAAAGACCTCAAAGCCGGCTATCAATACAAGGTAGCTGTATCCGCTATGTTTAATGGAAAATGGAACACAGATTTCAGCAATGCGATAACTGTGACCCCGAAATAAATATCCTGTCCCAAGTTCCGTACACAGGACAATTAGGGAAATATAAGCTTTAAACGGATAACAGCTCATGCTCCCGCTAAAGCAGTTACGGTCGTGATATACCGATCTCGACTGATCATCAATTACCCGAATATAACGAAACATACAAGCGGCAGGGACAACAGTCCTTTGCCGCTTTATTTATCGGAATGCTGATTTGTTGGATTAATGTTTGCTGTATGGTTTAAACATACAAATGTATAAATATTTATATGATTTCCACAATGAGACATATGACTTAACAACGCAAAAAATCTTCAACATAATATAGCCCTGCCGATCTTACATTTTAAGTGATGAGATAAAATGATAATCGTATAATACTTTGCTTTATGTTGATAGGCAATTGACTTATCGGCGAAGATGCAGTATAATAAATAATAAGGACAAGTAATATGCTTACTCTTGAAATCGGCGTTGACCATGCTCTTTAGTAGCATCGGATCCATTTATAAGAAATAACATAATTACTGGAAAATTGACAGCATTTGAAAAAGGAGAAATCAATGGATTATAAGGTTTTAGACGATTTTGAAAAATTGAGTGATGTAAGCCCTGAGACTATAAAAAAATATGAGGATAAACTGCCTTCCGAGTGGATCGAGTTTTGGAAAGAATATGGATACGGTTCGTTCATGAACGGATATTTCAGGGTGATCGCTCCTGATGTTTACAAGGATTTTTATAAAGAAAGCACTTTGAGATTATACAAACAGGAACCTGTTCCTGTTATAGTTACTGCTTTTGGAGATATTATTGCTTTTATAACTACTTTTAAAGATGGTAAGTTGAAATGGAGTCTGGAGTGTGCATATTACAGATATATGCGTAACAATTTTTTCCTGCCGTCACTAGATCATTTCTTTAAAGGTCTATGCAGCCTCGAGGCTTATGGTAATGAAGAACAATATACGTTCATAAAGTACTCCGAGGCAGTAGACAAACTCGGGGAACCAGAATACGATCAGTGTTTCGGATATGATCCGATATTGACAAAGCGGAGCAAAGAAAAACTGAGTGATCTTCGTATCGTAGATACAAAGGATTACTTAAAAGCAGTATTTGAACAGAATGGACGTATCGAAGATCTTATGCCCGACGGAAAAACTATAGATGTTTCATATGCTGCAAAAAAAGAAAAGAAACCCAAGAGAGTCATCGTTGACAACCCTTATGAGTTAAAGCCGATCAATGAGCCTGCACTTAAATTTGATAATTTAAATTTCAAATTATGTATCATACAGGTGCTTATGTATGAGAAGGAGCTTCTTAAACCTAAATTCGATATTTATGAGTTTGCCAAATGCTATCCGCCCCGTGAGATAAATATTGATGATGAAGGCTATGATCCGATCAAACCTGCCATCGAGTATTTTAAGAAACTAGAGATCCCGTCATCTCTTGCCCCCGAGATTGAAGAGATCATTATGGATGGCGGCGATGATATCTACGGTCAGATCTATCCGTTCTGGGATGGAGAGGATGATTATTTTGACCTGAAAAGAGTTTCAGATGCAGAGCTTTCTCAATTTCCGAATCTAAAGCTCATACAATTGATAAACAGCCCTGAAAATCTAAGCAAAACGCTGATAAGCAGGCTAAAGAAACATGGGATCGAAATTAAGGAATAAAATACAGATAAACCGCTTATTATTCCAGACAGATATAAAACGGCAGGGAGAGCACTCTTCCTGCCGTTTTTTCAAAAGATATCTTAGCCATTGTAAGTTTCGTCCTTGGTGATATGCCAGTTGTTATATATATAGGAGAGATATAAAATACGTCTTTCCTCGTTATTTTCAATGGCGACCACCGCGCCTTTAACATTTTTAGCTTTACCTGCTATACTTGCGGCAGACGATTCGTTATCGTATTGCATATCGATTCTAATGATCTTACATTTGGGGTATTTACGTTCAATGGTGTCAGTCATCTTTCTTCCACTTCGGTCTTTGTTCGGGGTGATAATCCGAATAAGTATGATGAACGGAAGCAGAAGTATCAGAAATAAAAAGTTCAGTTTATTCAAGATGTAACCTCCCTGCGTGATTTGTTACAGATTCAAATACAGTATATCATAAAATCGGCTCAAAGTACAGCGCATTAAATGAACTTTTTCGTTTTATATGCTTTTTCTTTCGGTATTACGGCTTTTGCGAAACTTCCGTGAAATCATATAATTGACTTCTACCAGAAATTTCTACCTTTTTTCTACCAAAATCACTCTTTTTCGATTCTTTCTATTTCGTCCTCGGTTTTGTCACAGTATATTATATAATTACACGGCTGCGGGCTGTGACTTGTCCGCAGAGGTATCTTTCTTCTTTTTTCTGCTGTTTGACTTCTTTGGTGCTTCTTCCGGTGCAGTCTCTTTTCAGCCTTCCGCAAGCTGGTTATTGTTCATAAAGAACACTCCTCGTCTTTCTGGATTTAGCCCCGCAAGCGATTGACTTTTTCGGTGCGGTTTGGTATAATAAGGTATGTAAAGGGACGGTTTGACCGCTTGAAAGATCAGTATTTTTCAATAAAACCATTATCGGGAATTTTGTAAAATGGAAAAAGAGATAAAAGCGTTTATAAATCTTTGGGTTGGAAAAAGACTTGAAAGTCTTAACTGCATATGTGAAATGCTTGATTTCTGTTTCAACGATAATCTCGTTTTGCATGGACTTGGATTAACCCGCATTTTTCTAAAAGATGACCTTATAATAACAACGATTGATTACAACTCATGGGATCAAACTGATAGTAAACACAATGATGAATGGTTCAACACAGAAAAATATAAGGATCAGATAATTGGCGGAAAAGTCACTAATATATCAATTAGTAAGTCCAACGATTTGTTTCTTGAACTGGATAATGGTGTGAGAATAGAATGCTTTGTTGCCAATGCTTATCCGCATTATGCCGAGGAATGTGAGCAATGGCTTTTATTTGAACACACCGAAGATCATTCAGGAAGGTTTCTGACAGCGTATAATAAAAGATTATCGTTTGACTAATCATGTATTGAGCTAACCTCAAGCAGCAAGGACACCCTTGCTGTTTTTATTTACTCCTCTCCGTTTTCTACTGATAATACATCTTGCCATTATAAAGATTCTCCACGATCTCAGAGCGGACAATAGTCTTTTTGACTTTAGATGTGTAGCTTGTGGACTTGCCGTCAAGAAGCCCCTCTACCTGGGCTTCGGAAAGCTCCACGACGTACACCTTAGCGATATTCATACCGCACTTGCCCTTGCAGTAATAAGCGGGTCATGGGCTATGACGTAAAGCCGAATGCTGCGCACCTGAAACTGGCTGAATGGGAGAAACAAGGAAAACTTCGTGCTATAATTACGCAGAATATCGATGGCCTGCACCAGGCTGCAGGAAGTAAAAAAGTGATAGAACCGCACGGCAATACCATGCACTGCCACTGCATGAGATGTAATAAATCCTATAAAATATCTGCCATCTTGGAAACAGAAGGCGTACCTCGATGCAAAATATGTCACGGGATCATCAAACCCGATACAGTTTTGTACGGCGAAAAACTGGATAAGCACCTGCTTGAAAAAGCTACGGCTTATATCAGAAAGGCTGATATGCTGATCGTTGGTGGAACATAACTTACGGTGAATCCAGCAGTTAGTTTGGTGCATGAATTCAAAAATAAGCCCCTTGTCATCATCAATCTTGGGCTTACGCCAATGGATGAACGTGCGGACTTACGTATTTATGACAAAATCGGACAGGTTTTTTCCGCGATTTAATGGATACGTTATGAGATAATATCGCCCCGCAACCGTATTATAACGGAAACGGGGCGAATATTTATGTTCGTTGGTAATCAGGAGATTATGCAGGTATCTATATTTTACCCTATGATAGCGTATCGCTTTCCAAGTGAATGCTGACCAAATCTGTATTCAGGGTTTCATTAAATATCTACTCTTATCCACTGTGCATCAGCAAGCTTATTGTTTTCGGCATAAGCTTTTGCCTTATATTCGTTCCATTTATTCTGAGCTTCATCACCGTGGAGTGCATTCGGATCATCTTTGGCTTTGGCACTGATCCTAAAGTCCCACATTGTTCCTTCGTACAGCGTGTAATACGCGATAGGAAGCTGACTGGGATCTGGTTCATCATAATCTGTTACAAGATTTGCTTCTACCGCCAAAGACTGTGTAGAAGGATCATAACGGTAGATTTCTGCTTCATGAAGAGCTGCTCCGCCTGATCCGTCTGAGTGGAAATATAAACCGCCAACGTATTCAGTGCTTGATCTTGTCCAGCTTGAAGCAAGATTTTTATAATCACCGTTTGGGGTGATCACAACAAATCCTTCACACATATAGGATGTTACTCCTTCATTGTCAGTATATTTATTACCAATAAAAAGTTCATACTCACCGTCATTGTCAATGTCGGTAAACGTATAGCTGAAGCCTTTGGTACAAAGTTCAAGACATACGCTGGTCGATTCACTGTCAGTATTCTCAGGACCTTCATAATACATGGAACCTTCACGTATTGCTTCGGAAAGGCCTTCAATAAACGGATCAAACCTGTCATCAGTGACCTGCGCATTGTTTTCTTCCACTTCTGAATCATCTTCCTTAGCTGTTTCAGAAGTGATATTTGATGTTACTACGGGTTCGGGAACAGTTGTAACTGCTGTTGTTTCTGCAATAGATTCAACTGTTTCTGCATCGGTTGATTCTTCTGTGACTGTTTCAGATGCTGTTGTTTCCGCGGCTTCATTACGTTCGTCAGTATCATCGACTTTGCCGCAGGCAGAAAATACTGCAGCTATAAGTGAAGCCATTAACAAAGCTGTCACTCTTCCAGATAAATTATTTTTCAATTTAATTATCCTTCTTTCAAAAAATATAATCGACCATGTTTTGGTAGCACGACCTTATATACTTTATCATACAACGTATCAAATGTCAATGATCTGTTTGAGAAATCAGCACTTTCTTTATAAAAATAATTATTTAAACTTGAATTTAACACAAAATCAACCATGCAAATGTAAACTCAGGTTTACATCTTTGCACGTCTCAATTGACAAAGCTGAAAAAGCAGACAAAGAATCTCAGAAAATAACCGAAAACTTTCAGAAAATATATATCGAATTATACAAAGAAAAAATGCTGCTTGACACCATGAAACAATTGCTGGGAAGCTGCATTCAAGAGCTTAATACAGCTTCTGCTGCATTGAGTGAGCATATGAAAACCAAAGACAAAAATGCTGACTGGAAATACTATCATATGCTTGCGGATAAAAGGCTGAATGACCTTGTTCTCTCGACAAATATAGCTTCACAGTGTATTATGATGATATCTGATATGTACGCCCGCAATAGTGCTTTGTCACAGCGGATAGAATCACCGAAGGTAAATACTCTGGTTCTGTGGAGAGCAGGTATCGAAGCACTAAGAAATGCTCCCGACAAAGATAAGATGGATAGGGTCTGTGGTATAGAAGACGTGATTTCAACAGCTATTTCTAATATCATAATACGGTAAATCCTTAATGCTTGACAGTAATTGGAAAATAGGAAAACGATACCATATCCGATTTGTGCGAAATATCCATAAAAACATTATTTAATAAAATATTGTTGATATTCTGTGACAATATTTATTTACAATCGTTGACTATGGTTTTAGCGTGTGATATAATTTAATTACTACATTATATTATCGGGCTGAGTGATGATCAGCCTAAAATTAACAGGAGGAAAACAAAATGAATAAAAACAGCAGAAAGCTGGCAATACTGCTGGCTGCACTTATGGCTGTAAGCATGACCGCTTGCAGCAGCGGAGATGATAATTCATCTGAGGCAGAGACTACAACAACTACTACAGCTGCTACAACAACAGCTGCGGATGAGACCACTACTGATGAAGAACCTGCAGAGGAAACTCCAGAAGAGAAAGACTCCGAAGTCACTGCGCAGGAGGATATCCAGTTCGACCCCGCAGATTTCAAAAAGGCTGAACTCAAAACAGCACAACTCAAGGAAGTTGCAAAGTTCTCCAGCAAGGATATCGATTTCTGGGGCGATACAGACAGCCTGATCTATTCCAAGATAGATGATAAAACTATAGCTTGCTGTAACTATAAGGGTGAAAAGCTCGTTGATGGCAAGGCTTTTAATGTTGAGAAACTCGATCATACAGATCTTTACACATACTCTGTAGAAAAGGACGGTATGATCTACTCCGGTCTTATCGATGCTGAGGGTAATATTGTACAGGCTGCTGATAATGGTGTTGGACTTTACAAATCCCTCAATGATCATTTCCTTATAGCATTTTTCCCTGAGGCTGAGACCGACAATGAGGACGAAGCTATCTACTACGTTACCGCAACTCAGTTCTCAATTAAGGTAAATGATGGAGATGTTCTCTACAAGGGCAAGGTGAAGGTATACGATATCGAAAGCAAAAAGTATCTTGAGAACACTACTGTTACTACATCTCCAAACTACAGTGCATATGGTGATCTCGTAAGCTTCTCTGACGATGATAATAATAGAGTATGGGTTAACTCTGAGGATAAAGTACTTGAACTTGGATATGAATATAATACTGTAGGCAACAATATGCTCGTAGGTCAGACAGAAGATGGTAGAATTGTATATGACCATGAGCTCAACCCTCTGTTCAGTACAAAGTATACGATCTCCGAAATGTCTTCCACTGAGGATTTCTTCATGCTGTACGATGGTGAAACCAAAAAGGCTGGTATCATGTACAAGAACGGTGCCATAGTCCTCGAACCTAAATATGGCAATATTACATATGCAGGCAACGGTTTCTTCACTTATACAAACGGTGAATACGGAGACAAAGTAGGTCTGCTTGCTCTCGACGGCACAGAGATAACCAAGGAAGACTATAAGTCCATCAGAGACTTTGATATACCCGGTTACTTCAATGCTGAAAAAGAAGACGGCAAGACCGACATCATCGATGAGACAGGCAAGGTTATCGTAGCTGATCAGGACTATGGTTTCTCAGAAACAGCAAGCTATGTCAAGGAAAGCGATACTTACGATTTCATGGTATGGGAAAAGAATGAACCCGCACTTAAGCTGCCTTCAGGAACATACATCGGTAAGAATATGGTATTCTCAAATAAGGAGAAAGCCGTATTCGATCAGGTAACTGGTAAAAAGCTGGTTGAAGATGTTGATAAGGCACATATGGCATATGGCTACCTCATAATTACAAAGGGCGACAATTCAACTACTTATTCTGTAGAATAATAATAAAGGATTATACAATCCAAAGCAAATAAAAGCTTAGCTGATGACGAAATGTTCAGCTAAGCTTTTTATTTACGCTAAAGCACCTATAACAATACGTGGCTGTTGCTTGGTTGCAACAGCCACGTATTGTTTTTATTCAGATAAATGAATCAGCTTATCAGATTACAGTTACAATAACTGCGTTCTTGATTGCGTTATTTACGTCCCATGTACCGTTTACCTTAGCTGCGATAGCTACCTTGTAGCTCAAGCCGGGTGTCAGGTTCTTAGGAGTTACGTAAGACAGGGTCGAACCGGAGATGGACTGAGTCTGGATTCTCCACTTGCCTGCCAGATAAACTGCGATACCGTAGTTCTGAGCATTGGGAACTGCGCTCCATGTGAACTGGATCTGATGATACTGAGCGCTGTAGTTCACTCTGATATTCTGAGGATAAGTATCGCCGGAAGTCTGCTGAGGATCAGGATCGGGATTTGTATTAGTCTTCTCGGGTCCCTTGATACCTGTACCGGCTACAGCACCGATAACTTCATCAACATAGAATGAAGTTGTAGAGCTGTCAGTCTCAACGTAGATCTGCATATTGGAAGCGTCAGAGGGGATCTTGAAGTTAGTGTTTGCAAGCTGTGTCCACTCACCCTTCTTTACAGTTTCAGTAGCGATCTTTGTGTAATTTGTGGTGCCGCTGGCATCATCATACTGCATTGTGAAATGGAACTTATCGGTTGCGTCGCCTTCAGTATACTTTACTATCGCACTGAAGCTATATTCATTGCCGGGCTGGAATGCGCGAGGACTAAGTGTGTAAGTAGCACCGTTCCAAGCGCTCTCTCTGCCTGATACATACAGTGAGCTGTTGCCAACGAATGCAGTAGTGTTGCTGGAAGCTACCTTTGCAGAACCTCTTCCGGAGAAGTCATCGGTAGAACCTTCAAATCCGCAGTTGAAGTACCAGCCGTACTGATTGGGCTCAATAGGCTTAACTTCAGCGCCGCCGTTGAACTTGGAACCATCGCCCCACTGGCTGTCGGGAATGATAGAAGTTATGTAGTTATATGCGGTCTTAGGCTGATTGTTTCCATCATAAAGCAGAGGATAGTTAGGTTTGCCCTGATTATTCTTACCAACCCAGGAGTTATTATCGTTAGGACCCCATACCTGAACAAGCGTAACCTTGCCCTTGTACTTGCCGCTCTTGTTTACGTCAACACAGTGCTGGAAAATAGCCTTGTACTTATCAGCCTGCTGCTGATCCGAGAACTTTCCGCCGTCACGGGAGATATCAAGCTCAGTTACCTGAACATCGATACCCAGGCTGAGGTAATCATCCATTGCAGCGAGGTATTCCTGAGTTGAACCCCAAGAATTATATGCACTACAATCAATATGTGACTGCATACCCATACCGTCCAGCAGACCCTTGTTGTGCAGAGGAACAAGTATAGTGTTCTTTATGCAGTTTTTCTTATCACGAGCGAACTCATTGTAATCGTTGTAGTAAAGCTTACAGCCCTTAGGTGCATACTTTCTTGCATAAGTGAATGCCTTTTCAACGAATGAGTTGTTTCCATAAACTCTTACCCATGCAGAAGAACCGTTCTGTCCGTTAGTGCCGTTGGTAGGACGCAGGCCGCCGTTATTGGCTGTTCCGTCATAGATTACCTCGTTACATACGTCATAAGCGTAAAGGTTTACAGAAGGATACTGTGTAGCGTATGCATTGAACATATTTTTGATGTAGCTTTCCATACGCTGATCCATAGTGTAGGAATTTACATAGCCATTGTTGTTATTGAATCCCTGCTTGAAGAACCACTCGGGAGTCTGGCTGTGCCATACCAGTGTATGACCACGGAAAGCGATATTGTTCTTTGCGCAGAAATCAAGTATAGATGCGCAGCGGCTGAGAGATACTTTTACATTGGTATCGGTAGAACCGTTCTGAACGATAGTAGCGTCTGGCTTAGTCTCGTTCTCGCACTCGATAGCATTGTGATCCTTGAGCATTATGCCCTTGATAGCGGAATTATTAACTGTATTTCCGTTCAGGATATTACCTACACGGAAGTAGTCAGCGAACTCATCTTTCAGACCCTTGCCGTAAGGAGCTGCAGCAGCTATAGCAGCGGACTTATCAGCAGTTACCTTGACATCATCAAAGATGAAATCATCAGTATTATCGTTAGTAAGAGTCAGTTCATACTCGTAGGTGTTTTCAGGTGCCTTGTAATCACCTGTAAGTTCAGCCCACTTGCCGCCCTTGACTTTCTTTTCGTCAAGAGTTACAACAGTCACTTCATCTGTCTCTTCATCAATGTACTTCAGGGTGAGTTTGAAAGTGGTATCCTTTTCACTGAGTACCTGCATCGAATAATCGTAATCAACACCGCCGAAGAGGTAAAGACCCTTTGACGAAGCAGCGCCGTCCTCGGTTGAAGTACGACCTGTGACCTTCATACCTCTTGAAGAATCATAACCGCCGTTATCAACAGCAGTAAGTTCTATTGAGGTGTCTGTACCGTGCCAACCATCATAGTTGATCTCGAAACTGTCGTAAACGATCTCCTGCGCATAAACAGGGGCAGTTAACTGCGGCATAGCTGTTGTCAGACAGCTGAGAGCCATCAGCGATGCCAGAATTTTCTTATGCTTCTTCATAAAAAAGACCATCTCCTTAAAAATAAAATCGTTGAATAACGTGTGAAAATTTAAATATCAAAAATAACATATTGTTATTTTTTCTAACTATATTGTACAACAATCAGGGCGTATTTTCAACCTACTATTTGCAGATTAAGTGAAAAAAATGCAGATTTGCTCTTGATTTTTGTGATTAATGTGCTATAATAATAATTAGTAATCAATTATAAGCTGACAGAATGAATGAAATAACAGGAGTATATTTTAATATAAGCTATCATGTGTGCATTTATCTGCTCACAGGGTGTAAGATGTGATACCATATATAAATGGTAAGAAGGGGTATGAATATGAATACTAACAAACGCCCGCTCATTGGCGTATTGACCGCCCGAGCGTCGGAATCTGAACAGCGGCAGCTGCTCAAAGGCATACTATCTAAAGCCGATGAGCTTGACATGGATATCGCTGTATTTTCAAATGTATATAATATTTCGGAGTACTATGCAGATGTTGAGGTGGAAAACAAGGTCTACGAGCTGGTACATTCCGAACAGCTCGATGGTGTTATAGTCACTTATGAATCTCTTATTTATCCCGATATGCAGAAGAGCATCTGTGAACATATCAAGGCTCTTGATGTACCTGTTGTTATGATAGATGCAAAAATAGACGGCTTCACCTGTATAAATACAGATGTGAAGAGTGATCTGAGGGATATCGCCCGTCATCTAACCGATGTACACGGTATCAGAGATATAGATATACTGACAGGTCAGGAAGATCTTGAGACCTCACAGCTTCGTATCGAAGGCGTGAGGGAGATCATGATGGAAAGAGGTCTCCCATTCAGCGAAGAAAATGTGATATACGGCAACTTCTGGAACACCTCGGGTGAAGATCTGGCAGAGGATTACATAAGCGGAAAGCGAAGGATACCTCAGGCTGTGATATGTGCAAATGATTATATGGCTTACGGACTTCTTGATAAACTTTTCCACCACGACATATCTATCCCTGATGACCTTACAGTAATAGGATATGAACATATCGGAGAAAGGATCTATCACTCCCCTGTTCTGACCACCTATCAGCGCAACCGTGCAGCCATAGGTGCAAAAGCCGCAGCACTTATCTATTCAAAGCTCACAGGGGCTCAAATGCAGGATATCGACACTTCCGGATACATGATCCCTGGCTACACCTGTTCCTGCGGTATGGAGAAACAATATCTCCTTGAAGAACTGGTGGAGATAAGACAGATCAAGAAGTATAACGATATGAATTTCTGCGGAACATTTGAACAGCAGGCCGTCACCTGCCGATCCATCTCCGATTACATACAAACTCTGCGGAACTTTTCCAACATGATAAGAAATGTTTCAGGGATATATCTATGCCTGTATGAGGATTGGTGTACACGTTCACACAAGGCTTCTATAAAAGATTTCTCAAACAATGAACCTATGATATGTTACACCATAATCAGCCCCGACAAAGTCACGGATAACCCCGCTTTCTTCACAAGGGGTCAGCTGTACCCTTCTGAACTTATCGGTGCAGAAGACAAAAAGTTTCTCTTTTTCGTACCATTGTTTTCAGAGGGAAAGGAACTCGGACATTTCATTTTCCGGTACACCTCACCCGATACCTATGATCAGGCAATGATCGTGTGGCTGAAAATAACCGTTAATGCACTTCAGGTGCTCCGCATGAAAAATGACATCAACACCCTGCTTGAATGTACCAATCTGTCAGAGTATCATGATACTGCTACCGGACTTTACAATAAACAAGGCTTCACCAACGAACTTGCAAACGCTTGTAAAAAGCTGGGCGAAAATGACAGGCTTCCTCTTATAATGGTACGTACGGGCATCTATTCAGACGACAGCCGTATCGACAAGAAAAATCTTTTGGTAAGACTGGATATCGAGATCTCAGATTGTCTGAACCAGATCACCGCCAATATCAAAGGTTTCTGCGGAAAACTTTCAGACAAGTTGTATGTCGTTGCTTTTGAAGGGCAATTCACGGAGGAGGATATCACCCTTATCATGGATAAGTTGGAGATAATCATATCCCATTCTCCCCTTTATATTCAGGAGAGAGGCATTGACACCATATTCATGACGTCAGGACTGATCTCTGCAGAAGAAAACATTGATGAATGTATCTCAGGTCTGAGCGAAAATATCAACCTAAAGATCAAACAACTTTCCGATAAACGGCATCACGCAAACTACAATGATTACCTGCAGGTCAGAAACTCCATGTACCGCGACCCCGGAAATGAGTGGGACGCTCAGAAAACCTGCCGTGACTTCCGACTGAGCTACGGTCATTTTCGTGCCACATACAAGGATATTTTCGGCATAAGTTTCCATCAGGATCTGATAATGAGCCGCATCGCCATGGCAAAATATCTCCTGCTCACTACTACCATAGGCATACCTGCAATATCTTTCAAATGCGGTTATAAAGACGAAAAATATTTCATGCGCCAGTTCAGACAGCTGACAGGCATTACCCCAAACAGCTATCGAAACAGTTCTACCTAAGAATCAAAGGTAATTATGGTTGTCCCCTTAACACACCACAAAGTGATATATAACAATGAGTCATCGTGTTGATGTTATCCTTCCCCCGCCGCAGGCGGGGAGAGGGATAACCATCAATTATTTCTGGTTCTGATATACACCAATTAATTTGGTGTGTTAGCGAGATAACCAGAAAGGTAATTCTTAGTTAACTACTGCGAAGAAAGCCGGCAGATTTCAAAAATCTGTCGGCTTTTAACTCGTTATCTAAAGACTAATATCACTTTTCAGCCGTTGTGATTACTTTTAGCTTTGTTGAAGTGAAAGTCGAATTTATTCAGCGTATACATTCAACTTAGCACACTTTTTAATGTAACTATTAACTTAATGTAAATCACAGCTTTTCAGAAAAATCTATATCTGTAAAATTGACCATTAATCATTAATCCTTATTATTTGAATTTAACAAAAATATTAACTATCGCAAGAATTTACTTTACATACGACTATTTCTATGTTATTATAATTGTGTAGGCAAACTGAAGAGCAGTCATTTCGTTCTCGTCATTTTAGAAAAATGCTATGATATTATACACTTTTGTGATGATATACAAGAAGCCTAATGATCTCCGTTTGCCATAATCCAGATCTTTATTCATTTCAGAGATAGACACTTTTATCAGCCGCGCAAATTTTTACCCGGATTTTTTGCGACGGCTGTGAAATCGTTTACGAAGATTTGAAAAGAGAGATCCGCAAAAAATACTTTCAGAAAGGAAGATTTAAATGGGAAAGGGAAATTTTCTCAAAAGATCACTAGCCAGCGTATCCGCAGCAGCAATGATGCTCACCGGTAATGCAGTAACACTCGCTGATGCCGCTGTGATCGACAAAGAGAATCCCAACAACTACCACAACTACGCAGAGGCTCTGCAGCTCGCACTTTGCTTCTATGATGCAAACAAGTGCGGCGACGAGGTAACAGGTGACGGTTATTACTCCTGGCGTAATAACTGCCATGTGAAGGATGGCTACATCCCGCTTCAGCCTATGAGTCCGATGCCCAATGTCAACAAAGGTAAGACTGATGACCAGTTGCAGGAGGATCAGGGACTTGGCACAGGTGATGACGGTAAAACCAAGCCAAACCTCGGCGATACCGACCCGTCACTCTATGTCGGCGTCAATATGTCGCAGAAGTTCATTGATAAGAACAAGAAATACCTCGATCCTGACGGTGACGGCACTCTTGACCTGACAGGCGGCTGGCACGATGCAGGTGACCACGTTAAGTTCGGTCTCCCCGGAAGCTACTCAGCTTCGACAGTAGGCTGGGGTTACTATGAGTTCCGTGATTCATACAAGGAGCTTGGACTCGACAAGCACGTTGAGGATGAACTCCACTGGATCAACGATTATTTCATGAAAGTTACTTTCATGGACGACGATGATAACGTAATTGCTTACTGCTATCAGGTCGGCGAAGGTAACAACGACCATAACTACTGGTGCCCTCCCGAGCTTCAGGTTGAGGATACAATGGTAGCTTCTTCCTCCTGCGCAGTTAAGCGTCCTGCTTACTTCGCAACCGAAGAGATGCCTGCTTCCGATCAGTGTGCAGGCGCAGCTGCATCGCTGGCTATCAACTACCTCAACTTCAAGGACACCGAGCCCGCATACGCTAAGAAGTGTCTGAAATACGCAAAGGCTCTTTACGATTTCGCGGTAAAGACCCATGTTGAGGATTGGGAGCCCGGCAAGGTGCCCAACTGCTACAGCCTTGGCTATGACGGCGGCTTCTATACCTCCAGCTATGACTACGATGAGCTGGCTTGGGCTGCTGTATGGCTCTACTATTGTACCGAAGACTACGATTATATCAACGATATCATCGCAGTTGACGAAACTACAACAAACGATAAGGGTGCTCATCCCTACACCGGATATATGAAGCGTATCATCACCGATACAGGCAACTGCTGGCAGAACATCTGGGTTCACTGCTGGGATACAGTATGGGGCGGCGTATTTGCAAAGCTGGCTCCTGTTACCAACACTGCACGTGACTGGTACATCTTCCGCTACAACCTTGAATTCTGGTCAGGCTGTGCTGAAAATGTTGATTCTTCCGACTGGGGCTATGAACCTGTTCACGGTCACAAGTACTTCGGTATGGATGACTATCTCTGGAACACAGAGATGACCGCTGACCAGATAGCTGATCTTCCTATCAGCGAAACAAGCGGCGACTTCATTGCTAAGTCTCCCAAGGGCTGGGCAGTCGTATCCGGCTACGGTTCCGCACGTTACAACACAGCTGCAGGTCTGTGCGCTTGCGTATACGCAAAGACCACCAAGGACGAGACTTTCCTTCCCTGGGCAAGAGCTCAGATGGAATACATCCTCGGCAACAACCCCATGGGTTATGCTTATGAGGTAGGCTACGGCAACAACTTCGCAAGCCATCCTCACCACCGTGCATCACACTGCTCAGCTACACAGAGCATGGATGATCCTATCACACAGGTACACACCCTCTGGGGCGCACTGGTAGGCGGTCCCGATCTTAAAGACCATCACGAAGATGTTACCAAGGACTACATCTACAACGAGGTAACCGATGACTATAATGCAGGCTTCTGCGGCGACCTTGCAGGTCTTTACCACTACTATGGACGCAAGGGCGGCAAAGATGCCAAGGAAAACCACATAATCGAGAACTTCGATATGTCCTCAAATGCAAAGGGCTTCGATCAGATCGATGAAGATGGCAATCCGCTGCCTGTAGGATACTTTGTATCAGGCGGTAAAGCTCAGGAGAAGGAAGACGGTATCCAGCTGAAGGTCGTTCTTCACAACAGAACAGTTGATCCTCCGAGATTTGAGTGCGATGTCAAGGCAAGATATTTCTTCAACATCAAGGAACTCCAGGATAAGGGTTACGACATCGACTACATTACTGCACGTATCGACTACGATCAGGTCGCAGGTTATTCAAACAACAAGTCACACGCTGTACTTTCCGATCCTGTTAAGTACGACAACAAGGGTACATACTACGTTGAGATCACCTGGAAGGACTGCAAGTTCTACGGCAGCCGTGTATACCAGTTTGCTCTTACAACAAAGATGGATCCAGATAAGTACGTTTATCCCGAGTGGGATTCTTCAAACGACTACAGCTATCCCGATCTTGTAAGCTTTGATGATGATAACGCAGCAGAAGCTATCACCGATAAGATCACACTTTACGCTGACGGCAAGCTCATCTGGGGTACAGAGCCTAACGGCAAGACCGCTGCAGATGAAACCAGCAACAATACAGAATCTGTTAATCCTACTGTTAAATGTGATTCTACCACATCCAACTCTGCTAAGATCAGCTGGAACAAGGTGAGCGGTGCTACTAAGTACGGCATATTCGGCTACGAAAAAGGAACTTGGAAGAAAGTCACCGAGCTTACAGGTACTTCCTACACCTTCAGCAGCCTTAAGCCGAGCAAGAGCTACAAGATAGCTGTTCTTGCATTCGTAAATGGCAAATACACTTCCGATTTCTCCAAGGCTCTGACATTCACTACCAAGAGCGAATCTTATGAAGATACTACCGGCGTTTATCCCGAGATAATCAAGGTAGATTACAGTGAGGATTATCACCAGATAAGATTCACATGGAAGCCGGTAAAGGGTGCGACCAACTATGGTATCGCTGTATATCTTGCAGGAAAGTGGAGAGTTCAGACAACATCTATCTCTGCATCTACTTACAGCTACACAACACCCAAGAACCTGACACCCGGCAAGACTTACAGAGTCGCTGTGGCTGCAAAGGTCAACGGTACATGGACTGCAACTGAATCTCTCAAGCACACTGCAACAGTTACTGTAAAGTAATTACAGAAAACTATAGGGTCTTCACAAGTCCCTGCGTTTACAAAGGCAGTGTCTGAGTTATGACAGCCTGAAATGAAAAACACGCCAAAACTCTTTAGAGTTGCGGCGTGTTTTTCTGTTATAAACTATTTTAGGTTCATAATTTCCTGCTGCTGTTCTGCCTATCTGATTTATACAACAGCAGCACACGGATTTTATGTGTTTTACCTCTGGAAATAAATTTACAGTTGTGTTATAATCGTGATGGATACTATATTATATAGTATAATTTTACAATATCCGAAAAAGCGGATACATTTACTTTGAAAAGGAGAACACATTGAAACAGATACAGAAAATGAATAATACAATTATCGGCGGAAGACCATGTGCCATTTATGCCGATGATACTCCGCGATATCTGCTGATACAACCCGTGGACAAACGAGAAGCAGAAACACTTGACAAAGAGATCGCACATATCAAGTTACTTACCGACACATCATTCGTATTTTCATCTTTTGAGATAACTGACTGGAACAACGAACTTTCCCCATGGACAGCACCGCCTGTTTTCGGGAAAGAGCCTTTCGGAAACGGCGCAGACAGAACACTCACCTACATCAAAGAAATCCTTATACCGTATCTAAAAAAGCAGTTTTCACTGAACATAGATGTGCCTGTTGTTATCGGCGGATATTCGCTGGCAGGACTTTTCGCTTTGTGGACAGGATATACCTCCGATAGTTTCTCTGCTGTTGCAGCAGCCTCACCCTCAGTGTGGTTTCAGTACTGGTCAGATTTTACCGACAATCACTCCCCTGCTGCAAATAGTATTTACCTCAGCTTAGGCAAAAAAGAAGAAAAAACCAGAAATATGGTAATGGCTGCTGTAGGTGAAAATATCCGCAGGCAGTATGATAAGTTAAAATCACAAGGTATCAGTGTTGTCCTTGAATGGAACGAGGGCAACCATTTTACGGAACCTGAGATAAGAACAGCAAAAGGATTCGCTTGGTGCATAGATAACAAGATCAGAATTTAAACGGAGGGATAAATGTTCAAAAGTGACATCCTCCCCCGCCTAAAGAGGCGGGGGCTTCCCCTGACCTCAGCGAGTTCGGTTCTCGTTCGATAGTACTAATGCACTAAGCATAAGCGAGCTAACCCCGTGTGTCCCACGGTTTGTTTATGATTAAGGCTATGCTAATGCTATACGCATACCTTCATTTCTTATATTTATTGCAGCATTTACATCTCTGTCATGGTGAGTTCCGCATTCGGGACAGTCCCATGCTCTTATAGCAAGGTTCTTTGTTTCCTTATTGATGTAACCACAGCACGAACAAGTCTGACTGCTCGCAAAGAATTTATCTATCTTTACAAGCCTTTTGCCTTGCTCTTCTAGTTTGTACTTCAGGAATGTTACAAACATTCCCCAGCCGTTATCTGAAACCGACTTGCCGAATTTAAGTGCCTGAGACATTGCTTGCATGTTAAGATCTTCTATACATACACAATCATAGGCATTGGCTATCTGTCTTGACCGTTTATGTAGAAAGTCCTTTCGTTGATTTGCAACTTTCTCATGCATTTTAGCAACCTTGATACGTTGTTTATCACGGTTTTTAGAGCCTTTCTGCATGAGTGATAGCTTTCTTTGCTCTCTTTTCAGTTTCTTTTCGGCTTGTCTATAATACCTTGGATAAGCAGGTTCGTTGCCGTTGCTGTCTTTGTACAGCTCATGCATCGAAAAGTCAAGCCCTAAGAAGTCATGTAGTTCCTGTTCCTGTACTTGGTTTTCGTACTCATACAGAATACTTGCATAGTATTTTCCGCTTGGAGTCTGACTTACTGTCACAGACTTGAGAACATATTCATCAGGAATGTTCCTGTGCTGTTTTACTTTGACTTGTCCGACTTTAGGTAATTTCAAGTATCCATTGGATAAGGCTATGTTACCATTGATACAAACAGTAGAATAGCTGTTCTTTTTACATTTTTTTGATTTGAACCTGGGAAAACCTGTTTTGGGCTGTTTATAGAAGTTCTGAAACGCTGTATCCAGGTGTCGAAGCGACTGCTGCAATGATACGCTGTCCACTTCCCGTAAGAATGAGTATTTCTCCATTTTCTTAAGTTCAGCCATTTCTTTGGCACAAGCATTGTAACTTAAAGTTGTCTCATATTCTTTATACTGCTTGATTCTTTTGTATAACCAATAGTTATATACCAATCTCACACAGCCGAAGGTTTTGGTAAACAAAACCTTTTGCTCATTATTTGGGTATATTCTGAATTTAAATGCTTTGTTTGCCATAGTGTTCACTCCTTTTATGGCTTTATGTTATATAGTGTTGTATTAGTAGTATTATTTGATCTGTCTGACCTCCAGTTATTAATTATTATCTACAATATTATTATACAAGAAAATTTAAAAAAAATAAAAAAACAGGGCTTCATCCCACAGCTGAAATAACGTGTGTTCTCGCCCTGTAAAAAATCTCCCCTCTTGTAAAGCAAGAAAATGCTTTATTATCCAAATCCACTGTTTTTTAACCACTCCATTTTATTCGACTGAATATTTTATGCTATGAGTAAAGTGATAAGTCCGGTGAGTAAGGAACGCAATTCATCTCCCACCTAAGAGGTGGGAGTCTTCTTGCTGAAAGATGATAAAATTGCCGTAATAACAGGCGGAGCAAAGGGCATCGGCAAATGCATCGCCGATGAGTTCAGAAAAAACGAAGCTGTTGTGTACGTTATCGACAAAGCTGAAGGAGATCATTTTGTCGGTAATATCTCAGACAAGACAGTACTAGAACGTTTTGCTTCAAAAGTCATCAAAGAAAACGGTCATATCGACTTTCTTATAAACAATGCACTGCCGAACATGAAAGGCATAGATGAATGTAGCTATGAAGAATTTCAGTATGCCATATCAGTGGGTGTGACTGCACCTTTTTACCTTTCAAAGCTGTTTGCACCACATTTTGGCAACAACGGAAGTATAATCAATATATCTTCATCACGGGACAGAATGAGTCAGCCGCAGACTGAAAGCTACACAGCAGCAAAGGGCGGTATCGCCGCACTGACCCACGCACTTGCCGTCAGTCTTGCGGGTAAAGTACGTGTGAATTCGATCTCCCCGGGTTGGATAGAAACGGACGGCATGATATATAAAGGTGCAGATGCTTATCAGCAGCCCTGCGGCCGTGTCGGCAAACCTCTTGAAATTGCCAACATGGTGCTTTTTCTCTGCTCCGACAAGGCAGGCTTCATAACCGGCGAAAACATCTGCATTGATGGCGGTATGACAAAGCTGATGATCTACCACGGAGACAACGGCTGGTCAATGAACGATGCAAAGCTGTAACATAAGATCGATAAATAATAACAAAACCAAAAAGTCCGGCACACAGGACTATTTCAATTATTTCGGAGTTATAAAAAGTACTTAAATAGGTTCAATATCAAGATTTAGGAGTTAACTTATAAAGATAGCTCCTTTTTCTATGGTAAAATGTTGAATTGTAATTTCAGTTTAGGGAATTTGTCGATGTGTAACTGATCACCGGCGAAGTAAATCAAAACATCATACTGATCGGAAAATTGGTGTCTGCATTTGAGAAAAAGCAAAAAAATGTCAGACTGCGACACATATATTTTTCAAAAAAACTATTGATCAGCTTTCAGAATTCATAGAAAATTATTCTGAAAAGTGTAACCTTTTCAAATCATTTCCTGATTATCATAGTGAAGAAAGAAAGGAGGTTTGCCAATGGACGAATATAAAAATGATTATCAGATCGTAGAAATGTTTCTATCAAGAGATAGATCAGCAATCGAATGTACAGAGAAACACTACGGCAAAAGGCTTATGGGACTTGCAAAGAGATTTTTAAGCGATATACGTGACGCTGAGGAATGTGTTAATGATACATATTTAAAAGCATGGAATTCTATTCCGCCGCAAAAGCCCGATGATCTATTTTCTTACCTTGCCAGGCTATGCCGATGCACAGCATACAACATTATTGAGAAACAGCAGACGGCAAAACGCTCGGCACAACTTGTTGAACTCACCCATGAAATGGAAGAGTGCATACCCGATCCAAGCAAAAGTTCTTCAACCGATGACAAATTTATTTCAGCGTTGCTGAACGAGTTTCTGGACACACTGCCTCGGGATAAATGCGATATATTTGTCAAGAGGTACTGGTTCGGAGAAAGTGTGGAGCAGATAGCAAGCGAAACAGGCTTCACAACAAGCAAGATCAAAACTACTCTTCACAGAACAAGAGCAAAGCTCAGGAAATTTTTAGAGAAGAAAGGAGTACAGCCATGAACGGAAATGATATATTGAGATCAATGAACGGAATAGAAGACAGATTCGTTATATCAGCAAAAAGAGAGCGTATCATAAAGCACGGTTCAAACACAAAAACACTCCAAAGGTTCGTTATCGGTATAGCCGCCGCTGTGGCTCTGGCGATACCTGCGGGGGCTGTGTATACTCAGTTTGAACACAAAGCAGCAGTGAGGGAATACTTTGATGAGAACACCGCAGATTATCTCGAAAACAAAGGTCTTGCACTGAATTATGTTAGCGAGAACGAACATTTGCGCATCACATTAGACACCATCCTTTCTGACGGAAATATCGGCAGTATGGTACTGACTGTTGAGGGTCTTGACAGCGAAGGTTTAGACTATATCGAAGATACACCTTTTTTTGATATGTATATAGCCGAAAAAAAAGATAATATCTCCAATGTAGACAAAGAATTTCTTGAAGGCGGAGGAACAGTAAGCTTTGCTGTGTGTACAGATACTCAGTACTCCTTGCAGAAAGATCTTTTTGTGTGCGATATTGATACTGAAAAAGAATACATTATGACATTTGATGACAGGAAAAATGATACCGATCTGTTTAATGGATTATCTTTTGATATATCATTCAAACCGAATCTTGAAGTCAGAGAATTTAAAGATAATGACGGAAGACATATTTGGTTCTCACAAATAGGATATTATACAGATGAAGAAGAAACAATACGTATGCTCGGTAATTGGTCTGTTACATCAAATAATATGAAACTTTTAAAAAGGAACAGTTTTCTGAGTGATAAAATAGAAACATCCGCTCAGATATATGATCGCAGTCCTGAAAGAACCAGACCACTTGGAGGCGGTTGGTTTTTCAACATAGTTGAGATCAGTGAATATAACGAAGTAAAGATAGGTGATTTTCTGAATGATGAAATATTGTTCAGAGAAGTTAAATAAAAAGTGACCGGCGAACTATTTTGTTCGTCGGTTTCCTTATAAGCGTAAACAGACACATACTGATAGCTTAAATCCCACTATATAACATAGCAATGATCTAAAATAAAGTATAAACCCGTTGACTTTATTATTTTATGATGATATACTGTATATAATAATTAGAATTCGATCTCGGTGTTTCGACTATATCTACGTACAAAGTAAAAAGAATAGATACTGACTTCTTTAATGAAGATTTTTAACACTATAAGTATAATAAAACATAAAGCAGGTGACAGCCATGAATATCAGACTGATAAACATAAAACGCGACAAATCCGATCTTGAAAAAATCGAGCGTCTTTATAATACAGCTTTTCCCTCAGATGAACGCGCACCTTTCAGGATACTTGTAAGGGGCGCTAAAAAACCGAATGTTAATTTTTTCAGCTGTCGTGACGGCGATAAATGGATAGGTTTTCTGTATACTGTGAATTATCTCGACATCAGTTATGTATTCTATTTTGCCGTTGATGATGATCAGCGCGGGAAAGGATACGGCACAGCGATACTAAAAGCGGCTCGTAAAAAATACGGCGGAAGACGGCTGTTTCTTGCTATTGAGGAAGTCGAAAAGAAGTATGAAAACTATCAGCAGCGTGTGAACAGGCTTCGATTTTACGAACGCGCGGGTTTTGTGAGAACAGGTCAGAAAATGCAGGAAGCAAATGTCATCTACGACCTTATGGGCATCGGCGGCAGAGTTTCCAATGAAGAATATCGCAAATTGATGATATCTTTCGGCGGATTGCGTATGCTTTTATTCACATTTAAGATACTTGATGATTGAATAAAAATACCATAATAACAGCGACATGCCAGACATAAGACATATCGCTGTTTTTTTCTGCTGTAATCTGCTCGATTATATAATTCGAGTGAATATTTAAAGATATCACATGTGTTTTTCGATTTACAATAAAAAACGATCACGTAATAAATATAAACCCAAAAAACCCAAAAAGCGAAAAGGCAGTCACACCAGAATGTGACTGCCTTTCTGTTATAGCACACCATATAGGGATAAAGCTATTCTTAAAAACCTTGCACTAAAATGTATCACTGACCCTCATGGAAGAAATAAGGCAGAGCATCATAGATGTAATGTCTTACATAGCCCCACCAGTGGGTATTGTTGGGCGCTTCAAGGAAGTAAAGATTACCCTTTGAGAAGTCACTTGTGTAAGTAAATACATCGGTATTCTTTTTAAGCTCGTTTATCATCGGAACCATGTTTTCATATGCGATATCCTTGGTACCGGTTGCTGCAAGAACAAAGTACTCATTTTTCTTAAATCCGGAATTTCTTGCCGAACTCAAAACTTTTCCTGCACCGTCCCAGCAGTGACCTGACAGGGGCATGAAGTATGCAATGATATCAAGGTTGTTATTGAAGTTTGCCCATGTTGAACCGCCGCCCATTGAGAATCCGCCGTATGCACGGTGATATCTGGAGGCTTTCAGGCTACTGATGCTGGTATTGCCGTTAGCGTAGGTGGAATACTTGCCTTCAACATACGGTATGATGCTCCTGCGCATTTCGTCCCATACTCCATCAGCGCTGGAAGCCTTATTAAAGGTAGGAGTTACAACGATCATCGGTTCGATATCACCGTTTGCGATCATATTGTCCAGCATAAGGTCGATCTCGATGGAAGTATCGTTGAAGCAGGTATTCTCATTTTCTCCACCACCGTGCATCAGATAGAAGACATTGTACTTCTTCGATTTGTCATAGCCATAGGGCAGATACACGTTCATAACATTGTTTCCGTTGATGCCGTTATAGTATTCCTTGACAACGGTACCGTGCTTTGAGGGCTGTTTGAAGTAGCTGCTCGGAGCTTCTTTGTACTGGAGATTTGAGTTGTATTTGTAAGGTTCTTTTTCGGGTTTTAACTCAGGGAATTCTGTGATCTTGCCTAAAAGATATGACTCAAGGTAAGATACATCATTTTTGTCGATAGTACCGCTCTGATCGATATCTGCATTCTTCTTGGAAGTATCGTTTACAAATCCCTTGGAAATACCTCTCTTGAGTTCAACAAGATCCATAACTGTGATCTCGCCATCGAGGTCAATGTCGCCTCTTGCAGGACCCTTTGCAATAACTACATTTGACTTTGGTCCGTCGATCTTTGTTCCTGCGGGAGCGGCAATAACTTCATCTATAAAGAAATCGCAGGTCTCCTCAGTAGTCTCAGCTATGAGAACAAGATTTTCAGCACCCGAAGGTATAGTATATTTAGCGTTGTAGAGCTGAACATACTCACCGCGGTTTGCATAAGTCTGAGCTATCTTGTCATACTTTGTCTCACCGTTCAGGTCGTACTGCAATGTGAGTTTGAATTCTGTAGGATCTGAACCCTGTATATTTGTAAAGCAGGCACTGAATGCGTAACTCTTGCCGGGCACGAATGTACTTGTGCTCAGTGTTTTCATTCCGCCGTGCCATGCAGAGGTTCTTCCCGAAAGGCTCAGTGACCTGGTACCCTTATACTTTGTATCGGAACTTGTCTCGGCTGTACAGCCGCCTCTAGCTGACCAGTCATCTGTACCGTTTTCAAAAGTATCGTGGAACAGATAGGTGCTTGAAACTGTCTGTGCAGTTGAGGTGCCTGATGCGGTAATCTTTGTTCCTGCAGGTGCTACGATAACTTCATCTAAATAGAAATCACAGGTGTCTTCAGTAGTCTCTGCCACAAGTACAAGGTTTGTAGCTCCCGAGGGGATAGTATATGCGGAGTTGTAGAGCTGAACATATTTGCCGCGGTTGCCTGTAGCCTGAGCTATCTTTGCATAATTAGTCTCACCGTTCAGATCGTACTGCAATGTTAGTTTATATTCGGTAGTGTCAGAACCATCAAGATTTGTAAAGCAGGCACTGAATGCGTAGCTCTTTCCTGGTATAAATGTACTTGTACTCAGGGATCTCTGTCCGCCGTTCCATGTAGATGTTCTTCCGGAGAAACTGAGTGACTTAGAACCGCTAAGTTTTGAATTCGAGCTGACAGAAGCTGTACAGCTTCCTCTTGCAGACCATTTATCTGTTCCGCTTTCAAAAGTATCATGTATCCAGTAGCCATCAGCATCGGGTTCAACAATCGAAGGCGCATTCCACTCTGCACGCTCGTAGTCAAAATAGTCTACATCTACATAACCGCCTGTGGATTTTGTAGCATAGCTGTAAATAGCATTTCTGTAACCTGTGAAAAGTTTCAGGTCATAGGTCATACCAACCTGTGTGCCGATCTTTTTCCAGTTAGCGCCATCGAGAGAGTAGTAGAAGTTTACCTTATCGATATTATTTGATACATTGTAGTTGCTGTCAACGGTATTAAACTGGAAATCAGTCTTGAGGTATACTGTGTTACTGCTGAGAGATACTTCTTCCTGGATCTTGTCCGAACTGTTCATTACATCGCTGTTGCCGTTATAATTGCCGTTTGTAGCCATGTAGATCTTCTTTTCACCGCTGTCGGTAACACGTACACCGACATTTCCGTAATTATACTGGAAAGCGGAAAGACCTGCATAGTCTCCCGGCTTCATGTGAGAAACATCCATCTTTATGACACCTGAGCATGACGGACCTTCTGTCCTCATGGTCAGGGTATTTCTGGCATGGATAATGCTCTTTGCTGTGTATCCGTTTTTAAGGCGGAGCCAGCCCGGTCTTTCGGTAACAGACCAGTAATTATTATCGGGATTATGGTTCCACTGCCATTCAAGTTTAAGCTTGTTGGAGCTGTAACTGAACTCATCATCTTTAGCAAGCTGTGTACCTGTATGATTTCCCGACATATCAAGTACCACGGGAGCCTTTCCGTTAACACCCATCATAGGCCAGTTGTTCTGCCATGTAACAGGTACAAGAACAGGTATACGTCCTACTGCACCGTGATCCTGGAAGAGAAGACCGTACCAGTTTCCGTCGGGAGTATCAACTATGCCGCCCTGAGCTACGCCAGAGCCGTAAGTTCCCAGACCAGAATTGAGTACAGTCTTGCCTTCAAATGAACCGGTCAAGCTCTTGCTTCTATAGCAAAGCTCTGTTCTTCCGCTGCCGTTTGGCCATGCTATCAGGAAGACATAATAGTAACCGTTAATCTTCTGGATGTGTGAACCTTCACCCGCTAGTCCAGAAAGACCAGTTTTGATTATGGTGCGTTCCTGAGCGCCGTATGCAAAACCTGTCATCTGGGAATTGAGTTCCTTGATCTTGATCTCTCCGCCGCCGCCATAAACGAGATAGTTCCTTCCGTCATCATCGAAAAGTATCGAAGCATCGTGGTACATTCCGCTTATCTCGCTCTTTGTCCAGTTGCCGCTTTCGATATTGTTAGTCTTGTATATGTAGGATTTATTCGTGCCGTAGCTTCCAAAAAATACATAGAATGTTCCCTTGTTATACCTGAGACTCGCCGCCCATGAACCGTGAGCGTAATCGTGCTGACCGTTTGAGAGGGTCTGTTTAGCACCGTCAGCCATGGTATCATATACATAAGAGCATATCTCCCATGAAACAAGGTCTTTCGATTTCATTACAGGAACGCCAGGCGTGAAGAACATTGTGGTACTTACCATGTAGTAAGTATCTCCTACTCTGATGATATCAGGGTCAGGAACATCTGCCCATATCACGGGGTTTGCTACCTGTCCCGCTTCAAGAGCGGTTGCTGTCACAGCCGGTATCGCTCCACCTGCAGCTGCAAAGCAAGAAGCTGCCAGTGCCGCTGATGACAGTACTGACAATAATCTTTTGGTGATCGTCTTCGATCTTGACATAACGTCTTCCTCCAATCTGTATTGGTCTCCCATATTTCATATTATACAGAAGTGTCCTTCTGTTCGTAAAGTGCATTCCTTGTGCACTCTATCGATTTGATTAAGGTATGGCTGCGTGATATGCCGAATGAATATCCGTTTTCAACATAAAGATATGCTGATAATATAACTCAGGTATCTTTAGGAATTTGTCATGTATACTAATCAGACAACACTCAATATATAAGACTTTTTATTAAGCGCGTAAATATTAACGAGTAATGGCGCTTTTTCAAGCCGATATATCAGTTTTAGTATTTACGCCATGACATTAAAATACAATAATATTCTTATATCCAGACTAATATTTTTATATTCGTTTTTTCTGAAACAGACATTGTCAATTATATTATCGGAGCTTATCCAATTGCCGAATAGTCCATATAATTTTGTCATTTTCTCCTAAACACAGCCATTATACATATTATTTTCGTATACGCTATTGTTATTGTTAAAAATTATAGCACAGACATCATTTGTTGTCAAGTGTTATTTTTTATTATATTTGTAGATTAATTTTTTGATATGCATTTGTGATATCTGGGTTTCAATTTATGATATATTATTCCAGATTTTGTCAATAATATCTGTACGTAACATTTTTACTATTATTAACCTTTGGCACATCACCTGATTAACATATTCTATAATACTAAGTTGTCACCTCAGCTTAACTGCCGCATTAAGCATTCTAAATCAAGAAAAAAAATATTGGATCTACAGCATTCGCAACTTTTGACTGGAATATTTTTAAATCAGCAATATTAAATATTTAATTTTTTGTGGAAACTATTGCAATTTGCCCCGAAACGTGATATATTATAGTATGGAGTTTACATGGTATGATTTGTCTGTAGATTAATTAAATTATTTCGATTAAGATAATTTAAGCATCTCAGACACAAGTGCTCTGAAGGGATGAATGAAAATGAAGATGAGAAAGAAAGTATTAAAAACAGTGTCAGCAGTAGTAGCGGCTATCATAGCTGCCTCGGCTGTTGTACCTTCTGCCGTAACTTATCCTGTTACAGCAGCAGGCGGAAACGTTCAGATCTACGAATTTGAAAACGGCAAAACATCCGGCGGAAAGATATTTTCCAACGGAACTGAGGGTCTTAAACGCGGAGGAGACTGGAGCGATGCTACCGACCTATCGAATTTCTCGGGAAAAGGTTTCTCCTATCTCGACCAGAAAGGTACTACTGTCAGCGTTGAAGTCAACGCACCCGAAAAAGGTCTTTATCAGCTGACTTTCTGCTACTGTCAGCCGAGCGACAGAAACAGAAAAGTACAGTATCTCAACGTAAACGGTGTTAATCAGGGAGAACTGACTTTTCCGTACAACGAATCTTTCGGAGAAGTTTCGGGCGGAATCGTTCTGCTGAACAAGGGAAAGAATACCATCGAGCTAGAAGGATACTGGGGCTATACTTATTTTGACTATTTAAAGGTAGAACCTGCTCCAGAACATATCGCAAACCTTTCACCGACAACCGAACTTTCAAATCCTAATGCTTCGGATTCCACAAAGCGTCTCTACAGCTATCTGCGTGACCAGTATGGCAAACATATAATCGCAGGTCAGCAGGAGTACTGCGGTTCTCACAACTATAATTCATGGAACAGTCCCGATGTATTTATAAAGGACAACGAAGCAGAATTTGAGTATATCCTCGACAAGACAGGTAAACAGCCAGCGATACGCGGTATCGATCTGCTTGCATACAGCACCTCCTCCACATGGAGAGATGATGCTCCCGAGCGTGCTATCGAGTGGACAAACAAGTATCACGGCATCGTAACTATGACATGGCACTGGAACGTTCCCTGCGAAAAAGGCAGCAGCGATATTGCGTTCTATGTTAAATCCGCAAGTGATAAATATACAACTTTCAGCATAACAAAAGCCCTTGAGGAAGGTACATGGGAAAATGAAGTTCTCATGGCTGATATAAAGCTTATCGCAGGAGAACTTAAAAAGCTGAAAGATGCCGATGTTCCTGTTCTGTGGAGACCTCTCCACGAAGCCGAGGGTGCTTGGTTCTGGTGGGGTGCAGAGGGTGCAGAACCCTGCAAGAAGCTCTACCGTCTGCTTTATGATCAGCTTACAAATGTATACGGTCTGGATAACCTTATCTGGATATGGACAGGTTCAACTTCACCTGCTGCATCGGAATGGTATCCTGGTGATGATGTAGTTGATATCGTTGGCTGCGACAAGTACAACGCCAAAGACGGTCTGCCTAATCTCAGCGCTATCTCCGCAACATTCTACAGCCTTGTCCAGAGTACCGATGGTCAAAAGATGGTAACTATGTCTGAAAATGACTCTATACCTTCTATCGAAAATCTTGTGAATGAAAAGGCTCACTGGCTCTATTTCTGCCCCTGGTATATGAACTACCTTACAAGTGAACAAAACAATCCTGTAGATAATCTCATCGACGTTTATACAAGTGAATATTGTATAACTCTCGATGAGCTTCCCAATCTGAAAACTTATCCTATAGCAGAAAGCACGACTGCAAAGGCTAAAGCGCTTTACGGTGATGCAAACTGTGACGGAGAAGTTGATATATCCGATGCTGTGCTTGTAAAGCAGTATCTTGCTGCTCCTAAAAAGTATACTATATCAGCACAGGGTCTGAAAAATGCCGATGTCAATAACAGCGATGATGGTCTGACCGAACTTGATGCCATTGATATACAGAAGTACACGGCAGGTATCATCAAATCATTCAACGTCTGATAATCAATAACAATATCTGCGAAGAAAGCCCCATACTTTTACCGTAAATCAGGAAAAGCTCTTCTTTTATGATAGTGCTGTTGATTCAGAATATAAAATCTTTTGAGGAGGAGAATATCATGAAGTTAAGAAACAGGCTGCTGGCAGCAGCAGCAAGTGCGTCTCTCGTGCTGAGTCAGGCGGCATACTTTGCCCCTGCTGTTCATGCAGCTGATGAGCTCAAGGATGCACTTGCCAATTCTTCAAGCGTCAAGTACGACTTCGCAAGAGCATTGCAGTACTCTATGTACTTCTACGATGCAAATATGTGCGGTGATGACGTTGAAGGAAACAACCGCTTTGAATGGAGAGGAAATTGTCATACCTATGATTCAAAAGTTCCGCTCCACCCAATCGAGGACTGGGAAGGTGTAAACCTGACCGAATCACAGATCAAGAAGTACAAGAGTCTTCTTGACCCCGACGGTGACGGCTATGTTGATGTAGCAGGCGGTTACCACGATGCAGGTGACCACGTTAAATTCGGTATGCCCGAGAACTATGCCGCTTCAACAGTTGGCTGGGGTTATTACGAATTCCGTGATTCTTACATCAAGATCGGTGAACAGGATCACATCGAGACCATACTTCGTCATTTCAACGACTACCTTATGAAGTGTACTTTCCTTGACAAGAACGGTGATGTCGTTCTTCACTGCTATCAGGTAGGTGATGGTGATCTGGATCACAGTTTCTGGAATTCACCCGAGATGGACGAAATGGCAAGATCTGCATTCTTCCTGACACCCGAGAAGCCTCAGACTGACTATGCAGCATCTGCTGCAGCTTCGCTGGCTATCAACTATCTGAACTTCAAGGACACTGACAAGACCTATGCTCAGAAGAGCCTTAAATACGCAAAGGCACTCTTCAAGTTCGCTATGGATAATCCTAAGGATCTTTCCGATAACGGCGACGGTCCTAAGGGCTATTACAGATCCGGCAAATGGGAAGACGATTACTGCTGGGCTGCTGCTTGGCTATACAAGATAACCGGCGATCATATGTATCTCGAAGAGATCTACCCCAACTATGACTTCTATGCAGCACCCTGCTATGTACACTGCTGGAACGACGTATGGGGCGGAGTACAGTGCGTACTCGGTGAGATATGCAGAGATACTCCTTACACCAAGGGCGAATACGTTTATCCCGATTTCATTGAGGAATTCAAAAAAGCTGCAAACAAGAGCCCCTATGAGCAGATGAACTGCTGGGAGTCTGTTGAGAAGGCTATAAATAATTATATGACAGGCGGCGTAGGTAAAGTAACACCTCAGGGTTACTGGTGGCTGGATACATGGGGCAGTGCACGTTACAACACTGCTGCACAGCTGGAAGCACTGGTATACACCAAGTACAACGGTGATAAGCCCAATAAGTACAGTGACTGGGCTAAGAGCCAGATGGAATACATCATGGGCAACAATGATATCACCTATCTTGAGCGTATCGAGGAAAACAATGCAGCTGAGAAGAACGGTGAGCCTAAGCCATGGAGCGATGACGAACTTCACGGAAGCAGAAGCTTCATCGTAGGCTTCAACGAGAATTCTGTACAGTATCCTCACCACAGAGCAAGTTCAGGTCTTACCAAGTGTGAAGATCCCGATCCCCAGAGATATGTACTCTTTGGCGCACTTGCAGGTGGTCCCGACAATCAGGATCGTCACAATGATATAACCAAAGACTGGATCTACAACGAAGTTACTATCGACTACAACGCAGCTTTCGTAGGCGCAAGCGCAGGTCTTTACAAGTACTACGGTACTTCTCAGATGGCTCCTACCAAGAACTTCCCTCCCAAGCCTACATTCTCGGGCTCCAACGGCGGTTCGACCAGCAATGAGTGTTGGGTAACAGCCTGCGGTATCGATGATCTCCATTCTGACGGCGCAGGCGTTACCAAGGTTTCCCTTTATGTAATGACTGCTTCCACCAAGAAGGTTGAAGATCTTACAGTACGTTACTACTTCAGCACAAAGGGTATGAAAGACCCCAACAATATCAAGGTTTCCGAGCTTTACGATCAGGCTGCTGTAGAAGCCGCTCCCGCTAACGGTACAATCAGCGGTCCTTACAAGTACGACAAGATGAACGATATGTACTATGCCGAGATCAAGTGGGACGATTACAACATCGCAAACTCAGGCAAGAAGTATCAGTTCACTGTTGGTCTTTACTACGGTGACAATTGGGATCCTACCGATGACCCAAGCTACAAGGATCTCAAGATCTATGAGGTAGATGATGCATTCTTCGCAACAGGTACAGAAGTCAAGACAGAGAATATCTGCGTATACAGCGGAGATAAGCTTGTTGGCGGTATTGAGCCTGACGGTTCAAAGCCTGAATTTGACGAGCCTGAAGAAACTACCGAACCTACCGTTACCTGCAAATCCACCACTACTTCTACTGCTTCCATCAGCTGGAACAGTGTTGACGGTGTTTCCAAGTACGGCGTATTCGGTTACACCAACGGCAAGTGGTCCAAGCTTGCTGAAACAGCAAGTACTTCCTACAACTTCAGCGGTCTGAAGGCAGGCACAAGCTACAAGGTAGCTGTTCTTGCAAATAAGAACGGAAGCTACAGCGGAGATTTCTCAAAGGCTATAACCTTTAAAACAAAGACAGAGAGCAGTTCTACAAATGATCCTGTGATCAATGTTAAAGTAGAATACAGCGAACAGTATCACCAGATAAGATTCAGCTGGTCACCTGTAAAGGGCGCTACTAACTACGGCATAGCTGTATATCTTGCTGGTAAGTGGAGAGTTCAGACATCCAAGATACCTGCATCTACTCTCAGCTACATCACTCCCAAGAACCTGACACCCGGCATGACCTATAGGGTCGCAATCGCAGCTAAGGTCAACGGCGAATGGACACCTAATAATCCTGTTAAGAACTATATAAAAGTTACTGTAAGGTAATAGAATGATCTTTAACGGCAGTTTCTTCGGAAACTGCCGTTTTTTGCTGCACTAAAATTAATAACCGAAATACGAAATAATTCGAGATATAATAACGAGCCTATCCGATAAAAACAGACAGGCTCGTTTTCCTTGTTTATAGTAAAATCATTAAATTGCGCAATATACAGACAAAAAAATATCCGCTCCAAACGGAACGGATATTATTTTTGCAATAATTACTCAGCCTGAGGAGCACCAACAGGGCAAGTACCTGCACAAGCGCCGCAATCCAGACAAGCAGATGCGTCAATAGCATACTTGCCATCAGCCTCGGAAATAGCGCCAACAGGACATTCAGCAGCGCAAGCGCCGCAACCGATGCAATCTTCACTGATCTTATAAGCCATAGTAATATACCTCCTTGAAATCCTTAACGGAGAAACAGCCTTCTTTTCCGTTCTCCATAATATATAATAGCACATTTTCACGAATAGTCAAGGGATTTTATGAAAATTTAATGAAATATTAATAAACGATTAGTTGCGGCTAACCAATTCAATAGTTAGTCTGATATAATATCATTTTTATAATTGCATTACTGCCTGCGAAAGCTAAAAATACACAGTAAATACGTAATATTTGAGATAAATGATGTGAATTGCAAATTCAATAAAACCTATATATCCCGTTGGTTTTCGAGCATATTAGGAAGATAAATGTTAGCTTCGATTAACATTTTATTCACACAAAAAGCAGGTGCTCCCTAATACGGAAGCACCTGTAAACTATATGCTTATCCTGAAAAAAACTCTAAAATGAACCACATAGGCAAACTCAGCACAAAGCTTAGAATATTTGCAACGATCGCATAGCGTGCGCCTCTTCCTTCTAGGTATCCTCATCGGGAGTATTTTTCACTGTAAGATCAATGCTGGGCTTGGGACCCATATCGGCGTATACAGGCATAGCTGTAACTGTGATCAAAACTAAAACGGTGATCAGCGCAAATATTCTTTTTTTCAATTAAAATCAGACCCTTTCTTCACATCAGAACTTTGTAAGTTCGTCAGCGGCAAGAAGTCTGTAACCTGCATCGGTCAGCGCCTCGATAGCATTTTCGTTGCTGTCAACGCGGAGTATAAGGCAGGCTGTTACCTCGGAGGGATTCAGAAAAGCGGAGTACATATACTCAACACTGATGTTAGCCTTGTAAAGGGTCTTCATGATAGAAGCCATTCCGCCCGGCTTGTCCTCAGCGGTAACTGCGATGACATTTGTTACCTTTACCAGGTAATCAGCCTCTTTCAGGCACTCGATAGCCTTGTCGGTATCATCAACGATAAGTCTGAGGATACCGAAATCACTGCTGTCAGCAGTAGTTATAGCTCGGATATTGATATTGCCGTCTTTGAGGGTATGTGTAACGTCCGACAGTCTGCCGGGCTTGTTTTCAACAAATATAGATAACTGCTTTATAGTCATTGTTCTAACCTTCTTTCTTGTTTATCGTTTTTTTTGATAGTCTTTATTATGCTGCTCCGTTCTTTTAATAGTAAACAGCAACGCCGTGAAATCACATCATTGTTGTTCTCTCCGTAATAGTTTTGTATCAGTTCTGCGGCTACCTGCCGCTCACATAATATATACGTTTCGGAGATTGATTTTTTTGATGTGATTATCAACAAATATACGGAGCGTTAGATGTGATGATTGCACAAGATCTGCAAGCTGTTTATCGATTATTTAGATCGTCTTTTTCAAGCTTCTCCATCTCTTTTAACATCCTGCGGTTATCAGCTTTTCTCTTAGTTACCATTTCAACTGTAGATGCTGTAAGACCTATAAAAGTGCCTAAAAATATCACAACTAAAGCAGGAAAATTTACAGGATCATAGTCAGTGATCCTATAATTGGTCGCAGAGTAAAGATCAGTGTTTCCCAAAATTGCGGAATTGACCACCCAACAGACCATGGATATAATCACAGCAAGGAAAGCGGATACTCTGATGCCTTTCGCGCCATTTCCAAGAATATCTTTGCGCATCAGAAAGAACAGTATCGCATACACTGCCGCCCCTATACCTAAGATCATTCAATCGTCTCCTTAATATCTCTTTCTATTGGTCGGCTGTAAAAAGCACCCACAGACCATGTTCTGCCGCATATCTCCAAAAACTAAGACTATCCTGCAGATATTCCAGCGTATACTCGTAGTCTTCTTCGCCCTTGTCTTCGTACTCATCGGCAGGGATAGCAAAGTATCTGCGCCTGATCTCACTGTCTTCAAGACCCTGCAAAGCTTCATATACTTTTCTGACTTCATCGGGAGTTTTAGCTGTAATGATGTAGTCATCGTGATCTTCATCGAAATAAAGTACCTCACCGCCAAGCACAGCCTTTGCAAGAGGTTCTTCGCCGCCAAAGGAAAGCGTTCCGTCTGTCAGCAAGCGGTGCATAGCATCCCAGGACTTGTCGAGTTCATAAGTACGCTCTGGATATTCCTCGAAATACTCCTCCTCCAGTTCCTCGGATATATATTCGGGGCGTTCTTCCAATAGCATATCTCCGAGTTTTCTGACAACATCTTCGGGGACTGCAAAAAGCACACCCAGACAACTCATACCAGTTTCCTCTTGTCGATAACTCTGACAGCCTTACCCTCTGAACGTGGGATGCTCTTAGGCTCAACAAGGCTTATCTTAGCCTTTATGCCGAGTATCTGTACGATATCAGCGCTGAGCTTCTTTTCAAGTTCAGATACGGACTTGATGGTATCACCGATCATATCGTCTGTCAGTTCTACCTTGATCTCAAAGGTATCTGCATTACCTATTCTGTCAACTACGATCTGATAGTTGGGCTGAGCCTTGAAGTCCTTCAGCAGAACGGTCTCGATCTGGGACGGGAATACGTTTACGCCCTTGATTATCAGCATATCATCGCTTCTGCCCATGGGCTTGCACATCTTGATGAGTGTTCTGCCGCAGGAACATTTTTTGCGGTTGAGAATGCAGATGTCTCTTGTGCGGTATCTCAGCAGAGGGAAAGCTTCCTTGGTGATGCTTGTGAACACCAGCTCGCCCTTTTCACCCTCGGGAAGTACCTCACCGGTATCGGGATCGATTATTTCAGCGATGAAGTGGTCTTCGTTTATGTGCATACCTGTCTGTTCTTCACATTCAAAAGCCACACCGGGACCGGAAGTCTCAGTAAGACCATAGATATCATATGCCTTTATACCGAGGCTCTCTTCGATCTGCTTGCGCATCTCCTCTGTCCAGGGCTCTGCACCAAAGATACCTGCCTTGAGCTTGATATCATCGGGAGTAAGACCCATTTCCTGCAAAGTCTCGCCAATGTATGCCGCATAGGAAGGTGTACAGCAGAGAATAGTAGAACCAAGATCCTGCATGAACTGTATCTGTCTCTCGGTATTGCCCGAAGAAACAGGCAGTGTCAGACATCCGACCTTATGAGATCCGCCGTGAAGTCCCAGACCACCTGTGAACAGACCATAGCCGTAAGCAACATGGACAACATCATCCTTAGTGCCGCCTGCTGCTGTGATAGCACGTGCTACACAGTTTTCCCAGATATCAACATCGTTCTGGGTATAGAAAGCAATCGCTCTCTTGCCTGTTGTACCGCTTGTTGCGTGTATACGAACACACTCAGATTTGGGTACTGCCAGCAGACCGTCTGGATAATTATCCCTCAGGTCAGCCTTAGATATGAATGGCAGCTTGTGCAGGTCATCGATGCTCTTAATATCATCGGGAGTAACTCCCTTCTTCTCCATCAGGTCACGATAGTAAGGAACATGATCCCATACGTGTCTTACCTGCTTGACAAGTCTCTCGCTCTGGAGAGCCTTCATTTTATCGAGTTCCATAGTCTCGATATCCTTGTTCCAATAGATCTTCTCAGCCATTGGTTTCAACTCCTTCTGGTAAGATATGTATGAACGTTCCATGCCATACCATAAATTACCGATTATTTCCATTTGAAATTTGATATTTTAAACCGCTAAATCGCTTTGGTTTTTAGTAAACGACATAATCTCTCTTTATCCGAACAAATGCCGAATTTTCCGAAACTTATGCCGTTTACCTGAGCAGTCAAAGCTTTACGAAAAATGACTGCAATTATCCGATAATATTATTCAGACTGCTGCTCTGCCAAGAGCAAAAGCCTTCTTGTTCAGCTCCAGGAATTTAGCGGGTACGCAGTTTTCAAGTGCTGCCTGCCATACGTCCTCGGAGAAATCCATTTTCATGGATACAACGCCCATCAGGACAACGTTTGAAGCCTTAGAAGTACCTGCCTGCTCAGCCAGTGTCAGCGCATCAACATCGATAACACTGATGCCCTGCTTTTTCAGTTTGCCGATGATATCATCGGGATAAACTGCTGTGCCGTTGATCACGGGCATAGGATCTATCTGCTGAGTGGATGTAACGATATGACCGCCCTTTTTCAGGAACTGAACATATCTTGCAGCCTCCAGCTGCTCAAAGCTGATTATGATATCAGCCTCGCCCTTTTCAACAACAGGCGAATATACCTTATCGCCATATTTTACATAGGTAACTACCGAGCCGCCGCGCTGGCTCATGCCGTGTACCTCGCTGACCTTAACATCAAAGCCCTGCGAGAGCAGTACATTACCTAATATCCTTGAAGCCAGCAGCGAACCCTGTCCGCCTACGCCGACTATCATTATAGACTTAGTTTCCATTTATTACAACTCCTTATTGTTAACATATATTATATCAAGATCGCCTTCAACATGACCTATGCCTATCCCGCGGGAAGCAAGAAGAAGCTCTCTGTGCTTTCCCTCATCGAGGTACTTCTTCACAAACGCCGTGAACACTGCCTGCACGTATTCAAAGCTGCTGTCCTCTTCATCGGAAAAGTCAAGACAGAAAATATCTTCCTCGGAATACCACACCATATGACAAGCCCAGTCGCCGCCCTTGTCATCGGGGTCGAACTTGTCGCAGGCAACTATCTGTATGCCGTAGACAATGCCCTCCATCGCCTCGTCGTAGAGGTTGAAGTTATAAGCCGCTGTATCTTCGGGCATATCATTATTATCGAGCAGGCTGTCGAGCCACTCTTCAAATTTATGATATATCTCCTGAACGATATTTACTTTATAGTCCATGTCAAGCTCATCTCCTTAAATATCAGCTATCTATGACACCGAGTTTCATCAGCGCCATAAATCCGCCGCCGATGGTTATGAGATATCCGAAAATCAGATCTTTATAGAAAGATCCCTTCTCACCAAAAGCAGCAAGCAGCTTGATAACGCCGCTGTAACACTTTCCGAAAGAGACCTCGCCATCAAAAGCACGGTAAAGTGATATGGCGTAGTTGAGCCTTGTGGCGAAATAAACTGCCAGAACTATAATCACAAGCGATATGATAAGTCCAGTCTTGCTCATGCCCTTGCCAAGAAGATAGTAACCGCCCAGTGAACCCAAGCAGATAGCGATACCGCCTATAAAAGCTATCCTGCCAAGAAGCCCTATAAGACACCATAAACCAACGCCGAGAGCTGCACCTATGACAGCCCCGACAGCGCCTGCTATCTTGCTGTCATCGTCATCAAAATACATATATTACTCTTCTCCTTTGATAGCTCCCAGCTTGCACATCTCAGTGCAGATACCGCAGCCTACACACTGGGTATGGTCAATGACCATCTTGCCGTCATGTATGGATATAGCTGGACATCCTATCTTCAGACACTGCTTGCAGCCTACGCACTTGTCCTGATCGCAGTGGAGTGCAGGCTTGTGCTTAACGTATTTCAGCAAAGCGCAGGGTCTTCTTGAAATGATAACGGAAGGCTCTTCCTTAGCAAGTTCTTCCTTGATCACTGCCTCAGTTTCAGCCATGTGATAGGGGTCCACAACGCGGACACTCTTGATGCCGATAGCGTGGCAGAGTTCTTCAAGATTTACAGCAGCAGCAGGGTCGCCCTTGAGGTTTTTGCCTGTTGTGGGGTTCTGCTGATGACCTGTCATACCTGTGATGGAGTTATCCAGTATGATAACAGTGGAATTTGTAGCGTTGTAAGCTATGTTAACAAGTCCTGTCATACCGCTGTGCATGAATGTGGAATCACCGATAACAGCGACGGACTTCTTCTCAGCGTCAGCTCCGAGAGCCTTGTTGTAGCCGTGGAGTGCGGATATGGATGCGCCCATGCATATAGTGGAATCCATAGCGCACAGAGGAGCGGTAGCACCCAGTGTATAGCAGCCGATATCGCCCGATACGGTAACTTTCAGCTTGCTCAGGCAGTAGAACAGGCCTCTGTGAGGGCAGCCTGCGCACATTACGGGAGGTCTAACGGGAACAGTATCCTCGAATGTATCAAACTCGGGCTTGATACCCAGTACCTTATCCCTGATAATGACCTGATTTATCTCTCCAAGCCAGCCGAAGAGTTCCTTACCCTGACATTCGATGCCGTTCTTCTTGCAGTGTGTTTCGATAACATCGTCGAGTTCCTCGATAACGATTATCTTCTTGCACTTGGAAGCGAAATCCTTGATGATATTGATAGGCATGGGGTTCACAATACCAAGTTTCAGGTAGCTTACCTTGTCGCCCAGTGCTTCCTTAGCATACTGATAGCAGATACCTGCGGTAACAACACCGATCTCGGTATCATTGTACTCAACTGTATTGAGGGGGCAGTTCTCACCATACTCAGCGATAGCTCTCATTCTGTCCTCAACAACAGGATGTCTGCGGATAGCGTTGCCGGGCATCATAACGTACTTGGCAGCGTTCTTCTCATAAGGTATAGGCTCTCTCTCTTCCCTGTCGCAGAGTTCAACTGCCGACTGTGAATGTGCAACTCTTGTGGACATTCTTACGATAACAGGAACATCGAACTTTTCGGAAAGCTCGAATGCCATCTTGGTGTATTCCTTACACTCAGCGGAATCCGAAGGTTCTATCATCATAGTTTTTGATGCAGCAGCGTGATGACGGGAATCCTGCTCATTCTGAGAGGAGTGCATACCGGGATCATCAGCAACAGCGATTACCATACCGCCTGTAACGCCTGTATAACCGGCAGTATAAAGCGGATCGGCAGCAACGTTGAGACCAACGTGCTTCATACCGCAGAAGCTTCTTACACCTGCGATGGAAGCACCAAGTGCGACCTCCATAGCGACCTTCTCATTCGGTGCCCACTCAGCATATATCTCCTCATACTTAGCAGCAGCCTCGGTTATCTCGGTAGAGGGTGTGCCCGGGTAAGACGAAACGACTTTACAGCCCGCCTCGTACAGACCTCTGGCAAATGCCTCATTACCAAGCATCAGTTTTTTCATAGCCATCTTTCCTTTCATGCAGGACTGCTCTCAGCAGCCTTCATTTCACAAATACGTGATACAATATAAATACATAAATTGATTATATCACATTTCACCCCAAATTGCAAGAGGTACAGATCAACTTTATATCAAAAGTCAAATAATGGCATTTCCGTAAATAAAAAGCGGCGCATATCCTGCACCGCCGAATAGATATCATATTGTCCGAGCAAAGCCACAATCTAACAAATCAATATATGAAGATACAATGATTAATCCTGCCAATCTACATCATCATAATTTACAGTAAAATCGAAATCCATTTCACTCGGGTCATAATATCCGTGATTAAGATCACAAAAAAGCCTGAGATGTATATCACAACTCGACCATCCATCTTCAAGCTCAGAGTACTCATACGTTTCGACAATACTTTCCCCTGGATCAATATATGTACACGGATATGGCTGAGTAAATGCCAAACTGAAGTCCTCGGGAGTGAGATCGGTCTCCGCCCAGAAATGAGGAGTACAGTTAATACCTACTTCTCTATCGCTGTTATTTGTGACAGTAACATCAACTGCAACAGTATTCTTACCTTTAAAATAATATTCAAAGCTCTCACTTATACGTCCGTCTGAGGTCACGATACTGTGATCCGAATCACGGATAACACAAGGACCGCTAGGAGTCGCTGTTTCGGATGATACTTCATCATTTGATGCTTTATCGTTTACCTTACCGCATCCTGTTAGCAGAACGCATACAGATGTCAACAATATAAGAATTTTCATATTTATCACTTTCCTTTCTTTACCATTATAAAACATACATGATAAAATGTCAATTAATTCAGGAAAAATACTTGCAAAAAAAAGCGGGATATAGTATAATTACAATGATAGTCATTTCAATGACAAAAAAGGGTAACGGATACGGAGCAATACGGAGGATATCAGCATGAAAATTCTTTCAATGGGCAAAATATACACCAAGGATAATATGGAAAAACAGCTTCACCGCTACGGGAGTGCGGCTGTTGAATTCAAAAAGTATTTTGGTGTAAAGCCTGAGTTCTTTTTCAGCGCACCTGGCAGAACGGAAGTCGGCGGAAATCACACCGACCATAATCTTGGCTGCGTGCTTGCCGCAGGTGTTTCACTTGACATTATCGCAGCGGTAATACCCGCCGATGACGGCTATATCACCGTAAAATCCGAGGGCTTCCCTACCGATGTAGTTGATATCTGCGATACAGAACCACGTGAGAACGAAAAGAACACTTCCTCCGCCCTGATACGAGGCGTAGCTGATGGATTCAAAAAGAACGGTCATAAGCTTGGCGGTTTCAAAGCTTATATGACTTCCGAGGTATTACAGGGCTCGGGGCTTTCCTCATCAGCGGCTTATGAGGTCATCATCGGAACGATACTTAACGGACTTTACAACGATGGCAAGATCAACGATGTTGAGATTGCTAAGATCGCTCAGTATGCTGAAAATGTCCACTTTGGCAAACCCTCTGGACTGATGGATCAGATGGCTTCATCTGTAGGCGGACTGATAACAATTGATTTCAAAGACAAGGATGCTCCGTTGGTACAGTGCGTAAACTATGATTTTTCCGAAAGTGGTCACAAGCTCTGCATCATCGATACCAAAGGCAGTCACGCCGATCTTACCCCCGAATATGCGGCTATCCCACCCGAGATGAAGAGCATTGCCGAGCATTTCGGTAAAACAGTTCTCCGTGAAATAACAAAGGACGATGTTATGGAGAATATCGTCACACTAAGAGAAAAATGCGGGGACAGAGCCGTGCTGAGGGCTCTGCATTTCTTCGATGAGAACGAGAGAGTCGCAAAGCAGGAAGCCGCCCTTGAAAAAGGTAGATTCAGCGAGTTTTTAAAGCTTGTAAACGAAAGCGGCGATTCATCGCTGGCATATTTGCAAAATATCTTTTCGGCTGTGAATGTCCGTGAACAGGGTCTGACTATTGCGCTGTATCTTGCAAAAAAGATACTGGGCAGCGAAGGCGCGTGCAGAGTACACGGCGGCGGTTTTGCAGGAACGATTCAGGCATTCGTGCCAAATAACAAACTTGAAGAATTCAAAGCAGAAATGGACAGAGTGTTCGGCGATGGCGCCTGCCATATACTGACTATCCGCGATTGCGGAGGAACAAGGGTGCTGTTTGAAGTATGAGTAAAAGTAATAACAAAGCTATAAACGAGATAAAAGAGATCTTAGGCGACCACGTTGCATCAGGCAAACCCTGCCTTAAAATGGTCAGCTGCGGTGAGATCATGATAAACGAGCTGCCATTCTCTTTCAGTATGCAGAATATCGGTGCAGCCTCTGATGCAGGCATATGCGTAACTATTTCAGGTGAAGCTGTGAACAGTGGCATCGTTCGCTTCACTGACTTTACTTTTATAAAAAATGTAAACGGAAAAGCTATTCCTGAAAGGTATGATCTTCCTTTGGTAAAAAAATCTGACGGCAAGATGATATATCAGGTAAAATTCACCGATATCAAACTTTCCGAATACGACCCGAGCACAGTTTCAACCAAGGAAGATTTTCTGAATGCGCTTTCCGCCCAGTTAACTTTCCGCGTCACTCCCCTTTATGGCGGTAATGGTCTGCCGGAGATAATGCTGTCGGTGTATCCCTTCGGCGACCCGCTGACAGGCTCTGCCACCGAATGGAAAAGAGTTACTGCCGATCAGGATTATTTCCTGCACAACTTAAAAAAGGGCAGAAGGACATCTGTTTTCAAAAAAAGAAGATAAGATAACCAAGTACATTTTATTGTACAGTAAGGAGAAGTAATATATATGAGAATGAGAAGAAAAAGCAACCTCGAAGAAAGACTTGCAGCCTGCGGCGATAAGATACTTTATCTTGACCGCGATGTGCTTGATTTTTCTGTAAAGGACGACCGTGACCTGCTGGATATCGCCGGTATCTTTGGAAACGATAATCCCGTTGAACTGGAGATCGGCTGCGGCAAAGGTCAGTTCATATGCGAACTTGCAAAGCGCGAACCGAATGTGAACTTCCTTGCAGTTGAGGTCAGCTCAAATGTCATCGTCGATGCAGCCGAGGCTGTCATCGCACAGGGCATAGAGAATGTACGCTTCATGAGGGGCAACGCCAGATACCTGGACTGCTTTATCCCCGCGGGACTCATAAAGCGCATATACCTTAATTTTAGCTGTCCCTACCCCAAAAACACCTACGCTAACCACAGACTGACTCACGGAGAGTTTCTTGAAATATACAAGCGTCTCCTCGCCGAAGGCGGAGAGATCCATCAGAAAACCGATAATATGCACTTTTTCGAGTTTTCTCTGGAACAGTTCTCCGAGAACGGCTACGGTCTCAAAAACATTTCCCTCGACCTGCATAACAGCGGTTTTGAGGGCAATATCGTAACCGAATACGAAAAGCGTTTTTCGGATATGGGTATGCCGATATACAGGCTTGAAGCTTACGTAAGATAATAGCTGTACAAAAATAAGTACCGTACTTTGAATAGTGCGGTACTTTTGTTTTTCATGGATATTTTATTTCAGCGACGTACTTCCACGGAATATCCTCACTCTGCCATACACCGTTATCTGAAAGGCGGAAAATAAATCCGTCAGCAGACATTTTAGCTGTATCTATGACAAGTACTACAGGTTTTCCGTGTCGTTTCCCGACTTTAACGGCAGTGTCAATATCCTTAGACAAATGAACATACTGCCTTGACATTTTAAGTATGCCCTTTTCCTTTATACTTTCAATAAACCTGTCAGAAGTCCCGTGATAAAGTACATCGGGCGGACTCATTATCTTCATATCGATATGAACATCGATGCTGTGACCCTGATTGGCTCTTATTTTGGTCTTATCTTCATTAAAGGAATAACGCTTCTTATTGTTTTCGCGGACTATCCGTTCAAGGGTTTCCATATCCAGATTTCTTCCTGTATCGCAGACTCCTCGAATCAAGTCGTCCACAACTGCCCAGCCTTCGCTGTCCAGTTCAATTCCTGCCGCAGAAGGTTCATGCCTTAGTACCAGACTGATGAACCGCCCAAGAGATACATCATCATTTTTTATTGCCGACATATCAGTTTTCTCCTTTCATTTTATAGCTGAATCATCTTTAATTTTAAGTATTATAGCACATTTCAAAACGATTGTAAAGTATTGTTTATCCTATACATCTGTCTGTTTTCACGGTATAAAACGATATTGATTTTTCGTGCTGCAAAAATTTATTACTGTTTTTCGATAAAAAAGTATTGACAAACGCATTTATATATGCTATAATACAATCAAGCTCAGGGGACGCCCGGGGCAAAATAAGAATCTGGAGGTAATTACCATGGTAAACGAATTAACAGGCTGGTCAGAAATGAAATCGCTGAAGCTTTCAAGGCTTCTGGTATTGGGAATGTTTTTCCTGCTGATAGTGCTGATGTTCACATCCTACATAATCGCAGGATGGTTCAGCGCGATATCGGTAGGCAGCGGAGTTATAAAAAGCAATCTTACAGGTGCAGTTACAGCGATGATATGCATATGCGATGTTTTCGCACTGATAGCAGTAGCCGCACTTCACAAACTGCTTTCAAACATTTCCAAGGACGAAGTTTTCATTTCACAGAACACACTCTGCCTCAGGATAATATCCTGGTGCTGCGTTTTCGCGGGACTGACGATGGTATTTTTCAGCCTGTGGAGATTTGAATTTCTCTTCCCTGCTTTTTTTGCAATGTTCCTCGGTCTTATAATCCGCGTTTTAAAGAACGTTCTGGAAAAAGCAGTCGAACTGAAATCAGAAAATGATTTCACAATATGAGGAGGCGGTAATATGGCTATAATCGTTAACCTCGATGTGATGATGGCAAAGCGGAAGATATCATCAAACGAACTTGCAGAAAAAATAGGTATCACCGCAGCAAACCTTTCTATCCTCAAAACAGGAAAAGCAAAAGCTGTACGTTTTTCCACCCTCGATAAGATCTGCGAGGTACTGGAGTGTCAGCCGGGAGATATCCTGGAATTCAGAAAATAAAAGTACAGAATAAAGGGAACAAAAGAAAGAAGAACGATCAAACGGATATATAAATATACAAGCCGTATCGACAGAAAAAAGATCGGGAGGAACGAAAATGGAGATCAATAACCCAATAAACGGACAGGATAATGTCCCACAGTCTGATGTAAAGACAATGCCGATGCCTTTCGGAGAATATCCCTCAGTCATTCAAAAGGAACAGATAGTTTTCACAAAAGCCGAGAAGATCCTTTCTATAACAGCATTTATCATCGCCTATGGAGTTGTGCAGTTTGCGATTTTAAACACCTCAGGCTTTTTCACAACAGGAGTATTTTTGCTTTTATTCGCTGTGGTGATAGGATATCTGAAAAAGACCGGTCACAAATTCATGACTTCACACAAGATCTTGGCAGCTGAGATAATAGCTTTTTCCACAGTTTTTTCACTGACAGCAAACGACTTCATCAAAACGCTCGATATGATATTCCTTCTGCCCGCCGGTGCGTATCTGGTATATGGCGTGTGCGCTGAAAAAGATCTTTTCGGCAAATTCTCAATATTCGAGCTTCTGAAATGTTCGATAGAGAACCCGATATCCCATTCGGGAAAAGAATTCTCAGCCGTCGGAAGTACGGTAAACGTAAAAGAATCGGGCGCAAAGATCAAGGCTGTCATAGGCGGACTTATTCTTGCTATCCCGCTTACCTTGATCGTAGGCGGACTGCTGATGTCCGCTGACAAAGGGGTAGAATCAATACTCACGAACCTTTCTGGATTTGTAAATTTCTCCAATATTATACCAGCTATCTGTAAGATCATTCCTGCAGCTCCGATTGCCGGGTATTTATTCGGACTGTTGTATTCACATACCCACCCCGAAAAGACAAAAGCACTCAACGAGGAAAACTGCACATCTTTTATCAGTAAGCTTCGTTTTATATCTAACACTGCAGTGTACATTTCGGTAACGCCAATATGCTTGCTTTACGTGCTTTTCTTCATTTCACAGGCGAATTATTTTCTGTCAGCTTTTTCAAACAGACTTCCTGCTGATTACAGCTATGCAGAGTACGCAAGGCGCGGATTCTTTGAGCTTTTCGCAATAGAGCTTATAAATGCAGGCGTTATATTTGCAATCAACTTTTTCTCTAAAAAATCAGGTGAAGAAAAGCCCCGCGCACTTAGATTTTACACTGTGATGATATCGTTTTTCACCCTGCTTATCACAGCAACAGCAATCAGTAAAATGGTGCTTTATATCCAGAATTACGGGCTGACCCAACTTCGCGTCTACACCACATGGTTCATGGTTCTGACTGCAATGATATTCGTGTACGTGATAATCAGGCAGTTCAAGACTGATTTTCGTTTCATGCGTGCAGCCGCTTTGACATTCACGCTGATGTTCGCACTGCTGTGCTTCTCTCGCCCTGATGCGATAATAGCGAGATACAACATGGAATATTGCTCAGAGCAGCTTACTTTTAGCGATATCAAGGAGATGTGTGACCTTTCATCTGATGCTTCAGCTGTTGTAACCGAAGATCAGTACAAGGAGCTCATCAACAGCAAATACATGAATGACGACTCTTCCAGGGATCTTTACATCAACAAAGAGATCAATGGCGATGAATATATATGCAACCGCGCAGGCAGAAAGCTGGATAAATCAGTATATAACTATTTCAATTTTTCAGCATTAAAGCTTAATGAGCAGATATCGAAATGAGCATGATATTTACCTTTTATCAGATAGCTTTCATGATAATCATACCGACATTGTTATTATTCTGAAAAAAGCTTGGAATTGTCCGTAATCTAATCGCAGCAAAAATATGACAATAATTCCACCGATCCACAACAAAGAAAAAAACGGCGCGTTTCACACTTACATTCATGATCATACATCAAAAAATGCGGAGGATAAAATTTCCTCCGCATTATATTTTTATGATAAAATCACTGCTTTATCAAAAACATCGTATAGATCATTCAGCGATCTCTTCAGAAACAGTGTCATCAGCAACAGAATAATCTTCAACTGCAGCATCAGCATCATTTCCATCTACCCAGCCTTCCAAACTGGGAAGTTCGATAGCAACTTCCTCAAAAGAGAATTCTGTGAAAATAGTGGTCTGGAACATTTCATGTGTGGAGTACTCGATCTTATCGGGGCGAGTGCTATCATCATTATAGTAGTACTTGAAAACAGTAGCATTTCCGTCCTCTTCACTTGTAGCAACAAGTCCAGTGAACATATCGGGACCATAATACTTTTCACAAATCATGCCGTCATCAGTTGTTTCGCTGCTTACAAATACATAGTCAGATTCGATACCCATAGTGTACATACCGGGCTCGACATTCAGATACATAGGATCGGGATTTTCATTCTTATAATACGTCTTAAGATTGTGGTTCAGAGTATACATAACACCGTCGATAACGAAAATCTCATAATGCTCTTCTTCGTTCTTTTCGCCCTCTTTTTCGTTCTTTTCGCCCTCTTTTTCGTTCATTCCGCCCTCTTTCATGTCGATATGATAGTTGTCACCATTCATCTCAACAGTGGTAGTTGAATCCTCATACATATCAGAAGTATTTACCATAGTAAGCTTGAACTTCTTATCGTTGAGGGAATCATAGAAAGCCTTTGTACGGGTATGCTCAGCAGGATCCTCTTCCTTTCCGGAGGTCTCATCTTCGGTAGTAACTGCTGAATCGCCGGACTTGGAAGCCTTGCTGTCCTTATCGGAATCCTTATCCTTTTTACCACATGAAGCGAAGATAGCGCAGGACATAGTAAGTGCGCATAAAATTGCTATATACTTTTTCATTATACATTTCCTTTCTTGAATTAAAAATACAATTCTTGGATATAAAGATACAATAGCATTGTACCACAGTCAAGCACACACGTCAATAGCACTTTTGACCAATTTTTATGTGTTTCTTAGCATTCAAAGTGGACATTTTCAAGCCAAATGACCATATTATAGGACTCATTTTATAAAAAATTTACGTATAAAAAGAACAAAACAGCCGAAATAGCTCTCGGCTGTCTGTCAGAAGGAATATATAATATGAAATAAAAGGAGAATGGAAAGCATTTTTCATTGTTCGGGTTCCGCAGACAAGGCGTTCAGCGGGGTAGAACTGTCGCCTTGCCAGGGTGTACCGGAATACCCGAGATTAGAAAATAAGGTGGAAATTGGAGTATATTCATTCCATGATGAATGCTTTACTTATTGGGAACAGTCTCCCAATCCTTAAGAAAACGCTCAATTCCGTTATCGGTCAGAGGATGCTTGATCATCTGTCTGATAACACCCATAGGAACAGTTGCGATATCACAACCTGCTCTTGCAGCGTCAACAACGTGTATAGGATTTCTGATGGATGCGGCAATGATCTCAGTCTTGATGCCCTGTACCGAGAATATATCAGCTATCTCCTCGATAAGATCCATACCTGTCATGCCTATATCATCAAGTCTGCCCAGGAAAGGTGAAACGTAGGTAGCACCTGCGTTTGCAGCAAGTATAGCCTGTGCAGCGGAGAATATCAGTGTTACGTTTGTCTTTATGCCCATCTCTGTCAGTCTTTTGCAAGCTTTCAGACCTTCAGCGCACATAGGCAGCTTGATAACGATATTCTTATGTATTTTGGAAAGAGGTATAGCCTCTTCTACCATCTTGTCAGCTTCAAGAGAGATGACCTCGGCGGAAATAGGACCGTCAACGATCTCTGTTATCTCCTTGACAACTTCTTCAAATACTCTTCCCTCTTTAGCAATAAGAGAAGGGTTAGTAGTAACGCCGCAAATAACACCAAGTGACTCTGCTTCTCTGATGTCATCAACGTTAGCGGTATCAACAAATAACTTCATATTAATTTCGTCCTTTCGGTTAATGAACTGTTTTATTTTCTGATATTATTATACAGCTGAACCAATGATAATTCTATTCATTTTTTGCTTATGTATAAATAATAATTGCGATTATTTTTTTATTGTTTAAAATCAACAATTAAACCATGATATATGAAGTTTTCGGCAAAAACGCAATATTTGAAAGTCCACCCGCAATAAATGATTAGTTAATTTATTCTGATAGAGGTTATAATAAAGGCGTTCAAATCAACAATTTTTGAACAAGGCAATTTATGCTGTATTATATTATAAAAGTATCATTTTGCTTATAATTTTGATATTGCGAGGTGTCACCATGAAAAAACAGCTTACTGTATTTATATGTGCAGCAATGCTTCTGTGCAGCTGCGGAAAGAACACTGAGAACAACAATAAGTCGCAAAGCAAGCAGCAGAACTCTCAGGCACAGAGTAGTAGTACTGCATATGAATCGAAAACCGCAGAGCTGCCATCACTAAAAGAAATATACGCCGAAGATTTTTATGTAGGCACAGCGGTATCTCCTTATCAGCTTGCCGAGCCCGATTGTATATCATTAATAAAGGAACAGTTCAACAGTATGACCTGTGAAAACGAGATGAAGCCCGATTCCTTACTTGATAAGCAGACAACACTTTCTGATATTGAAAAATACCGCGAATGTCCTGCCGTGCATTTTGACAAATGCAAAGAACAGCTTGAATTTGCCAAAGAGAACGGCATAAAGATGCGAGGACATACTCTCATATGGTACTCTCAGACACCCGAATGGCTATTTTATAAGGATTACGACACCTCCGGTGAACTTGCCGACAGAGAGCTTATGCTCAAGCGCATGGAAAACTATATCAAATCGGTGTTTGAATGGGCAGATTCAGAATACCCGGGACTATTCTATGCCTGGGACGTTGTCAATGAAGCCGCTGCAGATCAGGGAAAGGCAATGCGTGACTGTCTTTGGCTTCAGACGATAAGCGATGACTACATCGAGAAAGCTTTTGAGTACGCAAGAAAATACCAGCCCGCGGGTGTAAAACTATATTATAACGACTACAACGCTTTCCAGATAAATAAACAGTTGGAGATAATCGATTTTCTCAGACCCGTTGCAGAAGCCGGGAATATCGACGGAGTCGGTATGCAGTCCCATATCGGCACATGGTGTAATACCGAAAGCTACGGTGAAGCTCTCAGAAGATACAACACGGAACTTGGCGTTGAGATATCCATCACAGAACTTGATATAAGCAAAGATAACTCAGAGGACTGGCAGAAAACTCAAGGTGATTACGCACAGAAATTCATGGAGAAAATACTTCAGCTAAAAAGCGATGGTGTTCCCATAACCAGCTTTACTGTCTGGGGCCTTAAGGATACAATGAGTTGGAAAAGCAATGAAAGCCCACTCTTTTTCGACGGTAAAATGAACGCAAAGCCTTCTTTTTACGGCCTGGTGGCAGCGAAAGATCCTGATGCAGCAGTTATAGAAGACAATTGATGAAATTTCAAGTCTAAATATGATTTTCAGCGCATTGTGGGATGGTTGCTAAGTAATGCATATACAAATACCGCAAGGTATGGCACAGAATACTTCACGATATGCGCAAGAGAAAATCATGTACATATAAAAGGATGGGACTTGGCTTTAAGGAGATATTTCTGAATTCGTATATGAAGAGCGTATTCTATGGCATCAAGCGTTGACAAATCTTATGAAATATGTTATGATAACATCTGTGAGCATACTATACGTCAGCGGAAGCGGCAACGCTTATGAGGAAAGTCCGGGCATCACAGAGCAGGATAGCTGATAACGTCAGCCGAGGGCGACCTCCGAGCCAGTGCAACAGAGATATACCGCCGCATAAATGCGGTAAGGGTGGAAAGGCGGGGTAAGAGCCCACCGGAGTGACAGAGATGTCACTGCCATGTAAACCTTATCCGATGCAACACCAATGGCGGCTGAAAGGTCAATGGCTGCTCGTCAGACCCGAAGCCGTAGGTGGCTTGAGCTGTGCGGCAACGTACAGCCTAGATAGATTGACGTACTCGACAAAACCCGGCTTACAGGTAAGCTCATGCCCCGCTTCGGCGGGGCTTTTTTATGTAATAATATATCCTGATGCTTAAATAGAGTGCCGAATAAACTTTTGATTGACATTTCAATGGCGGTATGCTATGATTAAAGCTATAATTGTCAGGATTTACTTTTAAGCATAAAAACAGGAGAAAAATATGGAACTTTATTTGCGTATACTTTTGGGCATAGCTGTTTGGTTCATTACATTTGTGAGCGGTATGAAAATCTACCAGATATATAAAAACAAAGCCAAAAAGCCTGTCCCCGATGAAGATAGGATAGATGTACTGAGAAAATACTCGGAATACGAAGAAATAGAAGTCAAAAACAAGCATTATCCTGAAATGGAATTAAACCATCCCGTACCCGAAATACTGCACAAATATGATTATTCTTCTTATTGCAATAGAAATGGGGATGAGATCGTATTTTCAATGCTGGATTTTGTTTGTGATCATTTCAAGCATTATAGTCATGGTGTACTACCTAGTAACCCAAGTCTTGTGAGTGTTGTTAGAAGCTGTGAAGAAAATGAACAAAAAACCAATTGCAGAGGATTATCACTGATCCTCTCAGAGCTTCTGCGAATAAATGGTATCAGAGCCAGACACGTAACTTGTAAACCATATGAAGAGCCGTTTCGGGATTGCCATGTTGTAGTAGATTGTCTGATGCCCTCAGGTTCAAGAATAATGCTTGACCCTACATATCGGCTTTACTTTACAGATGGTAACGGAGAATATGTTTCATTGCGGCAGCTTCGAGAAGCAATTATCGCAGGTAAAACACTTCACCCGAATAAAACCGCTTCATATAACGGAACCGGATTTAACTATGATGAATACATAGAATATATGTCGAAAAATCTTCTGAGATTAAATACAAATTATCGCTTGAACGATACAGACTCTATTTCCTCCCAGATCGAACTTATCCCAAAAGGATACAGCACTAAGGGTTATTCAAGAAAAGTGCAATACACTACATCACCGGAATATTTCTGGAACATAGGTGAGAATTAATTAGTTGAATATACACAATGCCCCGAAACATTCTGAAATGCTTCGGGGCAAAGCTTATGTATGTGTATCAGAGCTTTACCCCCTTCGCTGTTTTGCGGGGCAAAAAATTGTCCTTTTAACTAAATTTGGCAAGGGTTTAACGCTAAAATTTCACTTGACATAAAGAGTGACGGGGTGTATAATTAATATGTGCATCTGTGGGAACAATCCATTTGACGCGAAAGGAAATGAACAATGAAGATTTATAAGCTCGCCGCTGTGCTGACAGCTGCAATGATGGCATTCTCATGTACAGCTTGCAGTCAGAAAAATAGCAAGAAAAGCAAGTCGGCGAAAAAACATAAAACAAGCAGTTTCGTTACTGATGAGAGCACAGCGGACGAAATAGTCACCGACGGTGAGACTGATTCTGTCACAGCGCAGAACGGTGTACATATCAAACAGGCATATGACCTGCTGAAGAGCGATCAATATCGCATAAAACTTACTTATACCGATGCTTCCGGAAATGAGACCGAGATCACAAGACTCAAAGACGGTGATAACTATTACGAGCTCCAGACCAATGAGATCGGGACAAGCGGTTTTATAACAGTTGACGGAACATCTTATGATTTCGACAATGTGTGCGGCATTTACCGCAAAAAGAATTCGATCATACCAATAAGTGTTATCGAAACCGTTGTGGAGCAGGATCTTCCCGCTACCGACACACACATAAATGCCGAAGACGCAAAAATCTATGATGTTGAAGAATACACATATACAGGCGGTTCTTACATAACCGTTATGGATTTTTACTTTGATAAAGAAACAGGGCTTCCCGCCAAGTACACTACTACATATATGGTCGAAGCTGTAAACGGAGACGAAGGCATGACCGAGACCAGGACTATCAAGGAGATATCCTACGGTTCTGAAGATGAACTGCTGACCACCGACGGCCAGACCAAAAACATTGACAGATCTGTGTTTGATTTGTCGTTCTTATCAGGTCTTGTTGATTTCGGCGTTATGACCCCCGAACAAAAGCTTGGATATTGCCAGGCGATATTTGTCACCAGCGGCGTAAGCGCTGAAGAACTTACTTCTGCCGCAATGAATGATGAAAAATTGAAAAATATATCCTATGAGGAACTGACTTCGCTGGTATACACCTACGGAGACAAAATCTGAGAGGGATCCCGATATAATGAACATCTTGAAATTATTGCACCCTAAGGCGTGCATAGAATATCTTTACAATGACTGCACTGCAAGACAGACCCTTGAAAAAATGAAGAACCACGGTTATTCCGCCGTTCCTGTTATCGACAGAGAGGGCAGGTTCGTAAAAACAGTGTCCGAGGGCGATTTTCTGCGTTTCATGGTAGAAAAAGGTATGTATGATATCCGTGAGATGGAAAGCTTTCCGCTTGAAAAAATACCCCCGAAGATACAAATGCAAACCGTGAACGTGTCTTCGACTGTGGAAGATCTGATACTTCTGAGCATGGATCAGAACTTTGTTCCTGTCATCGATGACAGAGGCATATTTATCGGTATCGTCACAAGAAAGGATATACTGGATTATTGCTACAAGACGATCATGCATCAGGACAGCAGTGAAACTACGACCGAAAAGGTTTAAAATAACAGAATTACTGAAAGGAATGGTAAGGAGAAATGAAGAACAGTAACCGTAAGGGCGGCGCCGCAGTTGTCGCTCTGCTGGTAATGATCATCATCGTGGCAGTAAGCTGCGCACTGATGGTAGTTACAGGCAGAAAGATGATCAAACCCAACGAAAGTGTGAGCTCACCCGCGACCGCAGACTATGACACCACCCCCACCGACGAGGAAACAACTGCCGAGGACGATCTGGCAGAACTGATACCCGAGCCGAAGCCCTCAATGCTTCCCGGTGTATCAGACAAGTATGAAACAGTAAATCTTAAAGATATCACCTGCGAAAAAGCTATTCTGCTGGACAGCGAATCCAATGAGATACTGGCAGGCGTTAAGTATAACGAGAGGATCTATCCCGCATCTCTGACAAAGCTGATGACCCTGCTTGTAGCGGTTGAAAATATCGATGATATGAACGCCAAGTACAAGTTCACCAAAAAGGACATCGAACCCCTGCAGGAAGAAAACGCAAGCTGCGCAGGCTTCGTGGCAGGCGATGAAGTTACTATGGAAGATCTGCTTTATGCAGCTATTCTTCCCAGCGGAGCTGACGGCACTATCGGTCTTGCAAATGCTATTGCAGGCAACGAAAAGAACTTTGTCAAGCTGATGAACGACAAGGTAGCCGAACTCGGACTCACCGATACCAATTTTGCTAACGCAAGCGGTCTGCATCACAAGCAGCACTACACCACTGCTCAGGATATAGCAGTTATAACAAAAGCCTGCATGGAAAACAAAACCTGCCGCAAAGTACTCTGCACAAAGACATGGACCACAAATCCTACTAAGGAATTTAAAGACGGTATCGAGCTTGACAGCATTTTCCACTCTCGTTTTGACGGCTACTTTATCGACACCGATCAGGACGGCAGCGACGATGCAAAGATACTTGGCGGTAAGACAGGTTTCACCGATGAAGCAGGTTACACCCTTGCAACTGTAGTTGAATACAAGGGCAAGGAATATATCACAGTTACCACAAAGAGCGATACGTACTTTGATTCTGTTGAAGATTCCATACTCATCTTTGAAAACTATCTGCCCGGCGCAGTCGGTACTCCCGATGACCGCAAGGAAAAGGAGCCCGATACCGACAGCAGCGATGAATCGGAGGAAGAAGTTAACGAAGGCACATTCATCACTCTCAAGGAAAAAGATAACAGCAGCAAGAGCGATGATGACGATGACAGCAGTTCAAGACCCGTTCCCGACGAGGACGTTGAAGCATAAAAGATATTTGTCCGAGAACAGATTGTTCTCGGACATTTTTTATGCGCTGACACAATATGGATAATATCACAGAAAATACACAATAATATGTTAGTATATATTAAGGTAATGTGCTGACAGCTGATATGACCAGATGCACAACCAACTATACTAATGCGAGGAGAGTTTGCATGGGCGATATTTCCTGCGTATGCAATTATTTATGAGTAAAAACAAAAACAGCACCACAGCATTCCGTGTGGCACTGGGTGGTATATGTGCGGCAGTATGTCTGCTTTTGATGTTCAGCAGTTCTTTCCTGCCGGGACTAAGCTATGCTATACCGGTGTTTGCAGGAGTGCTTATGGTCGTGATGATAGTCGAAACTGACAGCAAATGGGCGATAGCAGATTACTGCGCGGTGAGTCTCCTTTGTATATTCATAACACCTAATTTTGAAGCTTCCCTGCTGTTCATACTGTTCATGGGCTATTACCCGATATTGCAGTTCCGGCTTTCAAAAGAAAAAAAACAAACTTTTAGTCTGGATCGTCAAACTTGCAGTTTTCAATATAGCGATAGTTATATATTACAATCTCTTCAAATTCATATTCACATCGGTGGATATGCTAGAAGGCACCGAGTTTCTTGGAAAATATGCAATACCCCTGCTGTGGGCTGAAGCGCAGATATGTTTCCTTGTGTACGATAAATTCCTGTCGCTGACGATAGACGTTTATATAAACTGGTTCCGCAAAAAGATACTGCGGAGAAAATGATATGTTTTGGAGATAAGCAAAATGAAAGAAGAAAATACACAACATATCACGGAGAAAACAGATACTAAAAAACATCTCCACGAACACAGAAAACGCCGAAACAAACGACGCGTACAAATAGTCACGGTAATAGTCATACTGGTGCTTCTAACGGTAGCCTCACTGGCATCTATACCCTTGGTAAAGGTTCTGCGTACCGAAGAAGGCATGGACAAGCTGAAAGAAACACTTGAAACCAAGTATTCAGGTATTGAGAGTATGCTGATATTCATGCTGATACAGGCAGTACAGGTCATAATCGCAGTTATCCCGCCTGTGCAGATAATCGGTGGTGTACTATTCGGCTGGTTCATAGGATTCCTGCTGTCTTTCGGTGGAACGATGCTTGGCACCTTCGTAATATTCATGATGGTCAACAAATTCGGCAAACCATTAGTAGAAGCTTTCATAGACGAAAAGCACCTGACGAAGTATAAATTTCTTCAGGACGAAAGCAAGCTGATCAAAGTGCTAGTGATACTCTACCTGATACCCGGTATACCGAAGGATATCATATCCTATATCGTACCGCTGACAAAAATCAAAAGACGTGATTTTTTCATGTACGTCATGCCATGCCGAATCCCCGCGATCCTGATGTCAACGACCCTCGGCAGCAATGCGATAGACGGTAATTTCAAGACTGCACTTTGCATTATTTTCGCAGCGATAGTTCTTGGAATATTCGGATTTCTTTTCAAGGACAGCATAGTTGAAAAGCTGAAGGGGCACAAACACAAGTCATAAAATAAGGCACTTCCGTTTTATGGAGGTGCCTTTTATCATATGCGTTACATCATTTAGGGTAAACGAATCTTTTGTTCTCAGTGAGGTCGTTAAGGTAGCGTCTGATGTAGTACTTAGCCATATTGAGGTTCTGCTCGGAATAGTTTCCGCATTCCTCAGGCTTTGCACCGGGGATATCACCTTCAAAATCAAGTATGAACTTGCACATATCAACGATAGTATCATAAACGCTCTCGGATGTCTGTGCGCCGAAGAAGATCACATAAAATCCTGTACGGCAGCCCATTGGTCCGAAGTAAACAACATCATCCTTGACGGGACAACTGCGGAGAAATGTCGCGCCAAGATGCTCTATCGTATGCATCGCAGGAGTATCCATAACCGGCTCGCGGTTGGGAGCGGTCATTCTCATATCAAAAGTAGTAGTCACAGCTTCACCCTTGCAATCTCTGCGGGACACATACAGTCCTGGGAAAAGATCAAGGTGATTTACCTGAAAGCTTGCAATCAGTTCCATAATTTTCCTCCTTAGTTTTTCTCAGCGCCGAGCTTTTTAAGAAAGCCGACAAGTATATCCAGTTCAGCCTTTGCAGCCTTAGCAAGGGACTGAGCATAATCGTTGTGGGAATCATCATCGCCGTTATCGGATACAGTTCTCAGCACGCAGAAAGGAACTTCGTTGACATAGCATACATGACCTATGGCACCGCTTTCCATTTCGCAGATTATCGCGTTGAACTCACTCCTGAGTTCATCTCTCTTGGCACTGCTGTTAACAAAGCAGTCACCAGAGGCAATAACACCCTTTTCGTTCCTGACACCAATTTCATCAGCTGCAGAAGCAAGCAGATCAACACAGTGGGCATCGCATTCAAAATACACCTTGTTTATACCTGATATCATACCCTTGGGGTCACCGAATGGAGTGGTATCCATATCGTGCTGTACTACCGCCGAAGCGATACCTGCATCACCGATATCAAGTTTATCCGTCAGTGAACCGCCAACACCTGCGTTTATGATGACATCTGTCTTGAATGTGACTATCATAGCCTCAGCACATATAGCAGCAAAAACCTTACCAATACCACATACCGCGGCAACAACGTTCATACCAAAAAGTTCGCCGTAAACGAACTCTATGCCACTGACAGTATATGTACTTCCGTCTTTAAGCAGTCCTTTTATTGCATCGACTTCGGGCTTCATCGCGCCGATAACGCCGACTGTATACAGATCCTTATTCTTAAACATTATAACCTCCGTAAATTGTAAAATTTCGCAGGAGCAGTCCCCTGCCAAAACCTGCAAATCAACGAGAATATTATATCACATATCGCCACTAAAGTCAATCATCTCATACATTGCCCGTACTTTTAACAGACGGTTTTTCACAAGAAAAATGTCACCTCCACTTGACAAATGGAATGAAATGTGCTATATTATTATATGGCGGAACCATTGGGCGAATGGTTTTAAGGCGAGGACAAATTATAGGATAGAGGGCTGCTGCGTGGCGGCCCTCTTTTCTCTTAAACGGAGGTACATAAATGAACAAAAAGGAAATAGCCGAGATCAAGAAAAACTTCAGCGATGACTGCAATTTCTTTACGATAAACCGAGTAGTAACTGCATTTGTCGATGCTGAAAAAAACATAAAATGCAAGACCAACCAGCTTTACAACATCATGCCGCAGGACGAAAGCGAACTTATCCTTGCGAACCTGAAAAAGACACTCAGCGGCAAAATAGGTTCAAATCTGCTGGAATACCCTTTCCCGAAAAATGCTATACTCGAAGGCGGACAGCAGCAGTTTCTGTGGGGTGTGCTCAAAAGCAAGCTTGCAGACGAAGAGATCGTAGACAATTTTCTGAACACGATAGTTGAAAAAGTCGAGTACGTTTCAACATACAGCATATTCACCGCACACTGCACTTATTCGGTGCTGAAAAAGACAAAGATGGATGAGATAGATGAGGATAGCGATTCCTCCGATTACAACTTCATCATCACTGCAATATGCCCTGTAAATCTGCGTATCGACGGTCTTATCTACAATGAAGAGCAGAATGCCATCGCAAAAAAAGAAAGCACCGACAGGATAATCGAGCTTCCCACAGACGGTTTCCTCTTCCCGCTTTTCAACGACCGTGCACCAGATGTGAACGGCGTGCTTTACTACTGCAAAAACGCCAAGAAGCCCAATACTTCTATGATAGAAGAATTTCTGGGCTGTGAGTTCACCATGACGGGTCAGAACGAAAAGGAAGTATTCCATTCGATACTCGGCAAAGTTGTTGGTGACGAACTGGATTACAACATGATAACCAAGGTCAATGATAAAATTCAGAATTACATCGACCAGACCTCACATGAGACCGAGATAGCCACTATCGACAGCCAGAAGATGAATTCGATACTTTGGGAGGCAGGTGTAAGTCAGGAAAAACTCGCCGACCTTGACAGAGTATTCGAGCAGGCTACCGACAAAAAGCCGCTTACTGCTGTTAACCTTGTGGAGAACAAGACTGTGGTTTCAGTGCCAAGCATAACCGTAAATATCGGCAAGGGAGGTGCTGACAAGGTCAAGACCCAGATCATAGGCGGCAGAAATTGCCTTGTTATAGCACTTGATGACCCCGAGATATCTATTAACGGTCTGGAAATGCGCTTTGTGGACAAAAAGCCCGCAAATGCTCCCGCACAGCCTGCACCGGCAGAGGAAATACCACCTGCTCCCGTCAGCGAGACACCAGATGACGACAGCGCAGCACCATTCTGATAAAAACACAAACCGCAGGAACTCAGCGTCCCTGCGGTTTTTAGTTTATTAAGAAAAACTACTCTTCCGTCAGATATTCTCGGGAGGTGCATTAAACGAATACTTGATGCACTCAGGATCCTGAAGTTCGAGAACCTCAAAAATACCGTCGCCCACACTGTACAGACCTCTTAGCTGAGGGCACTGCTCCAGAAAAGCGGCTCTAACTTCATCGCTGTCAAGCTCAACCACATCAGCAGTGAGTCTTATCCACTCCATCTCGCCGCACATACCGCTTATCTCTACTCTGCTGTGACGCATCATTTCCTTAAAGCATTTCTTCTGGTTGCTGGTACAGATACAAGTCATTCCATCGATCTCAGCCACCGCACCAAAGGGACGTACATGGGGATCACCGTTTGCATCGGTAGTAGCGATATAGAATACGCCTACCTTTTTCAGCATTTCTGTAATCTGTTTCATTCAAAACACCTCCGTTTAATTATCTGATCCTGTTATCTGATATTATCAGCCTATTACTTCGTAATTCTCCGCAGCATTTTCCTTTTTGACGTATTCGGTGACATTCAGCACCTTTACTTTGATAGGACGCTGTCCCAGACCTATTTCGATGATATCACCGATCTTAACATCATACGAAGCTCTTGCTACCTTGCCGTTGACCATTATTCTGCCCTCATCACAGGCTTCATTAGCAACGGTGCGGCGCTTTATTAATCTTGTGACTTTAAGATATTTATCTAATCTCATGAGTCCTGCCACTCAAAATGTGATTAAATATACTTACATCGAGATGTTGTAAGTTCTCGCGAACATTACTTACTGCTTCACAATGTATGCTTTTGATTGACCGAAATCATATCTACTCACAAGTTCTTGTACACTCCACAGTCGTTAATTCCCGAAATAGCCTTCGGTACATACTTACGTTTGCGTTTAATTATGCAACTTCGTAAGTCATGGCATCTTTCAAATTAAGGGCAGCATTGAGATCTCTGTCTTCGACATAACCACAACTGCATCTATAGATTCTATCTGAAAGCCTTAAATCTTTCTTGATGCATCCGCAACAGTGGCAAATTTTAGATGATGGATACCATCTGTCTACAACTCTTAATTCAATACCATTTTCGTTGCATTTGACCTGAAGTTTCGCTCTGAATTCATAAAACTTCTGTGCCGCAACCGTTTTTGAAAGATGCCTGTTCTTCATCATTCCTTTTACATTCAAATCCTCAATCGTTATATAAGATGGCTTGGTTTTTACTATCTCAGCGATTGTCTTATTGATGTAGTCAGTACGGATATTATCTATCCTATGATAAAGTTTCTGTACTTTGAGCTTTTGTTTTTGTATATTTTTTTGAGTGGACTCTCCTTTCTTTAAATTTTCATATTTGCGAGAAAGACATCTTTGCTCTCTTCGTAATTGTTTTTCAAGTTTCTTAACTTTGCCAGACTTGTTGATATTCTTGAATGTTTTACCATTAGAAATAATCGCTAAATCCTTTAATCCTAAATCAATACCGATACCTTCGCTGCTGTTTTTGGTGATTTTGTTGTCAGGTATTTCTACAAGTGCAGATACATAATATCTTCCTGCTTTTTTAGAAACTGTACCGCTTTTGATTTTCCAACCATCTTTAGTTGTTGGTATATAACCCTTTTCTTTAAGTTTTACCCAACCAAGAGTAGGGATATTTATTCTATGTCTTTCACAAGCACAATCTTTTGGATTATTCTTTACAAAATACATTTTCACATCAGATTTATCCTTTTTCTTATAGTTGGGATAACCGCTTTGATGCTTAAAAAATTTTGTAAAAGCAGCACATCCATCTTCAATAGATTTCTTTACAGATTTAGAACTTACTTCCTTAATCCATAGTTTATCTGGATTATTTGGAAGATATTCGTTATTTAGCCAGACGCTAAAACTCTTTCCACTCATGAACTTTTCGCCTTTATCGTAAAGTTCTTTGTTATGAGTAAGATAAAAGTTATAAACGTATCTGCAAGTTCCAATAGTCTTATTGATTTTAGCTTTCTGTTCCAATGTTGGACTAATTTCCGTCTTGAAGCTCTTTAGCAATTTCCTCATCCCCTTCTATTTGTTTCTTATACTTACGAAGTCCGTACAACCTGCAAGAAAATACATGAAGAATTGAAACAATGTCCTGCACGAGTTCTTCTTGTGGCGATAATTCTTCATTGTTTACCACCACAATAGTTGTATTAAACTTCATGCAGAATTTTTCAAACCAGTCATAGCCAAACCTGATAAATCTATCTTTATGTGTGACTATGATAGTTTTGATTTTTTGTTCCATCACCTCATCTAATAGTTCATTCCACTTTTTACGGTTATAATTTAAACCACTTCCATAATCTTCAATACATTGGTCTACACTAATGCCTTTAGCATTACAGAACTGTCGTAAAAAGGATACTTGATTTTGTAAGTCATCTTTTTGATTTCTCGTAGACACTCTGGCATAAATAACGATCTGACGATTATCGTTTTCTGTATTTATACCTTTAAACTGAAGATATTGGTCGTAAGTGTAATAACGCCTGTCAGTTGGGGTTCGGTTTGCTTTTAATATGCCTTCTCTGTCCCATCGTTGAAGTGTTTTTACTGAAACACCTAACAATTCGGCAAAATCTTTTGGTTTGTAATTTGTGATATTTGATGTATTCATAATAATATACTCCTTTGAGTATATTTTAACACATTTAATCACATTTGTCAACTCATTTGATTACTTAACAATCGCTCCTAAAAAACAAAGGCGGACAATCTGCCCGCCTTAAAAAGCATATATTACTTCTTGTCAACGACTGCCTTGAGAGCGCTGCCTGCCTTGAATGCGGGTACCTTTCTTGCAGGAACGTCAACAGGAGCCTTGGTAACAGGGTTCATAGCTACCTTAGCAGCTCTGTCTCTAACCTCGAATGTACCGAAACCAACGAGAGTAACCTTCTCGCCATTCTCCAGAGCACCTGTAATGGAATCAAGAACTGTTGCCAGAGCCTTGTCAGCTTCCTTCTTAGAATAGCCGCCCTTCTCTGCGATAACATTGATAAGTTCTGCCTTGTTCATTTTTTAAAACCTCCAAAAATTTTTATCCTTAACGAACAATTGCTTATTCATTAATTTCCTTTATATGAGTACAGCTCTTCGGCTGATACTTCCGATATATCTGCGCTGTGCTTTTCAAGATCCTCAAACCTTTTTACAAAGCTGTTGCAGCTGTCTGCCAGACATTCCTCAGCGTCACAGTCAAGCCTTCTTGCAAGATTGGAGCAAAGGAAAAGCAGCTCACCTATCTCGCCCGAAGCATCCTCTTCTTTCTGATCTGCCAATTTCACTCTGTTAAGCGATGACTCGATAGCCGCATACAGATCAAGCTCAGTGCCGTCCTCTTCGGACTTTTCAAAATCTACCCCTGCCCTTGCAGCTCTCTTTCCGAGTTTCTGCGAACGCATAAGTGCGGGGAAATTCTTAGGAACGCTCTTCAAAGTATCTGTGAAACTCTCCTGCCCCTTGGTATCCTTTTTTATGGAATCCCAGTTGCTGAGCACCTTGTCAACGGTATCAGCCTGCACATCACCGAAAACATGAGGGTGACGTATTATCAGCTTCTGACAAAGTTCGGTGATAACATCTTCCAGCACGAAATGATTTTTCTCATCTTCCAGCACCACATGGAATATCACCTGTAAAAGCACATCTCCAAGTTCCTCCCTCATCATCTCGGGAGAATCGAAGTCGATAGCCTCCATGACTTCATAGACCTCTTCAAGCAGGTCCTTTTTTATTGTACTGTGAGTCTGGACCTTATCCCACGGACATCCCTTTTCCTGATCACGCAGAACCGTTACCAGATCAACCAGATCATCCATGTTGTAGCGCTCCTTTTTAGGAAGGCTCTCAATAAGTTCATCAACAGACTTTTTTTCCAAAATACTCACCTCACAGCCTGCATCCCCGAAATCATCTCACAAGGGTGCTTTAATATAATACCTCAATTTTGGAAAAAAAGCAAGTGATTTTCTCAATTTTTTTTGAAAAAACTCCGTTTATATTGTTTTTCGGCATTTCGCACAAGTTTTTTTATAAATATAGTACAAAAATTCCTCTTGACAAGCCTATCCTGTGACCACTAAAGGGGCGTTTTTTTTCGGCTTTACGCGATTTTCTCACGCTCCGTACTACAATGCTTTCATCAAATAAAAGTGCAAGTACTGTCAGACATACCACTCCCCCGCCGATGATCCCACCTGCGGCACAGAGTTTTTCACCGATTCCAAACCTTGCAAGTGCATCAAATACAAGCCTTGAGGACACTGCACACATCACGCCCGCATAAAAAGGTCTGATGCACAGCTTTATAACACCGATTTCCGAACCCGTCAATTTGCTTATAATGGAAATAGCTGCGGCACATACGAAAATACTCCGCACAAGTTCTGATATTGCCGCGCCGTTTAATCCCAATAATGGTACGAGTGCAATATTCAGTACCAGTTTTATTATCGCACCAATCAGCATTATTGCAGTAACGCAAGATGGTCTCCCCAGTGCTTGGATGACTGTAAAACACGGCAAAGCCATCGAACAGCCAATAACAGATATCCCAAGTATCATCAGCGGCTGCTGTGCCGCAAGACACTCCGGTTTTCGTCCTGAAAACAGCAGTTCAAGTATCTCTGAAGACATTACTGTAATTCCAAGTCCGCAGGGTATGGCGGCTGTGGCAGAAAGAGTCAGCATACGCCGCAGGTCACGTTTCAAGCCTGACTTATCATGTTTAGTAAGACTTTCAGTAACTGAGGGCAGAACACTCTTTCCAAGCATAGCTGTCAGCGTAGGTACAAGCCCGTAAAGCATTACAGCAAGTCCTTCGTATGATCCGTACAGAAAATTCGGAAGTTCACTTTTTCCTATTTTCGCAAACATTTCATAACTCTGCGGTGATCTGCTTATAGCAAAAGCAAGGCATTTCGGCAATGTCAGCATATCGAGCATACCAGTAAGAGTTGTTACAACAGCAGCAAGCGCTATCGGAAAAGAAAGCCCCATCAGTTCTTTTGCGTGATGTCTCCGGCTTTCCGTAACAGGGTCTGAAGCCAGCATATCAACTGTCAGACCATCGCCGTGGAACGCCGTATACAACAGCAATCCTCCGCAGGCAAGGAAAGAAGCAATTGACGAACCAAGCACTGCCCCTGCCGCTATATAAGGCAGTGCTGCCTGTTCTGCCTGTGATAAACTTTCACAAACCGCACCGAAAACAACGCCGCTTTGTTCATAGCTTTCAATGGCATATCTCCTGATATAAACAGCAAGTCCCAACCCAAATACCAACCTGAATAAAGTTTCGGCTATCTCCGATATAGCGGTAGGCATCATGTTTCCAAGACCTTCAAAATAGCCTCGCTCAACGTTCATCACACCACAGAAAAGCAATGATGGTACAAGACAGTACAAAGCATAACGAACACTTACGTCTATTGTACCAAACCTTACCACCGCATACAAACCTATACAAACGGTCAAAGTATTAAATGTATATATCATCAGCGAAGTACTCCTTTGCCGCCTGAGGTCTGCGTATCTGCCCAGTGCAGCTTTTTCTGCCGTAAGCTTTGCCATTGCAGGACAAATCCCCGCCGCCGCAAGTGCAAACACAGGCGTAAACAAAGAAAACGCCGCCGAGAAGTAACCCATACCGGTTCCGCCAAGTATATTTGCCAGCGGTACTTTATATATAAGCCCCAGTACTTTAGTCACAGCCACCATTCCCACAAGTATGGCACTGCCTTTCAAAAATCCCTGTTTTTTCATACTTTGCACCCCTCTGCACAGAATAATTTGCTTATTCATACTATGCATTTAACTACTAAAATATGATCATTTGCTTTTTTTGAATTTCGCACTTGACAAGCCGTTTGTAATATGTTATAATATTTTAGTAAGCCGCTGTGGTGGAATAGGCAGACACAAGGGACTTAAAATCCCTCGGAGTAAAATCCGTACCGGTTCAAGTCCGGTTAGCGGCATAAATCAAGGCACGAGTTTTTACTCGTGCTTTTTTTTATACGACAAAAAAGACATCTCCGATTTTCGTGAAATGTCTTTTGCTTTCATATATAATATGCCATCGCTCTCAGTCACGCTTCCCTCGTTCAACTATCAGAGCTGAATTCTCAAATATCCTGCTCAGTACCTCGCTTGTTTTTTCATACATTTTAAGACAAGCATCAGGCTCCTTGAACATAAAGCTGACGCGAAGCTCTACCCTCTCAACATCGGGGTATTTTTCTTCATACTGCTTTGAATCTATGTACCACAGATAGGTATTCAGCTTTTGCCGCAATAGTTCAAAATGACCTGCTGCATCAGACCAGTCCATACCGTCAGCCAATTGGAGTATCAGCATTTTTGTCTGTTCTTTATAAGCCAGACCGTCAATAGTATCTGTATTTTCAATATTGTAATATTTATCCATCACTATCTCCTTTCATCAAAAGCAGGAGATCGCTTGCGCGTCTCCTGCAACAATTCAGATATTAGGGGTAAGATCTCTTTTTTCACCATTTATCTCAACAAAATATCTGCCGGCACCAATTTTCAGATCATCCCCCTCAGCCGAAGTGATACTATCAAAAACTGAACTGAGAGTGATCTTTACATCGACATTATAGCAATGAAACGAAGTCTCACCTTTTGCTCCGCCGATAACATATGCTTTTTGTCCTACGGCATCAATGATCATCGCGATATTGTGAAGCTTAACATTACTATCTTTGTTCAGAGAACCAAGCACTGCAAGATCGTCCGAACGTGTATCTGTAACGAAGTTGGAATTATCTATCGTAACATCTGCATTACCATTGACTGAACCCAGACAGACAGTCTCATTTCCGCTAGAAACACCTTTGAAACTGCAGCCATGCAGCATGATCTTTGCATCACTATCACGACTGCCAATTATCGCCCCTTTAAGGCAGGTACTTATGACCTGAAGACCACAGTTTCGTATATCGAGATCTACACTTCCTGTTACAGCACCTATCGCCACGCCATTATTACCATTCATCTTTATGTTGAAAATGCCCTGCTGAATGTTTATCTCGCCGCCAAGTCCCGAACCAATACAAGTTCCCTGCTGACCGTAAGCTTCTATTATAAACTCAACATTTGCGCAGAAACTCAGTTTGCCGTGACCCTTATCAAGAGGACCGCCGATTCCGTAAAATACAGAATCATGAACATCTATTACGATAGAACCAATACCTGTGAACATAAGCTCCGAGCTTTCAGGAACAAATATACCTCCATTGCGAAGGAAACAATCATCGAAAACAGATATCTCAACCTCGCAGTTCTCACCGATTTTAATACAAGGACTTTTCTTTATGCTGGAAAGATGAGCACTTTCAAGTGTAACTCTTCCTTTGAAACCGTCATCTATCTCGATATGGATATTGGTATTCAAAGCAGAGCTGCCCACTATCGCAATATCGCCTCGTTCCTCAGATGAATGTATGCGTATGCACTTGTATCCCTGCTTTTTGACCTTATCAAGCATTACTCGCTCCGAGCCCTCTACCTTGTAAACATGGGTAGACATACCATCCTGACGCTGCTGCTGATAACGCTTTATCTCCTGTTTTATCTCAAGAGGTATAGATGCTATGAGATCAGGTGCAGGCCTGGCAGTATAATAACCCTGTATAAGGTCAACACCCATAAGTATCACCGTTCTCAGTTCAAGAGCTGTTTCAACGCCCTCTGCCAGCGCAAGTATGTTATTCTCGTGACAGAACTCTATTATATCACGGACAAAATGCCGCTTTCTTTGGTCACTGTTGATCTCGCTGAGCAATGAACGATCTATCTTGACAAAATTGGGCGTATATCTGAGCAGATTATGGACATTTGAATATCCTGTGCCGTAATCATCAACAGCAATCTTGATATTCATGCTGCGGTATCTGTCTTTCATTATACTGAGCTGTGCTTCATCAGCTTCCGCACTCTCAGTAAGTTCAACAACAGCGCTATCCGAATTCCTTCTCAGAAGCTCGGATATCTTTTCAGCGTCAGCTCCGCTAATACTAACATTCGGTATACTGTTGATAAATATCGCTTTCCCGCCGAGTATCTCTTTCTCACGCTCAATTATAGTAAGTACATTCATAAATGTAGCTTTCTCTATATCATCAAGCCTGTCATTAAGACCTGCATATTTTAGTATATGAAAAGGTGTTATCGAAGGATCTGCGGCCGAACGCATAAGAGCTTCATATGAAAAGATCTCGCCGTCTATAGCGCTGACAATAGGTTGAAAATAGTATTTAAGAAGATTTCCGTCAATGATCTCTTCGACTTTCTCCATCTCAGATCTTTCACTGTCTGTAAGGACGGCAATACGACGTGCCTTCAGTGCATCTCTGTTTTCAGCGTCAACAGTGAGCATCTTTCCACCTAGACGATACATCTGAACTTTCAGCTCAGATATATCCTTATCACCGAAACATTTAATACCATTCTCTATAACATTCTCAAGATCCGCCTCACTGCGAACAGTGTACAACTCACCGAAAAGTTTCGTAAGTGCAGCAATATCTTTTTTGTTCATACACGCCCTCCTTCCTTGAAATAAATTTTATCTCAATTTATTATATTTTACCAGAAAAATACATTATTGTCAACACAATTCTATGAATTTTAAAAAATATAAAACCAGATGACCGCAATTTTCGGCAAAAACTCGGCTTATATTTTTTAGTACAAAAAGCTGTCCACAAAATTTACCTTGTAAATTTCAAACACATTTCTTTCGGGATTATTTTTATAAAAGCACCATTTTCAAAGCTTATTTTAACTAAAATAATGTTTGTTAATTTCTAACATTTGTCTAAATCAACAAAATTGGGTGATACCCCTTGACGAGGACAATTTTTTGTGCTAAAATATGCAAACGAGAGAAGCGAAGAGTCAAAATGTAAGATTGTGAACCGAAATTTTTAGTACGCCGAGATTGAGAGAGAGTTTCACAGGAGATGATGATATGAATAAAAACGAACTTATGATGGATCACCCAAGTGTCGAACCCGACTGTTTCAGGAGAGGAAAGCTGCGTATCCACGCAGAAAAAACAGACGAGCTTAAAGGCATAACAGAGATATATACGAAAGCCCTGAAGGAAATAGGAGCATGGGATCTTGCAACAAAGAAATTAAACAAAAGCAAGGTCGATATAGTTAGCTTCAAGTACAACGGCACCATCGCTTTCATGCACGCAATATCAAAGCTTCGCTTCCCTGCAAGGTATACTGTCAGCACCGAATGGGACATATGACCTTGATCGAATATTGCGCGTGTCAAAAAAATTTTGGAGAGATTCGGGCTTTAAATACCGTAGGTGTAAGGCACCTGCGGTATTTTCATTGCTTAACATACTTTACTTTTGAGAAAATACGTGCTATAATTGACAAGTAATTCCAAAACGTGTATCGCTTATAAACTAACTTTTATTTTGTTAGAAAATCAGCTTATTTGTTTCTGAATTTCTGTGCGATTATTTAGCAAAAATAACTTAATTTTACTTAATTATTAAATTGCCGATTGTTGCACAGTTCAAGCATATGCATTTTTACATTTAAATACAAAATATTGGAAAATATTTCCTATAATATTTTTATAAAACGCAATGTTATCATAATATTATTTCTTGTTTATTTCAGGAGGAACCCTAAAAATGTTTGAAAAATTAATTGAAATGGACGGACAGCTTTTGCTGTGGATACAGGATAATCTTCGTTTTGACGCCATCACACCTTTTGTAAAAGCGATAACCTATTCCGCAAACGGCGGCGCCATTATGATAGCTGCCACGCTGATACTCATGATAATTCCTAAAACTCGCAAACTCGGATTATTGTGCGCTGCTGCCCTGGTAGTAAACGCCCTGATCTGCAACGTTATACTTAAAAACATAGTGGCGCGAATACGCCCTTATGAAGTCGTTGATGGACTAAAACTCATAATAGGCAAGCAAAACGACTGGTCATTCCCATCAGGCCATTCATCAGGCGGATTTACCGTCAGCACCGTGATCTTCCGTGAAACTCCCAGAAAGATAGGTATACCTATAATTATATTCGCCCTGCTTATCGCCTTGTCGCGGCTTTATGTCGGAGTACACTACCCAACCGATGTTATTTGCGGAATTATTATCGGTGCCCTGACAGGATTTTTAACCTGTACCGTATACCACCGCGCAATAGTAAAAAATCAAACTCGTCTGCACCGAATCGATCCGTGCTAAAGTAAAAAATATTTTTCCCCGAAGCACAAAAAAGTACTTCGGGGAATTTGTTTTTATCTTAGCACCGGCTAAAAAATGTCATTATAAACACATTTAGTTTATCATCACTTTACTCCCCCTTATTGCTTTTTTGTGACAAATGTTGTATAATGTTGATTAAGATATATCATTAGTTGATTTACCGCAGGAGGTGAGATAATTGAAAAAGAGAAAGCTATTCGGCGTAATTGCCGCAAATGCCGCTGATACAGAACAGCGTGAGATATTTCGAGGTATCATAAACAAAGCACAGATGTTGAATATAGACATCGCAGTCCTTTCAAATATATACAATCCTCCGGTCACAGATGAAGTCTTAAAAACAGAGAACAGCATATATTCACTTATAGGTTCCGACGAATACGACGGCATCATACTTATTTCCGAATCTATAATCAATCCCGATCTCCGCAAGATCATATTTGAAGAACTGAAAAACAAAGATCTTCCGTTAGTTGCCATCGGCACCGAATTGCCTGAATGGACGCTTCCCTCTTTGCAGTATATCAACACCTGTGATGAAACAGATATAGAGGATATCTGCGACCATCTAACAGATGTACACGGGTTTACTGATATCCACCTCCTTTCAGGTCATTATGAGCTTTCCGTTTCTCACAAGAGAGTTGAAGGATACAGACGTTCTCTGGAAAAGCATGGTATTCCCTTTGACGAAAAAAAGGTCTTTTTTGGTGATTTCTGGATGACATCGGGTCACGCCCACGCAAAGAGGTATATCAGCGGTGAACTTCCCTACCCCCAGGCACTTATATGCTGCAACGATTATATGGCTTACGGTCTGCTTGATGAATTCTTAGAATGCAGCATTGACATAAATGAAAAAATGTCCGTCATCGGCTATGAATATGTTCCGGACAGATACTGCCACGTACCGCTGCTGACTACATTTCAGCGCAACAGGTACGAACTCGGCATAATTGCAATGGAATTTCTTACAGAAAAAACAGGGATAAAAGCTAACAGTATTTTGTCCGCAACTCCGAGAGGCCATATAATATACGGGAATACCTGCCCCTGCAAAGCAAAGATAACCGATATCCGATTCGACTTCAAGACCGCCCAGCACAAGAACAGATACGATTATCTCGATCTCTTCAATCAGCTTGAACTCAACCTTATCGAATGCAGGAACATCGATGAATTTGTAAAGAAGATACACGAATTCAGCTCTCTGATACGTGACGCTGACAAGCTGTATATGTGCCTTTACGAAAACTGGTACGATACTTCACCTAATTTTTCAAATATGGTGGGATACAATCTGCTTCACGATGAAGAACCATTCGTGTTCCGCAAGCATAATATTTCAGCAGTCTTTCGTAATGATGCTGCACCATACTACTTCTGTCCACTGTTCTTTTCTGACAGAGAGCTTGGCTATGTTGCGCTTAGTTTCCGCGGACCCGATACTTTCGATCATTTCTTCCGAAACTGGCTGAAGACCGTGGCTAACTGTCTGGAATTTCTTCGCATGAAGAACGATATCAAATTCTATCTCCAGTGTCAGGATATCTCCGAGGAACGAGAATCACTCACGGGTATGCTGAACGAGAACGGTCTTAGAAAAGTTTACCTGAATGCAGATAAAAGCAATCTCTGCTTAGTCGCACTCAAGATAGGTACCATACGTACAAACCCATACAGCGCTTCACAGAACGATCAGATAAATTCCGTACTAGATGCCGCTGAGGCTGTGCGTGAATTCAGCGGGAACCATATCTGCGCAAAGATAAATGAGGATACTTTCTTCTGTCTTATGCGTGATATCCCCGATACTGATGTTCTTACAAAGCAGCTCTCCGCTGTACTGCTGCACCACACCGCATATATGAAGATAAACGGACTGGATTCCTATGTATGCGCAGCTATACCCTGTGAGGATAATGATTATGTACAGCTTAAAGAAAAGTGTTTTGCTAAAATAGCTGAAATGACCGATATGTTTTCATCACGGCGCACAAAACCACACTACAAAAAGCTGAACAAACTGCGTACTCAGTTCTACAATGACCCTCAGCTGACTTTCGATTCAGAGGATATCTATTCACGCTTCAACGGCAGTGCAGGTTATCTGCGAACAATATTCCGCAAATGCTACGGTTTCACCCTACACGATGACTGTATAAATGCCCGCATAGCGGCGGCAAGATATTATATCACCATGTCGAACCTTTCAAATGCCGAGATCGCAGAAAAATGCGGCTATAAAGACCTCAAATACTTCCTGCGTCAGTTCCAGCAGGTCAGCGGATACACTGTTGTGAAATACCGTTCAATGTGGTCATATACAAAACAATAATTAACAAAAGTGGGAGACCGTTTTAAATGCGGTCTCCCCTGTTTTTTTCTTATAAAACAGAAGAAAGAATAACCTTGAACAAAATGGGATATCACTTTACTCGTTATTCTTTCTTCTTCATTTTTTCTATTTAGATCAGTGGAGCTGTCATATTAAACAACAGTTACTATAACTGCGTTCTTGATCGCATTTGCAACATCCCATGAACCGTTGACCTTAGCTGCGATAGCTACCTTGTAGCTCATGCCGGGTGTCAGATTCTTAGGAGTTACGTAAGTTGTAGTGGAACCGGAGATAGTCTGAGTCTGAATTCTCCATTTGCCTGCCAGATAAACAGCTATACCGTAGTTCTGAGCATTCTGAACAGGGCTCCATGTGAACTGGATCTGATGATACTGAGTACTGTAGTTTACCTGGATACTCTTAGGATAAGTATCATTGGTAGGTGTCTGAGTGTTAGTGTTGGTATTGGTATTGGTATTAGTCTGAGGTATCTCAGGGATACCTGCACCGGGAAGACTCTTGCCTGCAGGTGCGCAAATAGCTTCATCAATGTAGAAGTTTGAAGTGGTATCCTTAGTTTCTACATAGATAACAGGATTAACTGCATCAGAAGGGATAGTGTAGTTTGTATTGCTGAGCTGCAGATACTTGCCCTTGGGGCAAACACCCTCTGCAATTGTAGAATAGTGTGCTGTTCCGCTAGAATCAGTATAGTTCAGCTTGAGATAGAAGGTTTCTGTATCATCACCGTCAAGTTCGGTAACGTTTACAGAGAAGCTGTATGCCTTACCGTTCTGTACGCCTGAAGGAAGTGTACGTTCTGCACCCATCCAAGCGCTTGTACGGTTAGTAACTACCACAGCCTCAGAACCCTTGTAAGGTGTTCTGCCGGACTTCTGCAGTTCTGTGCTGCCGTGTGCCTGCCAAGTTATTTCATCCTCGAATGTATCGTGGAAGTAGTATCCGTCGGAATCAAGTTCGGAAGAACCTGAAGATCCTGAAGATCCTGTGCCGCCGTTACCGCCAGTGCTGCCGCCGCTAAGAGTACAAACAAAAGTTGAAACGCTCTGTGCGGGAAGCTGTGCCCAGAAAGTTGTGCCGTTTTCGATTGTGAGATTGTCGGTCTTAGCCAGGCTCTCGCTGCTTGATGTACGCCATCTGTCAACATCGATGATGGTCTTGCCGTTCAGCGAGAACTGCTGTGAATAACCTGAATTGCTGTTATTTATAGCAACGATAGTTACCTGATTCTTATTGTTCTTGTATGCGGATACAAAAACGTTAGATGCAGGCTGCTCGGTGATATCTATACGAACATCGCCGGGACGAACGAACTTAGAGTACTGTGCGAAAGCATAACCACGCTTTGACATCTTGTGTGTATCTTCACGAAGGATGCTGTAATTACGACGAAGAGGCCATACAACGTAAGCCTGCATACCGCCTACGACCATTGAATCATGAATGCTTACAGCCTGTTTCAGGTTATCAGGCCATTTGTTTGAATCGACATTGCTGTCAGGAACATATACTTCAGTCATCCACAGCTGTTTGCCGCAGTTTTCAAGTGCCGGGAAGTCCATCTTACTTCTGGGTGTGCCGTAGAAGTGAGTTCCGAATATGTCGCAGTTTGCATAAGCCTTTGAGTTATTAAGGATCTTTGAGTAGTAGTCCTTACCGTTGTTATATGCGCCATACTGGAATGATTCTGGCGACATGAGCTTTGTACTGGTTATCTGATTGCCATAGTTAGCAATGAAATCAGTAGTCTCGTCCGGCGTCCAAGCTGTCCATTCCTTAGCGTAGTCCGGCTCGTTCTGTACAGAGACAGCATACAGATCAACACCGTTCTGCTTCATGTATTTACCGAAATCATTAAGGTGCTGAGCGTATGCTCCGTAATTTCTTTTAGGAAGATGGAGCTTACCGCCGTAAGCAGAGCCGTTTTCAGCCAGACTTGCGGGCGGCTCCCAAGGTGAAGCGAAAATGGTGATGCCTCTCTTAGCAGCATACTGTGCTGTCGGGAGAACTTTGTACCACTGGTTTTTATCAGGGTTTACATATACTCTCAGAATTGTGCAGCCCAGCTGATCATTACCGTTTCCAAAAGCGATAGCACGATCCGAATCAGTCAGGTCGCCGTACCACTCAACGTGGTTGATACCGCCAAAGCCATCTATCTTCTGATAGGTCTTATTCACATTGGCAGTACACAGACTCGCAGCATTTGCCTCAATCGTCACATTAGACAGGAATGCTGACTGTGAAAAAAGCAGAGCGCCCGCAGCAAAAGCGGATGTCAGCTTTTTAACACTTGTGTTGATTTTCATATTAACTCCTCCTTCTGATTGTGTCTAAAAACAATCAAAACCCGCGCTTATTAAATAAGCACATATCCCATTTTGTTATTTTATTATACTAAATTTTTTCCAACAGGTCAACTCACATCGTGGACATTTGACGTAAAAAGTGGATATTTTTTGTTCAAAAATTTTATCTATTTATCATATCCCATACACAAATTCAATAAGTCAGTAAGATGCCTAATGCCGTAAAACTGTTCTATTATTGACTTACAGCTAATTTTGTGGTATAATTTCAAAAAGTATAATATTAATTTCTTTGCATCAGTTTTATTTCATTTTATCATATCCAAACATTGGCAGATATAATGTTATATAATACAGACAGAAATCAGGTGGGAAAATGCGCATTAAAAGATTAAGCACACCATTCGGGCATATAGAAGTATTGAAGAATGGCGTACTCGTGGAGTTTGAGATAGAACAAGGTTCAGATCAGTTTGAAGGATATTATCTCAATGACGTAACTAAGCTTTATCCTTCAGGACTGTATACTATTATAATACCTATAGATAGATCTGCAATCGGTGATACATACAACGTCAGATATTCAAAAGGCGAACTCAATGACGACGGCGGCGGCGAAAACACCAGAAATGCTATCTGTGAACTCGACGGATATGTATTCGGGCTTGGGTGGGCTGATACGGAATATATCGAAGATGGCTACAAATTTTGGTATCCCGAACTATACAACGACAGAACACGGATACTCCCATATTCCGAAAACGGGATCATCGGAAGCGGTATAGAGTTTGAGATCATTCCCGATGCTAAATACAATGACCTTGATGAGCGTATCATCAGTCAATCGAAAGAGATACGGATCATTGCGGCATGGACAAGTTCTGATTCTCCCTATGCATGGAATATCATATCGTATGTTACCTGCTGAAAAACCTTATAAAAAATGTCGGCTCTCCCAAAAAGAAGAACCGACATTTTTGTTATTTATCATCAGGTTGCAGGAGCTTCATCATCAAAGTTCTGAAGTGCATCATAACCCTGTTCGCCTGTACGAACTTTAACTACATTTTCTATCGGGTAAACGAACAGCTTTCCGTCGCCGTAGTTACCTGTGTAAAGTGCCGAACGCGCTGCATCGATAACTGTATTCACGGGCACAGCGCATACAACTATCTCTGCCTTTACTTTTGGCAGCAGGTTCATTTCTATGCTTGTACCTCTGTAGTAGTGGCGCTGACCGTTCTGCATACCGCAGCCCAATACGTGAGTGATAGTGATACCTGTTACATCTATGGATTCCATAGCCTGGATGAAATCCTGTAATTTCTGTTCCTTGAATACTACAACAATCTTTGTCATCTTAGGCTTACCGTTAGGAGAAGGAGCAACATAGCTCTCGACCTCAACTGCCTTTTCAACAGATACAGGAACGATGGGTGGTACATCTTTGCCGACTTTTTTAACGCTCTTAGCATCGTCCTTGGTGTAGCCGTATACAGAAGCATCATTCATGGAAGGTGCAAAATCTGCATAAGAGGATACCAGACCATGCTCTGTGATATCGAGACCAATGATCTCTTCCTGCTCGGAAGCTCTAAGACCAATGGTGTGCTTGATGATAAGGAAAGTGATCGTTATTGACACAGCAGCCCAGGCTGCAACGCTTACAAATCCGAGAAGCTGAAGACCAAGCTGCTCAAATCCACCGCCGTAGAAAAGTCCCTCAGCCTTGATGCCGCCGCATTCGATCTGGATATCATATCCCGGAGCGGACTTTGTTGCAAAAAGACCAACTGCGATAGTACCCCAGATACCGTTCATCATATGTACTGCTACCGCACCAACGGGATCATCGATGTGGAGCTTATAATCCAGGAACCAGACACCGAAGCATACCAGGAAACCTGAAACGATACCGACCATGATAGCACCGAAGCAATCCATAACATCACAGCCTGCGGTGATACCAACAAGACCTGCAAGCGAAGCGTTCAGACACATTGAAACATCAGGCTTGCCGTACTTGAGCCAAGTGAAGACCATTACAGTTACAGTAGCGATCGCTGGAGCAACTGTTGTTGTCAGGAAGATGGAATCGAGCTGACCGACACTTGAAGCAGCTGCGGGGTTGAATCCGTACCAACCGAACCAGAGTATGAACACGCCGAGCGCACCGATTATCAGGTTGTGACCGGGGATAGCGTTTACTTTGATCTCGCCGTCCTTTGTCTTGGTGAACTTACCGATACGTGGTCCGACGATTTTAGCACCAATCAGTGCACAGATACCGCCGACCATGTGTATCGCACATGAACCTGAAAGATCATGGAAGCCCATCTGAGCCAGCCAGCCGCCGCCCCAGATCCAGTGTGCTTCTATCGGGTAGATCAGAGCACTGATGATACCCGAGTAGATGCAGTAAGAGAGGAACTTTGTACGTTCTGCCATAGCACCCGAAACGATAGTCGCAGTAGTTGCGCAGAACACAAGGTTGAATACGAACTGATCCCAAGCAAAGCTTTCATAGCTTGTAAAAATATCAAAACCGGGCTTACCGATAATACCTGCGGCATCTTCGCCAAGCAGAAGTCCGAAGCCAATAGCGATGAATGCAACTGTACCGATACAGAAGTCCATCAGATTCTTCATAATGATATTGCCTGCGTTTTTTGCCCTTGTGAAGCCTGTCTCCACCATTGCAAAACCAGCCTGCATAAAGAAAACCAGCGCTACGGCGATCATAAACCATACGCCGAATACAGTCTTATCGGAAGCCTGCGTGACTTCCTGTACTATTTCCTGTACGTCCATACTATTACCTCCAATTGAATAAAAAGAGTGCATGAGCATCTTTGCCCATGCACTCCTTTGTGCAAATAATATTATTTTCAAGCGCTTGTATACAGCAATACCATGTATGAGTGACCCCAAAACAAAAGGCTGCATGACACTCATCATGCAGCCCCGTTGCTGTTTATGTGCATAGTATACACCCGTATCATGCATTTGTCAAGAGGGTAAAATCAGTTTTGTAATATCAAACATTTTTTATTCACACTTCAATATTACACAATGTGAAATCTGATGATTTTTCAGCAATTGAATATCAACTTTCCAAAATTTAACATTTCAGACATATATTCATCAACCATATGCCATAACAAAGAGCCATACTCTCGACACCGATAGTATGGCTCTTATCATATGTTAAATTGCGTTCAATTCCGATTTGCTTATTTCAGAGCTTCCGAACGGGCATTGATATAATCCGCCAGCATATCAACAGTCTTGTCGATACCCAGCTTCGAGCTGTTTACAGAAAGATCGTAAAGTCTCGAATCGCCCCACTTGCCGGATACATGATAGTTGTGGTAGCGCTTACGCTTCTTATCCTTTTTAGCGATAAACTTCTCAGCATCTTCGCGGTTCAGTTCATACACTTTCATTACACGCTCGATCTTAGATTCCATATCACCCAGTATGAAAAGTGATACCAGTCCGGGGTACTTTTTCAGCTTTGTCTCCGAACATCTTCCCACCACCACGAAGGACTCACCGCTTGCAGCTTTTTCATCAATGATATTGAACTGCATCTCAGCGATATTATCCTCGATGGAATTGCTGTATCCGTTTACTTTTCTTGAAAGAAGCTTCATCTTGGGGACTTCATTGTACTTTTCTACCTGTTCAACTGTCATGCCCATTTTTTCTGCTATCTCGGTTATGAGATGTCTGTCATACAGAGGCAGACCGAATCTTTCTGCCAGTGCCTGAGCAATAACACGTCCGCCGCTTCCGAATTCACGGCCGATTGAAATAATGATCTGAGACATAATTTTTACCTCCTCACATCAGACATATCTTACAAAGAGATATATCGTTGAAATCGTAAGAACTATAACTGTGGCAGGCGCAAGCTTTTTGCAGTAACGTCCCCAGCTGATGGGATGACCGTTCTTAGCTGCAACAGATGTGCCCACAACGTTTGCAGAAGCACCGATAGGTGTGGCACTTCCGCCGATATCCGTACCGATAGCCAGTGCCCAAGCCAGCGTGCTGATAGGTGTTCCCGATGCAGCCGCAAGGTTTTTGATGACAGGCACCATTGTCGCAGCAAATGGAATATTATCCACAAAAGCACTTGCTATTGCAGATACCCATACGATGATAGCTATCATCAGCTTCACATCGCCGCCGCTTATGTTTTCAATGAACTTCGCGATCTTATCAAGTATGTCTGTTTCTTCCAGACCGCTTACAACTATGAAGAGTCCGATAAAGAACAGAAGTGTCTTGTAATCCACCTTTTTGAGTATCTCAGCAGCGTGTTTAGCGTTAGCGATAAGAGTTATTATACCGATAAACAGACCGATGGTCGCTACTGTAAGGTGAGTTGTGCCGTGGGTTATGAGAAGAACTACCGCACAGCCGAAAATAATACTGCTGATGATAAAATCCTTCTTGTTGGTTATAGCCTCGGAAGGCTTGGGAAGTTTAGAGATATCGATCTTTTCACCATCCTTGGTGACGAGATCTTTCCTGAATGCCAGATATAGGAAAAGGACCGAAACAACAAGGCTGATGCCTGCCGCGATACCTGTATTCATCAGGAAATCGAAGAAAGAGAATCCCAGAGAAGTACCGATGATTATGTTAGGGGGATCTCCGCACATTGTTGCGCTGCCGCCGAGGTTTGCGCAGAATATCTCGGAAAGTATCATAGGTATGGGGTTGAATTTCAGAAGATGTGCAAGCTCTACCGTTACAGCCGCAAGGAACATGATAACGGTTATGCTGTCGATGAACATCGAAAGCACTGCTGCAAGTATGGTGAATGTAAGAAAGACGGGAACAGTCTTGCATTTTACAAGAAACGCTATCTTCATGCAGAGCCAGCGGAAAAATCCCGCCTTAGCCATGCCTTCCACCATCAGCATCATACCCGCAATGAATATTATCGTCGCCCAGTTGATGCCCGCGCTTTCACTTTCCTCGACCTGATACCAGAAATCTTTTTTGAAGAAATCACCCAGAGCGAGTGTCCTGACTATGGCAGAACCATTCTTCATGCACAAGCCGAATACGACTCCAAGCGTGAGAATACCACTGCCAAGTGTAACATATTGCCTTTCGATCTTGTCAAGTACGATCATGATGAACATACCAACAAAGATGATAACGGCAAATGTCTGTGCTGCTACCATTTATAGACCTCCTAAACCACGAGAAAAACGCAGTTCATATTTTATAGAATACATACCTTTCAGCCACGCTCTGACCGTATTGATCGTGTATGTATTTTATCATGGATTTAAGTGCGATGCCGCATTTAGCGAACATCTTGCTTTTGCTCGAATGTAGTGGAAAATAATTCCATATATTATAATATCAAATTAACACAGTTAATTATTATATCACAAACATAATTAAAAGTCAACGAACAAAATATTTTAAAAATAAGAATTATACGTTGCACTTAGAGTAAAACAGCACAAAAAGAATAATGAATGAGCGTTCAGCGCACAGCGGCGGTAACACGATCATTCATTATTCTCTGTATATTATACATTTTTCCCCAATGATCTTTCAGAATCAAAGATCAATTCTCCCAGGACACGGATAAGATGCTCCGCTTCAACAGGTTTGGTCAGATGTTCGTTCATTCCCGCCTGCATTGAAAGCTGAACGTCCTCATCAAAGGCATTTGCTGTCAGCGCAATGATAGGTATGCGTTTTGCATCTTCCCTATCCATGGCACGTATTACCCTTGCTGCTTCAAGACCATCCATCAGCGGCATACGAACGTCCATCACTATCGCAGAGTAGATGTCCGCAGTACTCTTTTCAAACAGCTCAACAGCTGCTTTTCCGTTAGCTGCATGATCTACTTTGATATTCTCCATTTCAAGGATATCTGTCAGTATCTCAGCATTGATATCAACGTCCTCTGCCAGCAGTATACGCCGACCTTCCAGTCTTGCCCGTTCCTTTTCCTTGAATATGTTCAGATCGCTCTGCCTTGCTATCCGTGTCAGATCGTCATGAAGAGATGAAGCAAACAGCGGTTTTTCAAGGCAGCTGAACACTCCGACTTTGTTTGCTTCCTCGCGGATATCATCAAAGCTGTATGCTGTCATCGCAGCGACAATGCAGTTTCTGCCGTAACGGCTCAGTATCGCCGCAGCAGTTTCAGCTCCGTCCATTCCGGGCATATTCCAGTCCGTCAGCACGATATTGTAGGGCTGACCATTTTGAGACTGCTCCTCCATCATACGCAGTGCTTCCTCACCGCCTGTACAGATATCTGATTTTATACCGGCTTCTGAAAGCATCATTCGTGCGTGCTCTGCCTCGATGCGGTTATCATCAACCACCAGTATATTCACAGCCTCCAAGTCTAACACGCCTGATCCAATACTTTCTGAACTATCATCTACCATAAGCGGCAGCGTCACTATGAACTCGGTGCCTACTCCTTTTTTCGAAGTTACACTTATAGTGCCTTTCATCATCTCCACAAGCCTTTTTGTTATCGCCATACCCAGTCCGCTTCTTCCAAACCTCGATGTACTGTACTCACTTTGCATAGAAAAAGCGTCGAACATCTTTGAAAGAAAATCCTTATCCATGCCTATACCCGTGTCTTTTATCGAAAAGCACAGGTTCACTATGTCATCATTGGCTTCTATGATTTTCACCATCATCGTGACACTTCCCGGTGCCTCGGTAAATTTCTCAGCATTTGACAATATATTCCAGAGCACCAGTCTCAGCTTATTGTCATCGCCTATATAGGTGTCTTCCAGTTTCTGTGCAAGGAAAAATTCGTACCTTAGCCCCCTTTTTTCGCATTCCGACCTCATATTCCCATTTATCTGCTCCAGCATTACCCTCAGTGAGAACCTGTTCTCGTTTATCCTGTTCCGTCCCGATTCGATATTGCTCATAACCAGGATATTGTTTACGATGCCCAGCAGATGATGTGCGCTGGTACCTATTTTTTCAAAATATTTCCGTGTATCGGGATCAAGTTCTTTGTTTTTCAGCGCGAGATTCTCCAGTCCTATGATGGCATTTATGGGAGTTCGTATCTCGTGACTCATTCCCGCAAGTGAAGCTGACGTTGATCTTATCGTCGCCTCAGCCGAATCAAGTGCTGCTACAAGCGCCTCATTCTTTGCCATAGTCTCATGCATTTCCGAATCAACATTGGTAAATCCGACTATGATATACTGATCATCATTCTCCATACGGGATATCTTCATACTGTAATACACAGTTCCTTCTTCTGTGATACCTCGATAATTCAGCACAAATGTGTCCCTGACGCTCAGGGCTTTCATCAGATTCTTACGGTTCATCGCAGTGAGAAAAGCTTCTTTATCTTCATCGAACACACTCTCGCTGAGTTCTGCCTTGCAGTCGCTGAAAAAGTGCCAGCCTTGCCTTACTTCCGAAAGGGCAGTGCCATTCTTCTCCCTGCGGTACTCGGTAAATTCTTCCGAATCCGTATTTACGTAAAACATCAAAGTGAAATCACGGGCAAGGGTCTGGGCTATATGGTTGTACATCAGCCCCGAGCTTACTGCGCTTTCATAGGCTTCCTTTGTCAAAGCGTGTTCGCGGCGTATGCTCACAAGGTCGGTAATGTCCTGACACATTCCGACGATACAGATCCTTCCCGCCGTATCCTTGAATTTTAACTTTGTAGTCTGCAGCTGCTTCGGCTTTCCTGCTGCATCTAACACATCTTCATAGAAAACATAAGGCTTGCTCATTGAGACAGCTATCCTGTCATCCTCAACGAAATGAGCGGCTGTGACCTCATCAAATATCTGTGCATCGGTAAGACCAACAACTTCATCAGTGGTATCCTTGTGGGCGTACTCTGCAAAAGTACGGTTGCAGGCAAGATACTTTCCAGTAGATGCGTCTTTCATGAAAGACATCCCCGGCATATTATCGATCAGCGAAACAAATCTGTCTCTCAGTTCAGATAATTTTTCAGCCTCCGCCAGTTCTCTCCTGCGTTCCTCTTTCTCATCGTTTACAACAAATGCGTGCAGCAGACAAGTTCCCAGCATATACGCGATAGAATACAGCGGCAGATACGGGAACCACACCTGTATCAGCAGGAATACAGCCATGAATATACCAAAGGATGCTGATATTCTGAACCTTACGCCCTCCTCGGTGTTGTATCCTCTCCTTATCATCGAAATAAGAGCGAATCCTGCTATTATCAAAAGAAATACTATCTGGCAAACCAGCAAGATATATCTTGGCAGCAGAGGCGTGTACACACTTCTGCTGTCTACCGTGAAAAGCACGGGTCTGAAGATATTTATTACTGTCAGGCATGTTATCACACCTGCTATGCCCCTGCCAATGTATATCAGAAAACGTCCGAAAAGGCTTTTTTCGTTCAGGTAAGCAACATTGTACTCCGCCCAGAAAGATATGCCCGACGCCATAGCTATAAAATACAAAGTAGTATCGACAAAAAGTGCTTTTGATAGCTTCTGATTTTCCAGTATGCCCCACAGTATGTCGCTGACATAATACATCAGCACTGCAAACAGGAATTTTCTGTAAACGTTCCATGCGGGCTTATCATACAGCTCCCTGGACAACAGTATATCCCAGTTGACAATGAGCAGTACCAGAGCCGCCAGTACACCTATCGCAGAATAATACATATATATTTAACCTCTCTGCTTTTTCTTCTCTTTCAGATAACTCTTGTTTTCATACATTCTCTGATCTGCAAGCTCATAAACCTGGGCCACTTTTTCATTATGATCGTACCGTGCCATTCCCAACGCAACAACGATCCCGCCTGTCAGTATGGCTTCATCGTTATGATCGTTCAATATCTTTAAGAGTTCTTCAATGCGTTCATAGTCATCGCCCTGCGAAAGCACAGCAAATTCGTCTCCACCTACACGGAACACGGGGCTGCGCTTGAATGTGGTACAGATAAGCCTACAGGCATCTCTTATGTACTGATCTCCCGCCTTGTGTCCCTGAGTATCGTTGATCTTTTTCAGGTCATTCAGGTCGAGGATTGTTATAGCAAAATCAGGGGCGCGATTCATCTCTATCTGTGCATTGAGCCTTTCTTCGTATACGCGGTAGGCGTTCCTGTTCTTGACCCCTGTCAGCGCATCGATGTTAGCCTCTATCCTCGCTTGTGCAAGACGTCTGCTGTATTCTTCCTCCTGACGGACCTGAGCATCTATATCATTGACACCGACAACCAGCCGCCTGCCGTCCTGTTCATCATCAAGAGCGGCTTTCAGCTGTACATACCTTGGCTCATCGTTCATCATAAGGCGGTAACTTATGGTAAATATTCCGTTTTTGATAACTTCCGCCATGGCGTTATCCATCGTCAGAGCTGTAAAGACACGGTTCTTGTCATCGGGGTATACCACCCTTATGGAATTCTCTCTGAGGTCGGATAAGAAATCCTCACCCTCCGCAGGCATATCGAAAACATCAAATTCAGCAGAAGAACTGTATTTGCGGTACTTTCCTGTTTCGGGTTCAACTATGTAGATACAAAGGAATTCACCTGCAAGAGCGCTGACTCTGCTGTATGCTATCTGTTCCTCCAGCATACGCTGTGCCGCCTGCCTATGCTTCATCTGCTCATCTATGTCTGTCATACTGATTACAATAAATCTCTCATCGTCACGTATACGCGCAACTTTCATATTTACATATCTGGGCTGACCATCCGTCATCATGCGGTATGTCATCATGAACATATTGTTCTTATCAAGTGCAGATACGAGAGTTTTGCGGTCCATAGCCCTCATCACTTCTTCCCTGTCCTCGGGATACACATCTATCTGCGTCGCATCATCGCCCTCTTCAAAGAAATGCCAGCCTCGCCTTACCTCGCAGAGATTTCCGTCTTTCTCATCCGAACGGTACTCGATAAATTCCTCGCTGTTGATATCGACATAGAACAGGTTTCTGAAACCACGCGCCAGCGCCTGAGCGATATGTGTGAATATAAGACCGTCGTTCCTTGCCTTTTCGTAAGATTCTTTTGAATTCACCTTGCCGCGGGAGATGCGCAGACTGTCTGAAACGTCCTGATAGATCATCAGTATACACAGTCTGCCGTTAACATCTGTGTACTTCTGCTTAGTCACCTTTACGTTCACGGTATTGCCGAAAACGTCGGGCATATTATCATAGTAGATAAGGGGCTCATCCATGGTCAGCACCATCTTATCGTCTTCGGCAAAGTTCCTTACCTTGTCTTCATCAAATACGTCCGCCGCTTTAATCCCTATGACCTCTGAAGGGTCTTTTTTGTGGACATAATCGGCAAAGGTCTGGTTGCAGGCAAGATATTCTCCTGTGTTAGCATCCTTTGTAAGACATATTCCGGGCATATTATCAAGCAGCGAAGATATGGTCTGCTGGAGTTCGGCAGCGTGCGATGCCTTTTCAAGCATCTGCCTCTGTCTGTCAGCAAGATGCTCCGCCCTCATTCTTCTGACAAGCTGGAATATTACGACAGTAAACAGCAATGTTAGTACAGCCACAGTTATCAGCCAGTTGTCTTTCATAAACTGCATGAAAGATACTTTTTGATCTGTAACCATATACGAAGCAAGTGCGCTGTTGACTTCGTTGCTTTTGGTGGTCAGCACCGCTTTGTTCATAACGGCATAGAGTTCAAGGTCTGATCTTTTTACCGCAAAGGATAATTCCATCAGCTCACCCGTTGGTACGGAGTGCAGTTTGCTTTTCTCCAGTTTATCCTCTTCGGTGGGCACCCTGAAACTGCTGAGAAGCACACAGTCAGCTTCACCTTTTTGTATGGCATCATAGCAAGCCTGAAGTCCGTGATAGAATTTCATCTCACTGTCGGGATAGTTTTCCTTGATGAAGCTTTCGGGATTTATCATGTTCTCGTTTACTGCGAAAACTATTTGGCTATCAGAAGATAACGTCCTGCTGTCAGATTTGCGCATAACTGCCTGCATCTCGGAATCCATTGCGGTATCCGTCAGCATTATCCCCGACTGTTCGGCATCGTAGCTGCTCATGCACAAAGGGAAAACACAGTCTATCTCCCCTGCATCAAGTGCTTCAAGGGCTGTTGTAAGCGAATCGTAGGGTATGGTCTTGAATTTAAGGTTAGGGCTGTTGAGGGTATTCTCCGCGTGTGTCAGATAATCTTTAAGGGCACCTGTCAGCTCCCCTGTTTTCTCATCTTTCCAGCAGAAAGGAAAATAATCCTCTCTGTAACCTATGCGTATCTCGCCGTGCTTTTCCAGCCAGTCCTCCTGTTCAGCCGAAAGCAAAGCATTTGTTGTATTATAGTATACTCTTTCCTTGGATAATCTCTCGTTGAAATAAGGATCATCGTCCTGTATATGTGCCAGAGCCGTGTTGAGCTCTTCAAGAAGATCGGGGCGGGACTTGCTGACCGCATAGTAATAATCCGAACCGCCTATCCTTATGACGGGGACAGCATCTCTGTTGTAATCATAGGTGAATACCGTGGCAATGCCGTCTATCTCTTTCCTGATGATCTTCTCCATGGATCCGTCTTCGGTGTCCGTCAGCGGTATTACCTCGGTGGTTATGCCGTTTTTCTCTACCCATTCTCTCAGCAGTTCTTCCTGAAAACTGCCTTTGTTAACGCCTATCTTCTTGCCGTTGAAGGTAGTAAGGTCATTGGCTTTGATCTCTGTGTTGTCCGAACCGACATAGATATAGTAAGCCTCGGTGCCCATGGGCAGGTCGGGGAAATACATGAATTCCTCTCGTTCGGGCTTGTAGGAAACGTCACTCAGCAGATCTATCTCGCCATTTTGGAGCATCTCAAACAGAACAGGCCAGCTTCCCTCTACGTATTCATAATTCCAGCCTGTGTAAGCTGATAGCTTCTGATGATATTCGTAATCAACACCGCAGCGCCTGCCGAACTTGTCATAATAGCACATGGCAGAATCAAACCAGCCCACACGGACTGTCTTTTGTTCCTGTCTATCTGCAAATGCCATTACAGGCATAATTATATTTATAAGGATAGCTGCAAGCAGGACTGTTGCTGTTATACGTTTATGGTTCTTCAGTAATGTCAAGGTAAACCTCCTGTCAGCTATCTTGCTGCGCCTTATCAGATGATGATATCAGGCGAGCCATTGTATCAAACATTTTTTCGGGTTCTATGGGTTTGAAAAGATGGGCGTCCATGCCCGCTTCAAGGGAGCGTTCTGCATCTTCTTCAAATACATTCGCCGTCATTGCGATGATAGGTATCGTTCCCGCATCAGGCCGTTCCAGAGCGCGTATCCTTTTCGTCGCTGTAAGTCCGTCCATCTCGGGCATACGAACGTCCATGAGAATAGCGTCAAAGTGGCCTTCGTCGCATCCGCTGAACATCTCCACAGCTTCCCTGCCGTTTTTTGCGTGCTCGGACTCAATCCCCTCCAGTTCAAGAATATCAGCCAGTATCTCCGCATTCTGTTCAATGTCCTCAGCGATGAGCACCCTGCGTCCCGACAAAATATCCGCTCTCCTGCCTATGACTTCCTCAGCTGTGATATCCTCTGACTTTCGCTCACAGACTCCCAGCTTCACGGTAACGATAAATACTGAACCTACTCCTTTTTCGCTCTCAACATGAATCTCGCCGCCCATCATTTCAACGTAATTTATCGTGATAGCCATTCCGAGACCGCTTCCGCCGTACTTGTTCGTAGTGGTAGCATCTTCCTGAGAAAAGCGCTCGAATATCTTCGGGATATATTCCTTGTCCATGCCGATACCTGTGTCCTTTACGGTGAATCTCAGAGTGCATACTCCATCCGCCCGTGATACCTCCTCAACAGTAAGAGTCACACTTCCCGATTTATCTGTAAATTTAACGGCATTGCCGAGAATGTTTATCATCACCTGCCTGAGTTTCAGGTCATCGCCGATGTAGTATTCAGCCATATCACCAACGATCCTGCATTCATAGTTCAGACCCTTGTCCTGACACTGACCGTTAATGATGATATTTATCTGCTCCAGGAATCCATCGAATGAGAATTCCTCATTATTAAGTACCATCCTGCCCGATTCTATACGTCCCATATCGAGGATATCATTTATTATACTCAGCAGATGGTTGGCGCTTGCACCTATCCTTTCAAGATGCTCTCTTGTTTTCTGCGGAAGATCGGGTTCACGCAGAGCGATGGTATCAAGCCCTATGATGGTATTCATTGGGGTTCGTATCTCGTGGCTCATGTTGGAAAGGAAGCTGGTCTTTGCACGGCTGCTCGCTTCTGCCAGAGCCTTTTCCACGCCCATCTGCTTTTCACGCTTTTGCAGTGCACTGTATATCCTGAGAAGATTGAAAAGTGAGAAGCATATCAGCACTATCTGCACTGCGCTGGCATTATCCAGCGATCTTCCAACACTTTTCATCTCATCGTCAATATGGTCTTCGTCAGACTCGTTCTCCTCCACCGAATAGTACTCCTTCAACACCGTTTCCGAACGTTCAAGTGCTTTATCTGTGGTCTGGCGGAGCCATACGCTTGATGTGAATATTATAAGTCCCAGAAGTATTATCCATGGGAGGATCGAATGTCCCATCCTGCCCTCGTTGTCACGATTCAGGAAAGTTCGGAAATACACGAAGCCCAGTATGCTCCAGATAGTCAGTATAAAATAAGATTCAAGAGAAAGAGTTTTTATTGAAAGCAGGTTAGGAATCAGGAATTCCAGCGCAAAAAGTATGGATATCACCATACCCGCCATGCCAACTGCTGCTCTTATTCTATCATTATCCTCACGAGCAAGCCTGAAAGCCGCTGCCGATGCAAGAGCATAGGCTATAGTTGCACCAACAGTGGTAATATCAACAATCCAGCTGATAGCAGTTCTTCCGAAGAACGGTAGTACAAGTGATAATGCAAGTATGGATATTATTGCATTTTTCGGCACATGAGCCTTGCTTTTTCTACCAACCCATGTTGGAAAAAGTCCGTCAGCGGAAAGAGAACATAAAAGTCTGCTGAGGGCTATGTAATTTCCGACCAGACCCGTGAATATCGCACCCAGTGCAGACGCACCAAGTATGAATGTGCCTTTATCGCCGAGTGCTTTGTTCGCCGCAAAAAAAGTGGGAAGAGAAGCTTTGCCCGTGTATTTGTCAAGTGAACCGATATAGTCCGTCCATGAGCCGCAGTCATCGGGAAGAGCCTTTACTGCCAGCAATACAAGGAACACATAAACCGCCGCAGCTGTCATCAGCGAGGTCAGCATTATCACAAAGGATCTTTTCAGTGAAAACTTCGCTTCCTCAGCTGAATGTGTTATTGATTCAAACCCGACAAAAGCCCATGGTGCAAGGGCAAATATAGTGAAAACTCCTCCCGAGTGAGAACTGTCAGGAGGATAAGGCGGATAAAAATTCGCTGTACAGCCCTTTGATGACAGTACACCCACGAAGCATATCAAAACGCCGGCGAAAAGCAGCCCCGCCATAAACACCTGCACCAATGCCGAGATTTTTCTTGAAAAGCAAACCAGTGCCGCAACCGCAAGAGCCATTCCCGAAAGGATTATCTCACCAATGTATATCTCATATCCTGCTATGGAATAAAGGTAACCGAAACGGAAAGTATCGCCCAGCACTGTCCTTGCGATAAGCGGCAGAGCAGTCGCATTAGCCCAGATTATAGCTATATACGTAATTATCATGAACCACGCCCCGAGAAATCCGTGGTCGTAGCCGAAAGCCTTTTTGGTATAGGTATATATACCGCCGCATTCGGGATAGCGATTCATAAGGTAATGAAAATTTACAGCAAGCACCAGCATCACCATGCCGGCCAGACCAAGCCCGATGGCTGAACCAACAGGTCCCGCTATGGGCAGGAATGTTGTGCCGGGCATAACGAATGAGCCCCAGCCCACACTACATCCAAAGGACAATGCCCATGCCCCGAATATACCGAGATATTTTATATTGTCGGAACTCTCCATGATGATCAAACCCCTCAGACCAAATTACCGATATTCAGCCCTCTTCGTATCTGCGTATGCGGTCAGATGTTCTTTTATAAGCTTCATCTATCTTTGCTATCCTAGTCTTAACTTCCTCGTCTGAAAGTCTTCTCCTGTTGCCGGGACGGAATTCCTCCGCTAACTCCGAAGCCATTCCCGCAAGCCCAACAAGTCCCAGATTTGCACAAACGCCCTTCATAGCATGAGCCGTTTCAAATATCTTTGAAGGTTCAATCCGATCTCCGGCATCAATAAGCTCTTCCACCACTAGATTAGTCCTCATTTTTCTGATATGTTTATCTACAAGCTTTTCCATGCGGAGCACACGCATTGCCTGCTCGTAATCTCCGCCTATCTCATAATACAATTCCTGTAACGTCATAAAACTCAGCCCCCTGATAACTTTATGTCGTTTGATATATCAGACCCTTATCTCATGGGATACAGCCCTGACCTCAGCTGACTCTCTGCTCCCGCTCTTTGCGGATAAACTCTTCAAATTCATTAGCAGGGACAGGTCTCGAAAAGTAATATCCCTGAACAAGGTCGCAGTCCGCGTCCCTTAGAAGTTTCAGCTGACCCTCTGTTTCAACGCCCTCAGCAACTACGCTCAGCTTGAGATTTCCCGCGATATCGAGTATCAGCTTCATAAGCCTGAGGTCGGTCTCGCTGTTCTCGATATTGCGCACAAAGGACATATCCATCTTAAGCACATCTATGGGCATGGAAGACAGCATATTCAGTGAAGAATACCCCGCCCCGAAGTCGTCCATCTCTATCTCAAAACCAATTTTTCTTAGGGTATGTATAAGACCGAGAAGTCTGTCAGCGTCCTGCGAATAGGCTGATTCAGTGACTTCAAGCTTGATGTCGCAGTACTCCAGACCGTTATTCGTGATGAGCCTGCAAAGCCTTTCGGTAAGGTCAGGATCGAAAATATCCGCACGGGAGATATTCACCGAAACAGGCAGTGTAAACCTGAACTTGTTTCTCCACATCGCTACCTGCTTTGCAGTCTCCTCCCACACGTAGTTATCGACCAGAGTTATCAGCCCGTTGCCCTCAAACAGCGGTATAAACGTGCCGGGAGGTATCATACCGAGCTCCGGGTGTTCCCACCGCACCAGTGCCTCTGCGCTCATGAGTCTCGGCGGTTCACTGCGAATATCGTATTTCGGCTGATAATAAACCCTAAACTGACCATCTGCCAGCGCATTGCGAAGATCGCCCAGAAGCTTCTGGTCGAAGAGCTCCTTTTTAAGGATATCTTCGTTGTATTTCCTCAGCGGGTTGCGGAAGTCGCTCCGTGCCATTATGCAGGCGGTTCGCGCCCTGTCGATAAGCAGTACAGGCTCAACGTCCTCGGTTCGCTCGTCCACGCCCATTCTCAGATGCACCCTTACACCGGGAGAAAACTCGTCCATCTTTGCCTGAAATCTGTCCAGCACAGCCCTGTGATCATCACAGTGGGTGCAGTATACTGCAAATCTGTCAGCATCGAAACGACTGGCGATTCCCTCTTTTTCTCTCAGAAAATCTTTTATGATACTTCCCATGGTCTTAAGCACCTTATCGCCGAATTCTCTGCCGTATAAAGCATTCACAGTGTGAAACTGCTCGATATTCAATACAATTGCATCCATCTGAAGTTCAGGGTGATTGCTGAACAGACGCTCGGCGTATTCAAAAAAGAAATTCTTGCTGTAAAGATCTGTCAGTTCGTCCTTTTCTGCCGATGATATCAGCCTGCGCCCCTCATTCAGCTCGATTATCCTGGCTACACGGGCAAGTATGACCTCGTGTAGGACAAAAGGCTTAGTGATGAAATCTGCCGCACCCAGCCTCAAAGCTTCAAGTTCTGCCTCCTCGTAGGAGGTCATGACTATCACAGGTATGCCTTGAAATTCTTCATCAGCCTGAATGGTTTTAAGTACCTCATAACCGTCCATCACAGGCATGATAAGATCAAGCATAACTGCGGATAATTCATTTTTATGGCGGCGCATAAGGTCTAAAGCCTGCACTCCGTTTTCTGCGAAAATGATATCATAATCATTCTCCATGATGATTTCCAGAGCATCTCTGTTGATCTCCTGATCGTCCACGATAAGAACCTTCTTCGGCCGCTGCATATTATTTGACCTGATCATGATAAGTCCCTCTTTTCTGCTGACGCTTTAGCTGTTAAATCTGACTTTATGTGTGCCCAGAGCTTAATTTCCGTTGTTAGCGGCAGTATATGACCATAAACGGCATCTGCCTATAATAATTTATATTATTATAACATATATTGGTTCGATTTTCAATACTTATTTAAAAAAAGATGTCAGTTTATCCATTTATTTATGATATTTTTGTTTGAGATATTAAACATAAAATACAAATTGTGTACACACTCGCGCATAATTATTACATATCTATATAGTATAACTATCAGTAAGACGCATGCTGTTTCACATCGTATGATGGAATTTATTTAACCTGTCTTTACAATTGCCGAAAGATGTGCTATAATATAAAACATATTGCAGAAATGGGCTCGCCCTACTAGACACGGAGGTTATGGCAATGGCTGAAAATACAAATAACAACGATAAAAAAGAAGGCAACGTTCTTGCGGGCTTTGTGCTCTATAAGGACGCTAATATGGACTGGGCAAGGTTCAAAAAATCACTGAAAGATGACTGGGGCATCGAGACAGATGACGAGGTCAAGGACAATGCGCTGGTTTTCCACACCGAGGGTATGGTAGTGGCTTGTTCACTTATGCCCAATCCTGTACCCAACAAAGAGGCTGAAGAGTGCGCCAAGAACAATATCCTCTGGAAAGACGGTGCGGCTGAGGTAGCTAAGCATCAGGCTCACGTAATGATGGCTGTTATGAACAAGTTCGACGGCATGGAACAGGCTCTGCTTTTTGCAAAGATAGCATACAGTCTGCTGAAGCTTGACAACGCCATCGGCATATACAAAAATCCCACGGTATACGAAAAAGAATTCTATATGAACTTTGCAGAAACTATCAAGAATGATGAACTTCCCGTGCCGATACTCCTTTATACAGGAATGTATCTTGCAAAGGACGGTCTCTGCGCTTTCACACAGGGCATGACTTTCTTTGGCATGAACGAACTGGAGATAATCGACAGCAAACAACAGCCCGATCAGGTGGTAAGCTTTATGTTCTCTATTGAAGAGTATGTACTCAGCGAACACGTTGAACTCAAGGACGGCGAGACCATCGGTTTCTCCGAGGAACAGAAACTGCCCATAAGCGTGGGTGACGGTGTCAGCATCAAGGGCATAACTGCTAAGATAGGTTTCTGATATGGATTTTACAAGATTCAAGGCGGCGGTCTTTGACCTGGACGGCACACTCATACGCTCAAAAGGAGTGTGGAGCGAGATAGACCGCCTTTTTTTCAAAAAGCGAGGAATGGAAGTCCCTGAGGGTTACTACGAAGCCGTTTCAACCAAGGATTTCAGGGCAGCTGCAATTTATACAAAAGATTTGCTGAGACTTGATGACAGCATAGAAAGCATAATGCAGGAATGGCACGACATGGCAGTGTACGAGTACACCCATATCATCGACGAGGTGGACGGTGCAGCGGATTTTTTGCGGTATCTTTCTGATAACGGCGTGAAGCTGGGTCTGGCGACTGCAAATTCTGCGGCGCTGTATGAACCTGTGCTGAAACGACTGGGAGTGCTGTCACTGTTTGAGGGTTTCGCCACCACAGAAGAAGTCGGACGCGGCAAGGGTTTCCCGGACGTTTACGAGCTTGCCTGCAAAAGGCTGGGCACCACTTCAGATGACACCATAGTTTTTGAAGATTTGCCCGAGGGAATACGCGGTGCAAAGATAGGCGGTTTTGCTTCAGCTGCCTGCATGGACGAGCTCAGCGGCTCTGAAAAGGCTATAATGCTGAAAGAAGCAGACATCTGTTTTGAGAACTATCGGGAACTGCTTGCAAAATAGTGAACATAAGATTAACATATATCGTTTATTTTGTTAAACTTCATTTTCCCTATTGACAACTCGCCTATATAATGCTATAATATTAGAGTTGATTGAGCGCCAGTAGCTCAGCTGGATAGAGTGACTGGCTACGAACCAGTAGGTCGGGGGTTCGAGTCCCTCCTGGCGCATACATCACAAATAGGCACTTTGAGTAACATCAAAGTGCTTATTTTTTTGCCGATTTTTGCCGAATAATTCAATATTGGAAAAATTTTGAAAAACATAAAAAAACGCAGACCCAAGTTATCAGATCTGCGATTTCTTTATTCGGCTTTGTCCCGTCTTTCTTCAATGTGAAGCCTCACACGACTAAAGTCGCGTGCTTCCTATAGTGTCCTAGCGGACATGCCCACTTTAGGTGGGCGGACTACGTTTCTACCATACAGCCTGAACTCAGAAAATTATGCTGTTTGAGCAATAAATTCCGCATTCAGGTTAACTAAGGTAGAGAACGTGCAGGTGCTTCTCTTACTGCATTGAGGTACTTTAGCCTCAATGAGCAACCTTGAATTCTCATCCAAGGATTTTAATATTTCACGTATGAAGTATCTTGCCCCTATATTATACGAAGCAGATAGATCACAGTTGTAGGTCTTGCCATTTTGAAATTTGCATAGCTCATAGGTATTGAAACCACCAAATTTACCACGAAGTACAAAACCACTGCCATCGTAGGCAAGGCGTGACGTATTCCATGCACAGATATGGCTTACTCTCATACCTAGTCTGTGAACTTTATTCGTTACAATAGACTGAACTTCCTGACTGCGCCACAGCTTGAGTTTCTGCTTTTTAGAACCGCGGACCTTACCGTTCTTGTCTAAATGCTCAAATACAATAACATCTGCATTATAAAGAACGGCTATATCTACGATGCAGGCAGCAGTTTTAGTGGCAATGTCGTGATTGATTCCTTTGGCTTTTGCCCAAAGCCTTGGTGTTTTATAGTTACCATGCTGCTGAGCTTTTTTTATACGGTTAACACAATGCATAAGATGGTCTGTTTCTTTGGTAAGCTTATAAAAATGCCTTCCAAGAATAGTGCCATCTGAACGCATTACGGAAATCGTAGCTGCGGTGTTTATTCCAAGATCTACAGCAACAATGGTCTGCTCGTGTACAGATGTATCTGCCAGTTTGGTCTTTTCTTCAAATGGGAAGTCCAAAAACCACTCCTTGCCTCGTTTTTGAAGTGTTGGAGCGCATTGCTTGCGAAAACTGCAATGTCTGTATATATAATCCATATCAGACTTTTTAAGGTTTATAGTTATCCAGTCCCATGTATTACGGGTATAGACTTTGATCTGGGCAGTATAATAACCAGTCTGTTTGTACATTACTGTACGATACATTGACGGAAATGAATAACCTGCTTTTGGATACGATGGTTCTCTTCCGACCGGATCTTTGATCCAGTTATCGAGATTGGTTTTGTAAGATGATACCTTGCCTATAGCCTCGTTAATAGCACCACGGCGCAGATAGCTTGGCATCTTATAGAATTTGGCATCAAAATCATAAATTGGATCGGGATTATCTTTTGTAGCATGAATAAGTGTTTCGATATATGTGAGTCTACTCACCCCTTTGAATGTAACAATGTTATCCCATTTATCAAGACATACTTTGATAAGGTAATCTACAGCATGTCTGTATACGATAACGGTATCTTTAAAGATGTTGTTGTAATGCTTGATCTTAACGCTGTAAGTCGTATATATCTGCATACTGCAGACTCCCTCCTTCTACTTGTTTTTTTTGAGAATTAATGTAATCTGTTACCTGTTTAAGACTTCTGTCGCTTACAGTTGCTACAAAATACGATGGATTCCATATATATTATAGCAGATTTTTTTAAGAATTTAAAATTTTATATACTTAAAAGTTTTGCTGTGATTGTGTCACGCGTGACACAATCAAAATTTAATTATTTTTTTAGATCTAAGAAGCAGAAAGACAGCTGATCTTACTCACTTAGCTGTCTTTCTCTTAAGAATTATAGTATCTGACATTCTTAATTGAGGCTTACAGTTTACAAGACGAAGTATATGATCAGGACTTCCTGTATTTGGTAGCTCTTACGATATGGTATTACAATGAATATACATACCCTCGACCATGCACAACAGAATGTCTAGAAATGCCGCCTAACTCATGACTAAAGTCACGAGCGTGCGGCGGCAAAATCGTCAATATTCTTAGATATTATGCGGCAGACTTCCCTTTCGGGATGAGTCTATATTGACCGTTGTGAAACCTGTGATATATGATATACTTCACTCCTGTTTCCGCCTGAACACAATTGGCAAGAAAAGACTAACAAACCGGCATTGCATTATATCAGAAGTTTTTTCAATGTTGCTCTTAATATAACAAAAAGCACCGTACCTCTTGAACTTTAGTACGATGCTTAGTCATATTCAGTCTACTGACATTCTCTCAGATATTTGAGCCTGCCTTTTTCAATACAGAGAATATAATCACAGCAAAGCGAGATAAGCTCGGGATCATGAGTCGATACGATGATAACCCTGTTATCCTCAGCAAGTTCCGAAAGCATTTCTGCCACAGCCATCATATGCGCTCTGTCAAGCCCTGATGTCGGTTCATCAAAAAGCAGTATCTCACTGTTTGCCGCAAGTGCAGATGCGATCGCCACACGCTGCTTCTGTCCGCCCGACAAAGCCATGGGATGAGTATCCTCATATCCATAAAGTCCCAGATCACTAATGATCTTATCAGCTTTCGCTTTATCTTCCTCGTCCATCGAGAGCATTACCTCCGCCCTCACGCTGTCTGTGAAAAGCTGGTGGTTTACGTCCTGCATGACCATATAGCATTTTTTTACTATCTTTTTGCCCGAGGCGGTTTCACCGTCAGAAATTATTTTCAGAGTGCAGTCCTTTTCAAGACCGCATATGCATCTCAGAAATGTCGTTTTGCCGGCACCGTTTTTCCCTATAAGCCCGATGACTTTTCCACGTGGCAATTCAAGTTCGGGTATGGCAAGGGTGTACTGTGCCGAGTCCGCCGCATTGAGCTTTTTCTTGCGGAAAAAGAATTTTGGCATATCATAGGTAAAGTACATATCCTTTAATGAAATGCTGTTTTCGTATCCCTTGATACTTTTATTATCCGAGCATTCATTTTCCGAGAATATGCACTGACCGAATTCCTTTATATACTTTTCTTCCACAGAGGTTGGTCTGAGACCAAGTTTTGAAAGATCCTGTGCCGTAAGCCTGCCAAACTCTTCTCTGTTCCATTCCTGCCAAATCCTGCCGTCTTTCATGAAGATAACTCTGTCAACGATATCTTTCACATACCAAAGGCGATGTTCCGAAATGACTATTGTTTTACCTTTTGATTTCCAGTATTTTATTACTTCTTTCAGCTCATCTATCGCTTTCCAATCCAGGTTCGAGGAAGGTTCATCAAGCAGCATTATCTCCGGCATCAGTGCCGATACACTAGCGCAGGCTATCTTCTGCTTTTCACCGCCAGAAAGATCAAACAGGTTTTTACCGAGCAATGGTCCAAGTTCAAGTTCTTTTACGACTTCATCTTTTCTTCTGATTATCTCTTTCGGCTCCAAACCCATGTTTTCATTGCCGAAAGTTATCTCGCCGTCCGTATCTACCGAGAAAAACTGGCTCCTGGGATTTTGAAAGACCGTACCCACAACACTGGCAAGATCGTAAAGCTCGATCTTTGGAACATCTTTGCCGTTTACAATTATACTGCCTGTCAGCTCACCCTTGTAATAATGAGGGATAAGCCCGTTTATCAGTCGCAGGACGGTAGTCTTTCCACAGCCGGATGCTCCACATAGCAGTACGGTCTCCCCTGTCTTTATCTCAAGAGAAAAATCGTGCAGACCTGCCTCTTCTGAGCCTTTGTATTGAAAGTTCACATTATTTAAACTTATCATATGTTTATCACCCGATATTTTTCGCAGCCATAAATAAAACTGTTGATACAGTAAAAACCGCCATAGTGGTATAGTCGATAATTCTGAGTTTCAGTTCCTTGGCGCTGGTACGTTTTATCGGTGCACCAAGTCCCCTGGTAACCGCCGCTGCCGATAATTCATCGCCTATATTGACACACGAGAACATCACGGGTATAAGGCGGTATTCTATCATCTTTGTAACCTTGCCGCCGCCCATTGCAATTCCTCTCATGCGCATGGCATCGTTTATATTCTCGTACTCCTCCTTGATGGTAGGAAAAAATCTCATGACCACAGCCAGCGAGATAGACACTCCGTCAGGTACGTGCATTTTCTGCATAGCCGACATAAAGTCATTTATCTTTGTGGTCCTGATAGCAAACCATGCGGTTATCAATGCAGGCATGAACTGTACCACGATACTGCAATAACCGGTTATCAAAGCAGAAAAAACTCCCCTTGACTTCACCGTAAGATAATAATGCTGTAATATTAGCGCAGCAGCATACAGTAAAGCAAAACGTATCGACGATGCATATTTGCCTTCCACCATCAGCAGCAATATAGGTATTATAGTCACAATTATGCGAATCATTATTTGCAGCGTGTTAAATGCAGGTACCATAACTATCAATGATATGGTAAATATCATGAAAAGCTTGGTTCGTGGGTCAAGTTCAAGTTTTCTCATGCGATACCTGCTTTTTCAAAGTGCTTTCTTACAACAGCTTTGCCGACATATGCACCTATAATACCGAATACCAGGCAAAGGATCAGAAGTATCGCAATAGTTTTTCCGTTTATAACACCGAAAAGTGCATCACAATAATCCTCTGAGAAACCACCATCGATCAAGTTTTTGCGATATTTATCAGCTGTTACGATCACAGGGAAATAGTTCGCACATATCCACAGACAGAATACGCCATGACTAATGGCTATCATTTTTGTACTCTTATAGCGGCCCTTTTTAGCGATCAGATCTGCTATCAACCCTGATACGATGATAAGGGGTGCGCCCAGCCAACCCATACCTGTTAAAAACATGATGATAGCTATAATTACCGACATTATGGTTATCATTCCGAATTTTTCAACCTTTGTGTAAAAAAGCATCATGGGGATAGAACCAACGATCGGTATCAGAACTACATAGGAAGCAATAAAATAAGGGTGAATAAATCCCAGCATTCCACAGGCATATTCCACAACAAATATCAGCGCAGTAAAAATACCTACGGTTATAAAATCTTTTGCATTAAGTTTGTTTTGATTCATAATATCTACTCCTATTAATTAAATTTTGTTAGCTTAATACAACTTTCAGATTAACTGGTTAGTTGTATTTAACCATATGAATTATAGCATAATGATTAATGTTTGTCAACTGTATGATTAGGATAAGATTTTTCGAGTTTTAGAGTGATTTTGTATATTCTGTTGAAAAATCAAAGATTAACACGCTTTATTCAGGACTCATTTTTGTTAATTTCAGGCTTTGTATAAAGTTGAGTAAATAAGATAATTTGTTAATGTTATCCTAAATACTTGAGAAAGAGTCAATTATTTTTTGTCAAGTGGGCTGTTGTAATATCATCGTAAAAGTGATATAATCAGTTTGTCGCAACTAACGCACTATATTCTATGGAGGAGAGTAATCTATCATGAGCGAAAAAGAAAAAAAATTTCTTGAAGTCTGCGGACTAAAAAAAAGTTTCGGTAGCGGTGATACGAAGCAAGACGTTTTGAAGGGACTTGATTTTACAGTTGCTAAAGGCGAATTCTGCGTGCTGCTGGGACCTTCGGGTTCAGGCAAATCAACACTGCTGAATATCCTCGGAGGTATAGACAATGCCGATTCGGGTGAGATATACATTGACGGTGACAAGCTGGCTGATATGAATGAAAAAAGCCTTACCAGGTACAGAAGAAAGCATCTAGGTTATGTTTTCCAGATGTATAATCTTATACCGAACCTGAATGTCAAGGAGAATATCGAGACAGGTGCATATCTTTCGGATGCTCCGCTGGATATTGATGAACTGCTGAAAATACTTGGACTTTATGAGCACCGCCATAAACTGCCCAACCAGCTTTCGGGCGGTCAGCAGCAGCGAGTTTCCATCGGTCGTGCAATAGTGAAAAACCCCGATATACTTCTCTGCGACGAGCCCACAGGCGCACTTGACTACAACACCTCAAAGGAGATACTGAAGCTGATAGAAGAGGTCAATGTAAAGTATGGCAACACTATCATCATGGTAACTCATAATGAGGCTATCAAAGAAATGGCAGACCACGTTATCAAGCTGCGTGACGGTAAGATCAGGCATGATATCATCAATACCGAAAAGATCTCCGCTGCCGACCTTGAATGGTAAGGAGGCGTTTTGATGGCAAAAGAATCTATTTCATACGGAAAGCGTCCCAAAAACCCAATGATAAAGCGAGTATGGAAAGATATATGGCGTGACAGAAAACGTTACTTTCTCATATTCATTATGTTCGTATTAACTATTGGCTTTGTATCAGGTATGTTCGTTTCCAATAACAGTATGAACACCTCGCTTGAAGAATGCGCTGAACGTTTCAAACGTGAAGACGGACATTTCAGGCTTTCCAAACCCGCAGACAAAGAAACTGTCGCAGCTATCGAAAGCGGTAAGATAGCTGATGTAGCCAGTGTCTTCCGTGAACGAGCATATAACGAAGCTGAAGACGAAGTTATCAAAGCCGTGGACGATGCAATGGCAGAAGAGATCGACAAACAGGTCAGATCAGCAATTACCGAACAGGTAACTGCCGCTTTGGATAAACAATTTGAGACTGCTGCCGAAGCCGGACAGAAGCTCACCGATGAACAGAAAAAGGCTGCCCTTGAAGAAGCTATCGATAAGGCTCTCTCGGAAAACTTCGACAAAGCTTACGATGAAGCTTTAAAGCAGGCGAAAGACTCCGATGAATACGATGATGCCCTCAAAGAGGCTTTCGATAAAGCCCACGAGGAGATCGACAAAGAGATCGATGATAAGGTCGGAGAGCTTTCTGACAGATACGGGCTTGATAAAGAGATCGACACCGTGCCCGTGACCGTATACGAGCTGTTTTACAAAGACGTTAAAGAAGGTCTTGCTGATGATGCAGACCCCGGCATAGGTATCAGAGTGTATCCCGAGCGTAAGGACGTGGATCTATACGATATACTTGACGGAAAGGCTCCCGAAAACAAGAATGAAATAATGATCGACCGTATGCACGCAGATAATGTTGGCATAAAAGTCGGTGATACCATCACAGTCGACAAAGAAGAATTTGAAGTTTGCGGACTTGCAGCTTTTGTTGATTATTCAACACTCTACGAGAACAATACCGACACAATGTTCGATGCAATGACCTTCAATGTTGCCATGACAACAGAAGAAGGCTTTGAACGCATACACAGCAATACACGAGCTAATTACGCTTTCACCTACAATGATCGACCCGATGACGAATATGAAGAAAAGTCGCTGTCAGATGATTTTATGAAAGCTCTCATCACTCAGGTCGCTGTATCCGAAGATGAGGATATCAAGCTGGAGGACTATGTTCCTGCCTATGCCAATCAGGCCATCAACTTTGCCAAAAATGACCTGGGTACAGATATGGCAATGGGCGGAGTAATGCTCTATATACTCACCGCCGTACTGGCGTTTATATTCGCTGTTACCATAAGCACTACGCTCGAAAAAGAATCTTCCGTTATCGGCACTTTACGAGCATCGGGTTATACAAAAGGCGAACTGCTCAGATACTATATGAGCGCCCCCCTCATGATCGCTGTATTTTCAGCGCTGGTCGGTAATATACTGGGTTACACATTCTTCAAGAATGTTGTGGTAGGTATGTATTACAACAGCTACAGCCTGCCAACGTACAAGACCCTGTGGACACCTTATGCATTTATCCGCACCACCATAATACCGATAGTTCTCATGCTTATCATCAACCTTGTTGTTATTCTGAGGACCCTGCGCCTATCGCCGCTGCGTTTCCTGCGTCACGACCTGAAAAGAAGCAAGCGCAAGAAAGCTGTCAGACTGCCCAGATGGAGATTTTTCCCAAGATTCCGCATACGTGTATTTCTCCAGAATATCCCGAATTACCTGATGCTTTTCGTAGGCATAACCTTTGTTATGCTGCTGTTGTCGATGGCTGTGGGAATGCGTGAAACACTGGACTATCATCAGGCGCATATGTGTGAATCGATGTTCGCAAAGGAACAGCTCGTACTCAGCCGAACCGAGGATGATGACGGCAGCACAATAACTACCTCTACAAAAAATGCAGAGCGTATCTCCATATCTTCACTGGAAAGAAAGAGCGATACCTATAACGAAGAAATATCCGTTTACGGTGTTAAGGATGACAGCCTGTACATAAGGCTTGACGCTGACTTTAATGAAAAAGCTGCCGAAGATGAGGTTTACATATCACGGGCTTATGCAGATAAGTATAAGATCAATGTGGGGGACACTATAGTTCTTTCTGAAAAATACGAGCATAAAGACTATACCTGGAAGGTATACGATATCTACGATTATTCAGCTGGACTTGCTGTATTCATGACGAATGAAAGGTTCAATGAAGTGTTTGATAAAGACAAAGATGATTTCAGCGGCTATATGTGCAATGAACCTATAACTGACATAGATGATGAATATGTCGCAGCTGAGATAACCGAAGACGACCTTCTGAAAGTAGCTCGTCAGCTTGACCACTCCATAGGTGCATACATGGAATATTTCCAGTATGTGTGCGTGATAGTCGCAGCGCTGATACTCTATCTGCTTACCAAAATAATCATCGAGAAAAACGAGCGTGCCATCTCCATGACAAAGGTGCTTGGTTATAACGATAACGAAATAGCCTCACTTTACCTTATCCCTACTGCTATATTCGTGTTCATCACTGAATTTATAGCTATATACCTCGGCTTTATCCTGATGACGGTATTCTGGAAAGCCATGATGCTCGGCATGAGCGGCTGGTTTGAATTCACTATGCCCGTATCCGGCTTTGTGAAAGAATTCCTGCTTGTATTCATAGCATATCTGCTCATAACGTTCATAGACTTTTTCCGTATCCGCAAGATACCGAAGGTGCTCGCACTCAAAAATATCGAATAGCAAAAAACACACCGCTCTGACTGCGGTGTGTTTTTTTGCCGTTTTATAAGCACTGATCTTTGATTTGTAAAAAATAAGTAAACACTGTATACATACCTTGACAAGCGCATTTTTAAGTGATATAATATTCTTGTTTGTGAACAGTGCTTACTTAAAAAGCAGGAGGTGATACTTGTGCCCAGAGATAAAAGCGAGAATAATAAGAAAATAATCATTGCTGCCAAAAAGGAGTTTTTGGAGCAGGGATTTAAAAATGCTTCAATGCGCAAGATAGCTGCTGATGCAGGTATTACCGTAGGTGCTCTGTACAGACATTTTGAAAATAAGGAAGAAATGTTTGCATCACTGGTCGAGCCGACTCTTAGTGAACTTAGGATGCTTTATGATAAAGCCAGCATTAAGGAATATGAACGCCTGAAAGTATTGGCTAACGAACAGGCATTGCTTAAAGCCGAAAATAAGACACAGTGGATAATGAGCTTTATTTATCAGAATTTCGATGTATTCAAGCTGCTGGTATGCTGTTCACAGGGAACAAAATATGAGAACTTTATCCATGATATGGCACTGTTGGAAGAAAAGCTCGATGCGGAATACTTCGATAAACTGAATGATTATAACATGAAACTGAGAGAAGTTTCTCATCTGGAGTTCCATATGCTGGTAACAGCAAATGTATCAGCAATGTACGAGGCAGTAAAACACGATTTTACCGAGGAACAGGCACTGCACTATGCAGAGACCATAGAAGAGTTCTTCTCGGCAGGATGGAAAAAAATACTGGGCATATAATGCCTGTATTTTTTTGAGCATAAGTTAGTCTTTTATAACTTAAAGAAAGAGGGGAATAGATATGTCTGAAAAGACAAAGAAGAAGAGAAAGCGTTCTCTGACCAGCTGGCTGTTCGAGTTCGCAGAAGAAAAAAAGCTGAACTATATTTTATGTATGCTTTTTGCAGTATCAAAAGTAGTGTGCGGTCTTGTGCCGTACATTTACATGGCAGATATAGTAAAAACACTGCTGATACTGCATGGATCGAACCAAGTACCCAAGATGGGTGATTTCAGCAAGGATATGATAATGATGGGTGTTTTCTGGGTACTTAGCAAGGTGAGCCACGCAATATCCACCACCATCTCACACGCAACATCTTTCGTGATACTTGCAAATATCCGCCGCAGACTGGCAGAAAAGCTTGCAAAAATACCTCTGGGTTCAGTAATGGCAGATTCCAGCGGAACATACAAGAATATCATCTGTGAGCGTGTAGACTCTATCGAGACCACACTTGCACACATTATCCCTGAGGTAGGCGCAGGTGTTCTCGTGCCTTTGGCATTGATAATCTATATGCTTACTATCAACGTAAAGCTCACACTGCTGTCAATGCTGTGCATACCTGCCGGTGCGATATTCTTCATGGGTATGATGGCAGCAAGCAAAAATTTATACGGTGATGCTATCACAAAAACGAAAGCCCTGAACGATTCAGCCGTTGAATATATAAACGGCATCGAGGTAATAAAAGCATTCAGCAAATCGGGAAGCTCCTACGAAAAGTTCGCAAATGCCGCAAAGGACTGTGCAACCTGCTACATTGAATGGATGAGAAAATGTAATTTATGGCAGAACATGGCTCTTATCTTGATGCCGTTCTTCCTGCTGGGACTTCTCCCCTTCGGTGCAATAGAATATATGCATGGCAATGTATCAGGAGGAGATCTGCTGATGCTGGTAATACTCTCACTCAGCCTTGTAGCTCCTATCTCAACAGTTACTTCGTATACCGATGATATCTCAAAGATGGGACTTATTATCAGCGAAGTTACCGAGATACTTGAGCGTGATGAACTGATCCGTCCGGAGATCATGACAGAAAAACCTGACGGCACAGATATTGTTCTTGAAAATGTACACTTCGGTTATGAGGAAAAAGAGATACTCCACGGTATAGACCTGACAATAAAGCAAGGTACAGTCAATGCGCTGGTAGGTCCCTCCGGTTCGGGAAAATCGACCATCGCAAAACTCATAGCATCATTCTGGGACGTTAATGAAGGTAAGGTCACTCTTGGCGGTGTGGATATAAAGAATATCCCTCTTGAAGAATACAATCGCAATATCGCCTATGTATCACAGGACAATTATCTGTTCGATGAAACCATAATGGATAATATACGTATGGGAGATCCTAAGGCCAGCGACGAAGATGTTATGAATGCTGCCAAGGCCTGCGGCTGCCACGATTTTATCATGAAGCTGGAGAATGGTTATAACACTGTAGTCGGCGGTGCCGGCGGACATCTTTCGGGCGGTGAAAGACAGAGGATATCCATTGCCAGGGCAATGCTGAAAAATGCTCCGGTTATCATTCTTGACGAAGCTACTGCTTATACCGATCCCGAGAACGAAGCACTGGTACAGTCTTCTGTTGCGAAACTTGTAAAGGGCAGGACACTTCTTGTGATCGCTCACAGACTTTCAACAATTGCTGATGCGGATAAGATAATAGTTATCAACGACGGTAAGGTCGAGGCAAGCGGTACTCAGGAGGAGCTGCTCAGAAACTCTCCTCTGTACAGCCAGATGTGGAACAGCCATATCACAGTAAAGGAGGGAGTATAATGATATCAACACTAAAAAAATTCTTTATGTTCTGTTCGGTCGAAGACAGGAACAAGATCTACAAGGCAATAGGATTAGGTGTTATCAAGGCGCTGTTTGCAGCAATGCGTATAGGTGCGATAGGCGTAGTGGCAATGGGTATCATCGACGATAATATGTCCATGAAGAATGTTTGGAATTCCCTTCTCATACTCATTATTTCCCTGATCGCACAAGTCATCATAAGCATGAAGACCACAATGCTCCAGACAGAAGCAGGTTATCACTGCTGTACCGGCAAGAGGATCGAGATCGCTGAACATCTGCGTTATCTCCCCATGGGTTATTTCAATGATACAAGCCTCGGTCATATAACCAGCGTAACTACAAATACCATGGAAGCCCTTGCAGGTATTGCCGCACGTATAGTTATGCTTACAACACAGAGCGTTCTTACCACACTTATACTGACAATATGTGTACTTATATTCGATGTAAGGATAGGTCTGATACTGATTCTGGGAATAGGCATATACGCTGTCATAAACAGCCTTATGCAGAAAAAATCAAGATCAAGCGTACCAAGGAAACAGGCATCCGACAATGCAATGATCTCTGCTATAATCGAATTCATCCAGGGTATAGTAGAAGTTAAGAACTACAATCTGACCAAGAGCCGTGCTAAAAAGCTGGATGAAGCCATAAAAGCCAAGCAGTTTGCCGACACACATCTTGAGTACGATGTGATACCGTACATCACATTACAGGATATCACAACAAAGCTCATGGGAGTTGTAATGTGTGCTGCATCGGTATATTTTTACGTGAACGGTACGATGAGCCTTCTCTACTGCATCATGATGATGATAAGCTCATTCATGATCTACGAAAGTCTTGATGCAATGAGCGGATACAGTGCACTTATCAGAAGCGTAGATGTTTCGGTAACTCTTGCCAATGAAATAATTGATATTCCGGGCATGGACATAAACGGTGAAGAGATAACACCTGATAATCACGACATTGAACTAAAAAACATCACATTCGCCTATGAGAACAGGAATATCATCAACGGTATCGACCTGAAGATACCCGAAAAGACCACCACTGCCATAGTAGGTCCTTCAGGCGGAGGAAAGACAACACTGACAAGCCTTATGTCAAGATTCTGGGATGTAAACAGCGGTCAGGTACTGCTGGGCGGCAGAAATGTCAAGGATTACAGCTTTGACAGTCTGATGCGGAATTTCAGCTTTGTATTCCAGCGTGTGTATCTTTTCCAGGACACCATTGCAAATAACATACGTTTCGGCAGACCCGATGCAAGTATGGAGGAAGTTGTAGCAGCTGCTAAAAAAGCTTGCTGCCACGAATTCATACAACAGCTCCCCGGTGGATACGATACAGTGATCGGAGAAGGCGGTGCAAGTCTTTCAGGTGGTGAAAAACAGCGTATCTCCATTGCAAGAGCAATAATGAAGGATTCACCGATAATAATACTCGATGAGGCTACTGCAAATGTTGACCCGGAAAACGAGGCTGAACTTACTAAGGCAGTAAAGGAACTCACCAAGGAGAAAACTATCATAATGATAGCGCACCGACTTAAAACAGTTGAACACGCTGATCAGATAATTGTTATCAATGAAGGAAAGATAGCCCAGCGAGGAACTCATTCAGAACTCATGCAGCAGCAAGGCATCTACCGCACATTTGTTGAAGATCGTCAGAAAGCAGCAAGCTGGAAATTATAAAAAATAAAAATGATACCGACGTTTCGCAATGCCAACAAAACGTCGGTATCATTTTCTTTTTGGTACACAAAGGAAAAATTAGCCTCTTTTAACTTATACAAAAAGCTAAATTAAGGTGTTGACAAAAGTTTATCAATATGATATAATATCATCGTGCGATTTTTTATTGAAAGATCAGGCGATCGCGCCTGTCGGTTATACACAACTAACTCACAGCGCACTTTCGACCGTTTTTAAGCCTCATCAGGCCACTATTCAACTGTGTTCGGCACGTCTGATACGAACTGAATCCGGGTCTTTATCACTATTAGTTAGTCTTAACTAACTATATTGGTCGATCCGGTATAGCATCGATCTGATTAATTTTGTTTACAAGGAGGAACATTTAAGGATAATGAAACTTGATACGATATTCCCCTTCGGTATCGGTAAAAAAGGTGCAGCATGCAGGCTGTACTGCTTTCATCACGCAGGTGGTAGTGTGTGTACTTTCAGAAATTGGCTGAAAATGTCGCCGCTGATAGATGTGGCTCCGCTGGAACTTCCTGACAGGAGCTGCGACCCGAAAACACTGACTTTTGAGAGCGTACTTGAAGATATGACCGCTGCGATGGCAAAGACTGCCGACTCCATACCATTTTTCATCTACGGACATAGTCTCGGTTCATTATTCGGATTTCAGACAGCATGTGAGCTAAAAAAAAGATACGGTCTAAAAGCCGAAAGACTTTTTGTCGCAGGACGTCATGCCCCCTCTGAAGAGACCGCATCATCATTCAGATATTCCCAGGGCATAGGTGCACTGGAAAAAGAGCTGAAAAGATGCGGAATGGAAAGTGATGAGATACTTTCAAACAAGACCTTCCGAAGCGTATTCCTGCCTATAATTTATAACGATTACAGGCTCAATGAGGAATACGTATATAACGGAGAGATCTTGGATATACCGATAACCGCCATGAACGGAAGTGAGGATAAAGATGCAGACGGCGAGATAGTAGATAAATGGGCTAAAGTAACATCCGCAGGATTTGAAAGATACGAATTCTGCGGCAATCACTTTTTCCCTTATGGAGAAGATGAGCAAAACGTCATAGCACTTATAAGAGAGAAGATACTTCTTTCTCTCGGATATGATTCACCATAAAAGCTACCCGAAAGCCTGTTTTTTCAGCACGGCAGAGGGTCATATAAAGGAGAGTAATGATGAAAAACAGTATAGTTGGTATATTGGGCTGCGGAGGATACATCGGAAGCAATGCGACTGAAAAACTGCTCAAAAACGGTGTACAGGTCATTGGCGGACAGCGCAGTGACAAAAATATGTTTGACGAGTATGATAATTTCAGCAGACGAAAAATCGATGTCAATGTAAAAGCTGAACTTGATGCTTTCATCAGCGAATGCGACATCGTCATCAACTGCATCAGCCCGTCACACGTTTACGGAAAACTTGTGAGAGATGCTGTCATGTCAGCAGGAAAAATACTTGTAGACCCATCGGATGCAAGCTACGAAAAAGACCGCAGCAGCACCGAAGGCATATGCATCGCATCAGCAGGATATATCCCCGGATTATCGGAATTTCTGCCATATGTGTGTGCAAAAAGAGATTTTGATACCATCGAACGTTCGGTAGTATATCAGGGCGGTTTTGACGGCTGCTCGGCAGGTTCTTTCGTAGATATGATAATAGGCGCAGGCAATGAAGATTTCTGCGGAGATGCCTATATTTCCAAGGGTAATATCTCTCCGCTGGGTTCGGACATACGAAAGACCCACGCTACACCTTTTTCGGATAAAAAGGTGATATTCAAGCCGCTTATTACCTGCGACAGCAGAAAGCTGGCAGAGGTACTGGGCTCGGACGAGCATTACTTCTTCTGCACCTATGATGATATGGCTACACTAAGCTTTTTCATGAAGCTGCTTGTAGATGTCACAAGACACAGCAAAGAGGATGCTGCCATCATGATAGAAAACAAACTCAATGAGCGCATAAAGACAAATAAGGAATTTGGCTCACAAACACCTCTTGCATTTTTGTACCTTGAACTTACAGGTCAGAAAAACGGTGTCAGAAACACCAAAGCTTATAAGGTTTGTCTGAGAAATGTCAACAGAGTATGCGGATATTTCCTTGCAGAAACTGTTCTGGCTGTTTTAAAAGAACCCTCAAAGCTGCATAAAGGCTTTAATTACGGATTTGAACTTGTTGACAGCTCCTACGAAAAGAGGATACTCGATGAGATAGGCGATGATGAGTACATCAGGCTGGAAGAGATAGCTGATACTGACAAACTCTGCATCGAAGAGATCACTAATAAAAGATAAAACCCCGGAAAGGAAAGATCATAATGAAAGACACACTGAAAGAAATTTGGAAAGAAATTCTTGAACTGGACGAACTGCCTGCTGAAGATGAGTCGTTCTTCGACCTGGGCGGAAATTCTTTCTCCGCAGCACAGGTAATAGCCGAACTGGAGGACAGAACAGGTAAAACTGCCGAGGTCTCCGACTTTTATGAGCGTGAGACAATCGCACAGTTTGCGGAACTTTTTGAATGATGTAAGGGAGAAAAGCATAATGGAAAAAATGAAACTTTTACCTATCCAGAAAGCTATAATGTGTTTTTCCGAACCCAGGATATACAGCCCCAGCCTGGCAGGTGTATTCATGATAGAAGGAAAAATCGACAAGAAAAAGCTTGAGACCGTGATCGATGATATCGTTCATACGAATGATGCATTCAGCTACAGATTCGTATACGACAAAAACGATGATGAGATATATCAGTATAAAGTCGAGGGTACAAGCTATACACTTGACGAGCGCACCGCATCTGGCGATACAGAAGAAGATAAATTACAGGATATAAGAGATCAGATAGCAGAAGTACGCCGTATCAACGTTGAGGGCAACTTCAAAGGAGAAGTGCCTTGGAATATCATCGTATTTGATATGGGAGAAGATAAATACATCCTTTATGTCAGACTATTCCATCTCATAACTGATGGTATGTCTATCGGTATACTTATAAATAAAATAATCTCAGGCTATAATGGCGCACCTGCAGCAGTATCTGCAAATATGTCGGACTACCTTAAAGACTCTTTTGAGTATCTTGGTTCGAGCGAATATGAGGAACTTCTCAAAAAGAATGATGATCTTATAAAGAGCCATATGGAATATAAGCCATTCCTGAAAAAGCCCTGCAGCGATAACCGCAATTTTGCAAAATACAGCGATTTTATAACGCTGAAAAAGGATAAGCTGGCTGAGACCTGCCGCAAAAATCGCCTTAGTTATTTCCATGTAGCACTTCTGATGGCACATACCATGTTCTCTGTTGTTTTTGACAGGGATGAGACCAGACTCACTATCCCGATAGGTCCTAGAAAGAAAAAATACATGACTACCATTGGCCCTCTGATAGACAGTTATTTCAGCCGCATAAAGCTTGATGTGAACAAGACCATGCTGGAAAATACCATCGAATGCCGCAACTTCAATATTCGTGAAACAAAGATTGCACCCATAATGGCTCATGTAGTCACAGAGCACGATATGCCGATGGAATGCATAGTAACATACCAGAGCTATATCACTAATTTCGGCGAACAGATGCCTTTTGGTGAAGCTAAGGCAAGAGCAATTGCCGATAACGGGATGATGGACTATTATTACTCCAACTGCCTGTGTTTGTCAGGTGTTGAAACAGATGATGCTGTCATACTCTCCCTGCGCAATGACGGTGTACTTATGAACAATGAGCAGGTGGCAATGGGTGTAAAGGTGTTCGAGATCGTGTACGACTGCCTTACCGAAAAGGATATGACATTCGGTGAGTTAAAAAAACAGTTCAATAAATAATCAAGTTTAACCGGAGGTATTAATTATGAAAAAAAGAAAACTCTACCCAATTCAGAAATTATCCTGTTTTCCCGAGAACGGTGTATACAGTCCTGGACTTGCAGGCGCTGTCCGCATAGATGGCAAGATCGACAAGAATAAGCTTGAAGAAGTTATCAACAATATCGTTCTTAATAATGATGCTTTCAGTTTCAGATTTGAGTATAGCGAGAATGATAATGAGATATATCAGTATACAAGCGAAAATACAGGCTATAAGCTCGATGAGAGAAAAGCTTGCGGAAACACCGATGCAGAACGTCTTCAGAACGTGAGGGATCAAATCGCTGAAGTACGCCGTTTCTCAGTAGAGAATAATTTCAAGGGTACTATTCCGTGGAATATAATACTCTTCGATATGGGCGATGACGATCATATCCTGTATGTAAGAGTGATACACCTTATCTCCGACGGTATGTCAATGGGTATACTCATGAAAAGCATAGTTTCGGGCTATAACGGTATGCCTTTGACCGAGGCTGTCGGTGTGACAAAGTTTATCGAGGATTTTGATGAGATGATAAACTCGGGCGAGTTAGCCGCACAGCTTGAAAAGTACGATGACCTTATAAAGGGACATATTGCGTACAAGCCGTTTTTGAAGATACCCGAATATGATGAACGCAATTATGCAAAGTACGGCGAGTTCGTTACGCTGAAAAAAGAAAAGCTCGATGAAGTTTGCCGCAAGAACCGCCTTAGTTTTTTCCATGTTACACTTATAATGGCACACACCATGTTCTCGCTACTTCACGGAAGAAGTGAGACCAGGCTGACTATTCCTGTGGGAACAAGAAAGAAAAAATACATGGCTACTATAGGTCTGCTTTCAGAGATGTATTTCAGCCGTATTGAGCTTGACGACAGCAAGACTATGCTGGAAAATGCGCTGATGTGCCGTGATCTCAATCTTCGTGAGGTAAGGACTTCGCCCATAATGCCATATGTTATTACTGAAAATGCTTTGCCCATAGAGTGCGTTATCTCATATCAGAGCTATATCACAAATTTCAATGAGGTCATCCCTTTTGGCGAAGCAAAAGCGAAAACATTTTCTGATATGGCTCTTATGGATTACTACTATTCAAACTTCTTATGCATATCAGCCGTTGAGACTGATACTGAAATAAGACTTACCCTGCGAAATGACGGTATGCTCATGAACAACGAGCAGGAAGCAGAGGGCATAAAGATATTCAATGCGGTATATGATTGCCTTACCAAACAGGACATGACTTTCGCAGAGCTAAAAAGACAGTTTTCAAAATAATAGAAAAGGAGTGCCGCAAAATGCGTGATAACAGGAAACTCATCAAAAATGAGGAAAAAATACCCTCAAGCGATAAGGTTATGTTCTGCTTTCCCTATGCAGGCGGCGGAGCATCTGCATTCAGGAACTGGGAAAATGGTCTTGGAAGTGATGTTGCCGTTTGCCCAATACAGCTGCCCGGCAGAGAAGAACGCTTCGGCGAACAGCCCTATGCGGATCATGAAGAACTGGTGGAGGACGTATACAACGAGATCAGGAAATTCTCAGACCATGATATATACCTCTACGGGCACAGCATGGGTGCCAAGATCGCTTATGCACTGGCTGAAAAGTTTGAAAATGACGGCATAGATATAAAGGGACTGATAGTATCGGGCTGCAGTGCTCCTCACATACCCGATTATGATCCCATCGGCGCTCTTCCAACAGATGAGTTTCGTGAAGCTCTCGGAAAGTATAACTGTACTCCACAGGCAATATTGCAGGATGAAGAACTGTTCGATATGTTCCTGCCAATGCTGAGAGCAGATTTTACAGTCTCGGAAAGTTTCTCCTTCGAGAAAACAAGGATATCCTGTCCGATAACAGCACTTTGCGCAACAAATGATGATGACGCTCGCGAAAATGATGTTATGCAGTGGAACACATACTCTGATGAATTCAACTGCCGTAAATTTGAAGGAGATCACTTCTTTATCAAAGAAAAAGAGAAGGATGTCATAAGTTATCTTCGCAAGGTAATATGAATCTGTCATATTTCAACATACGGGATATACCCGAGATAAAAAGTCTTCCCAAACACGGTATGGCGGATATCTGGTCAGCAGATATCTGCCTTGACCGTGAAATTATCATGAATCATCTGCATTATCTTAATGCTGATGAACTAAGCCGATACCGACGTTTTCTCAAAGAGGAGGACAGACTGAGGTTTGCAGGCGGAAGGATATTTACAAAACTTATAGCGGCAGCATATCTCGGAATAAAAGCCGAGGAAATATCTATAATTTCAGAAAAAAATACAAAGCCCGTCATCATGGGAAAAACAGGTCTTGAATATAACATATCGCATTCAGGCGATATGATACTATTGGCATTTTCTTCATCAGCAGAAGTGGGTGTGGACATTGAAAAAAACGATCCGAATATAGATGCGGCTTTACTCAGCACTGTACTACACCCGAAAGAAAAGGAAGCTGTCCTGCGCTGCGGAACAGACGAGTTCTTCAGGATATGGACTGGTAAGGAAGCATATGTAAAAGCTGTCGGGAAAGGTTTTTCAATATCTCCCGAGAGTTTTTTTGTGCAAGAAAACGGAACAGTAAGCAGCACGGAAGAATACAAGGTTTTGCGTATCGACAGATACAATGGATATTTTGCCGCTTTCTGTTATCATACCAAGGAGGAAAAGATATGAAAGAACGATATAAGAAAGACCTTAGTAAATTTGAAGGTCTTAAATACTGGAAAAAGAAGCCCCTTTCTGAATATATCAGAGAATGGGCTGAAAAGTACGGAGAAAGAACAGCTGTGATAGCAGATGATTATGAGCTTACCTATTCGGAAATGGACAGTCTCAGCAACGAAAGGGCGTTCGGATTAAGCAAACTAGGGCTTAAAAAGGGCGATACAGCTGCCATACAGCTGCCAAACAGTGCAGAGTATGTTATAACTCTTTTTGCCCTCTATAAACTTGGTGTCAAGCCTGTGCTCGTACTGCCTGCACATCGCGAAGCAGAGCTGTCTTCTATCATGGAAACTGCTGCGCCAAAGGTGTATATCATACCGGATAAATACATGGGATATGAGTATCTTAACCTTGCAAAAAAACTACAGGCGGAATACAGCTGTCTTGAATACATAATTGTAGACGGTGACATCGATGGCGATGACAGCACTGTCATAGCGCTTGAAGATATAACTGCAGAAAAAGGCGAACTTCCCGAAACAGACCCATATGACACCCTGCATTATCTTCTCAGCGGCGGTTCAACCGGTGTTCCCAAGCTGATCGCAAGGACTCATTCGGATTATATGTATCTGTGCAAGCTTTGCTGCGACAGATGCGAACTAACATCTGATGATGTCTACCTCGTGGCACTTCCCTGCGAACACAATTTTCCTACCGGCGACCCTGGATTTCTCGGTGTTATGGATGTTGGCGGAACTGCGGTATTTTGCAGCCATATCAGTCCCGATGAGATACTCGATAAGATAACCGAGTATGAAGTTACCGTGACTGCACTGGTACCGACAATGGTAAGTATGTGTATAGATATGCTGGAGATCGATGATGATTTTGATATATCCTCACTCAGGATACTCCAGGTAGGTGGCTCGGTATTCGATGACAGCGCCGCTGAACGTGCGATAAAGGCTTTCGGCGATACTGTTATAATGCAGGTATTCGGAACTTCTGAGGGACTTATCATAACTACCCTGCTCGATGACAGCCGTGAATACATAAAGAAATATCAGGGCAAAGCGCTCCCAGATGAGTTTATCGACGATGAGTGTGAATCCACCGAGATAAGGATAGTTGACAGTGATGATAATGACGTTCCCGACGGAGAATACGGCGAACTCATATGCAGAGGTCCATACATCATCGACAGCTATTACGGTCTTGGCGATGCTGACCTTTCAAGCTTTACAAAGTATGGTTTTTACAGAACAGGCGATAAGGCAATGAGGACTTGTGAGGGATACTATAAGTTCGTGGGACGTATAAAAGAACAGATAAACAGGGCGGGTGAAAAAATAATGCCCGCTGAGCTGGAAGAACATCTTTGTATGTATGAACGTGTACAGGATGCCGCTGTCATAGGAGTGCCTGATCCGGAGATAGGCAATAAGATCTATGCATTTATGGTGTCATCCGATGAAAATGAAGTAACGATGGAGGAAGTGTTTGAACACCTTACCAAAAAGGGAGTTGCAAGATATAAATTCCCTGACAGATGCATCACGCTTGACGCACTTCCGCTAACAGCAGTAGGTAAAAAGGACGTAAAAAAACTTCTTACGATAGCAGAAAATGAGGATTGAACTAATGGAATTTGAAAAGCTGAAACAGGAAGTATCTGCAATGCTGCCGATCTCCAAAGAAATAAGTGATGACCAGAACCTGATAAATGCAGGCATAAACTCACTGACGGTGATGCGGTTTGTCAGCAAGCTGAGAAAAGAGGGCATCAAGATATCATACGGTGAACTTCTTGACGAACCTACACTTGCAGCATGGCATAAACTGATAGAAAAAACACAGGATAATAAAAATAAAAAGAAGAAAAAGGGTAATAAAGCAAAGAAAGCAGTTAAGACCACTGATGTGAAAAGTTCTTTTCCTCTTACCGATATACAGTATGCCTATAAAATAGGCAGAGAAGACGGCAGAGAACTTGGCGGAATAGGCTGCCACGCATTCATGGAATTCTCAGGTAAAGGGATAGATGAAAACAGACTTGATTCTGCCTGGAAAAAGGTGCAGTATCATCACCCTATGCTGCGTGCAAAATTCCTGGATAACGGCGAACAGGAGATCATGGACAAGCCATACAGCGAACATATCGACATCTATGACTACAGCAGCGACAGCGATTGGCTGGATAAGTGTGCCAGGATAGGCGAACAGCTCACCCACCGTAAATTCGAGGTAGAAAAAGGCCATGTCTGCGCATTCACACTGGTAAAGGGTCAGAACGATGAGTACCGCCTTTTCTATGATATCGACCTGCTCGTGGCTGATGTACAGAGCTTTAATATAATCCTGCGTGACCTTGCTGCAGCATACAAAGGCAGAGAGCTTCCCGAGGATTCACTGAACTGGGATTTTGCTTCATACCTTGAAAACAAAAAGCAGCAGGAAGCCGAAGATGAGGCTGCTGCTAAAGAATACTGGAGCGGACGCATAGCCGACATTGCCCATGCGCCCGAGCTTCCCATGGCAAAAGACCCAACTGAGATAAGTACTACAAGGACAGTCAGGGATATCGTGGATATATCTCTTGATACCTGGAACAAAGCAACAGCAATGGCGGCAAAATACAATATCACTCCTGCAGTATACCTTATGACGGTGTATGCCATGATAATTGCAGAATGGAGCAGCAATAAGCGTTTTCTGATAAATATACCTACATTTGACAGACACACCGAATATGGTGCATCGGAGAATGCGGTTGCTGACTTCACTACACTTATGCTGCTCGAAGTTGACCTCACCGCCGACCCTACATTTGAAGAACTTGCGTTACAGATAAAGGGTCAGCTCAGCGAGATAATGAAACACACTGCGTATTCGGGTGTAAAGGTCCAGCGTGACATAATGAGCAAGTATGGAGAAGACAAAAATTATGCACCTGTGGTCTTTGCCTGCAATTTCGGCAATTCTATCATAGGCGGTGAGACCGGGGAGGTATTTGGCAGATTTGAAAGAATGCTCTCCCAGACCCCGGGCGTATGGATAGATTTCCAGTCATATGAAACTCCGGACAGCATCATGCTCTCCTGGGACAGCGTTATCGGACTGTTTCCTGAGGGTATGATAAAAGACATGATGAATTCTATGGAGAGGCTCATAACTGATACTTCAGAAAAAGAATGGGATACTCATTTTGACCTGCTGCCTCCAAAACAGCGTGAGTTTATTGATGCGCAGAAGAATATCATTCTACCGAAAACTAAGGAGAGATTGTTTGACGGATTTTTGCGTTCAACAGAAAAATATCCCGACAAAACTGCACTTGTCGATACAGGTGCAGGTATTGAGATGACCTACAGTGAACTGAAAGCAAAAGCGCTCGCTGTTGCAGGCTATTTCATATCAAATAATATCAAAGGCGAGGCGGTGGCTGTTACTGTTACCAGAGGATACAGGCAGGCTGTATCACTGATAGGCATAATACTCTCAGGCAATTCATATGTACCCGTAAGCATCGACCAGCCTAAAGAAAGAAGAAAACTGATACATGAAAAAACAGGCATCAGCACCGTTATCTGCGATGAACTTGTTCATAGTAATACAGAGTGGCCCGAAAACACACGTGTGCTTGTCATAGAGAAACTGTTAGAACAGCCTGCAGCGGACGTACTGCCGGATGTATCCTGCGATGACCCTGCATATGTCATCATGACCTCTGGCACCACAGGTCTGCCCAAGGGAGCTCAGATGTTCCATAAAGGCGCGGCAAACACTATCCGTGACGTAAACGAAAGATATGGTATAACTGCCGATGATACAGTGCTCGGCATATCCTCGATAGATTTCGACCTGTCAGTATACGATTTCTTCGGAACATTCTCAGCAGGTGCTAAACTTATAATGTTACCCGATGAGAAAAAGCGTGATGCGGAATACTGGCTGGAGCTGGTATCAAAGTATAACATCACAGTCTGGAATTCCGTGCCGATACTATTAAATATGCTTATGACTGCCGCAGAAGCATCTGCAAAGAAACTTCCTCTCAAAAAAATTATGCTTTCAGGCGACTGGATAGGTCTTGACCTGCCTGTAAGAGCAGATGCACTGACGGATGACTGCCTGTTCATATCAATGGGCGGTGCAACAGAAGCTTCCATATGGTCAAACTTCTATCGTGTTACCCTGCCTTTGGATGAAAACTGGCCGTCCATCCCATATGGTCGTCCCCTCAGCGGACAATCCTACAGAGTTGTCGATGACAACGGAAAAGATGTCCCCTTCTGGTGCGAAGGCGAACTTCTCATCGGTGGTATCGGTGTCGGCATTTATAAGGGCGATGATGAGCTTAACAAAAAGAAGTTCATTGAAGAAAACGGAACAAGATGGTACAAAACAGGCGACCATGGAAGATTCAGAGAGAATGGTATCATCGAATTCCTCGGACGCAAGGATTTTCAGGTGAAGATCAGAGGTCACCGCATCGAGCTAGGTGAAGCCGAAGCCGTTCTGAAACAGATACCTCAGGTAAAGAGTGCAGTGGTCGAAGCTGCCGAAGTAGGCATGGGTGAAAAACATCTTGTAGCATACCTTGAAACGGGCAGTGACCGAAAAGAACCTCTTTTTACTATCAATTCCAAGGCACAGGAGGAATCGGATAAGATAAGATCGGCTGTCAAGAATGCAGACATCTCTGTAAATGGCTACGAAGATACCATAGCATATTCCCATAAAAAGGTACTCTCGGTAATTTACGATACAATAATAGCTCTGGGTCTGCTTTCAGGCAGCTATGAAAAGGTGAACGAGCAGTACAGATCTCTTGTGGATATGTATATTGATGAGCTTTGCAAAAACGGAAACATCAGAAGATCCGAACATGGCTTTGAGCAGTGCAACGATCCTGAAGTTCCAAAAGCTGACGGAGAGGTGCAAAAGTCTGTTGAGGCTTACTTTGATGAGATAAAGCCTTATATCCCCGATATGATCTCGGGCTGTAAAGATGCCGCAGAACTCTTCTATGACCCCGATAAATTGCTATCTCCGAACTCACTGCTGTCAAAACTTCCCGGCAGCGATGAGATCACAGCCGTGCTTGCTGACAGGATAGCTGCGGTGATCAGTGCATACGGCAGAAAAGTAAATATCCTCGAGATAGGTGCAAGAGATACTTCCCTTACAAATAATATACTCAAAACCATAGGCAGTATGGATATTTCATATACAATTGCAGATACATCAGCATTCTTCCTTACAGAGTCAGATAAGCTGATAAAAAGCTACGGCTGCTGTGAAACAAAGCTGCTGACGGATAGTGATATGCTCACATTACAGGGCAGTTTTGATATAGTGCTCGCCTATAACTATCTCCACCGACAGAAAGATATGAATGCAAAGCTAAACGCACTCAGGGAGATGCTTTCTGCATCGGGCGTTATGTTCATAGCGGAGATAACAGATAACACTGCGCTGCAATGGATCACAGCTGATATCTTGGAAAAACGCAATGCTGCACTTCCCTCTTCAGCTGATTATAGATCCATGCTCAAAGCATCGGGGGCAGATACCATCTGCAATATCCTGCCCGAAAACTTTGCAGGCAGGATGCTTATCATGGCAGCATCTTCCAACGGATGCTATGTACCCGATAAAGATTACATACTTTCTCAGATAACTCAGAAACTGCCTGATTATATGATACCCAAGGTATTCTATGCAATGGATAAGCTGCCCCTGAGCAAAAACGGAAAGGTGGACCGCAAACTGCTCAGAAAGCTGGCAAGCATGACTGCGGAGGAAAAATCATCAGTTTCTGTACCCGTTACCGAAACAGAAAAGAAACTCTGCGAACTCTGGCAGGAGATATTCGGTCTTGAAAGCATCGGTACTGATGATAACTACTACCGTCTTGGCGGAGATTCGCTTACCGCTATCCGCATGACAACACGCATAAAGAAAATGTTCGGGATAGAATATACTGTCCGTGACATGATGAAGGATGTGACCATAGCTGTACAGGCTGAAAAGATAGATCGCAGACTTGCTGATGGCAAGTACGTATGCAGCGAAGGAAACACTTATATCTCAGCAGATACCAAGAATGCTTATGCCCCATTCCCGCTTACAGAAGTTCAGAACGCATACCTGCTCGGCAGAAGCGAAACATTCTCACTGGGAGGAGTAGCTACTCATTGTTATTTCGAACTTGACGGTGATGACCTTGACATAGATCGTGCACAGGCTGCACTCAACGATATGATAAAATATCACGGAACCATGCGCCTTGTCATATCCTATGACGGCACCCAGCGTATACTTCCCGAAGTGCCGGAATACCATATAGACACGATGATCCTTGACGGCATACCGGAGTCTGAACTGAATACAAAACTTGAAGAAGTCAGAAATAATATGTCACATCAGATCATCGACATTGAAAAATGGCCGCTGTTCGATATCAGGGCAGCAAAATTTGGCGGCAGATCAAGGATATTCGTAAGCTTTGACAACATCGTATTTGACGGTTTCAGTATGTTCGGCGTGCTTGATGAATGGGCTAAACGCTATAAGGAAACTTTCCACGAAGACAAGCCTTTGGAAATATCTTTTCGTGATTATGTACTGGGGCTTGAAAAGATAAAGAACTCGGGTAAATACGAAAAGGATAAGGCATACTGGAAGGAGCGTATAGACAACTTTCTGCCGGCTCCTGCGCTGCCAACATTAAAAAAGGAAAGCGAGATCACTGATCAGCACTTTGAGCGTCATTCAGCCTTTCTCTCAAAGAACGAGTGGGAAAGCCTGCGTGAGAGCGCACGACGCTTTGAACTTACTCCGTCGGTACTTCTCATAGCAGCATATACCGAAACTCTGCGTTCGAGAAGTACAACACCCGAATTCACACTTAACCTGACCCAGTTCGACCGCAAGCCTCTGCACCCCGATGTAAACAAGCTGTTCGGCGACTTTACTACACTGACACTGCTTGAAATAAGAAATTCCGATCAGGATACTTTTGCAGACAGAGCCCGTAAAATAGCAAGACAGCTGGCAAGAGACCTTGAACATTCCTGCTATAGTGCCGTAGACCTTGAAAGAGAGCTCAGACATAAGACCGGAAATTCAAAAGATTCACTGATGCCTGTGGTATTCACCAGCGGTATAGGTCTTAACAGTCAGGCTGATAATGAGTGCATCGGCGAACTCACTTACAATATCAGCCAGACCCCCCAGGTATGGCTGGATCATCAGGTAGTCGAAAGGGACGGCGGATTACAGCTTTCGTGGGACAGTCTGAAGGATATCTTCTATCCAGGATTCATAGATGAGATGTTCGCTGCATATATAGACCTTCTCAGAAGGCTTTCTGCTGACAGCAGTCTGTTTAACAAACAGTCCCACAGCCTGATAGAAGTTAAGATAAGCGAAGCAAGAAAGAATGCCAACATGACCGACAAGGAGCTTCCCGAAAATACGCTTGACAGAATGTTCCTCAAAGCAGCGGCAAAATATCCGGATAATACAGCACTTGTATGCGCGGACAAGAGGTATACCTACAATGAACTAAAAGCCAGAGCGCTGGGTATAAGCAAACAGCTGCTTGCTTACGGCATAAAGTCGGGCGAGACCGTGGCTATCCTTATGCCTAAATGTGCCGAACAGATAATCGCCGCACTGGGCATACTGCTTTCGGGCGGTGCATACCTGCCGCTGGATATATCAAACCCCGATGACAGACTTGTTACCATACTTAATGACAGCGGCACTGACAAGGTGGTATACAAGGATCTTGCTGACGAAAGGTTCAGCACTTTTGGCAAATACAATCTGATAGATGCCATGACCACACCACCATGCGAAGATGACAGCATCGCAGTAAAAAACGATACATCGGAACTTGCATATGTTATCTATACCTCGGGAAGTACAGGCATACCAAAGGGCGTAATGATCCCCCATTCAGGTGCTGTAAACACCATCGAAGATATCAACAGCAGATTTGAGGTCTCACATACAGATGCGTGCCTAGCCATATCAAATATGCATTTTGATCTCTCGGTATATGATGTATTCGGTCTGCTGGCAGCAGGCGGTAAGATCGTAGTGCCTGAAAGCGATAAGCACAAGGATCCTGAACACTGGTTAAAACTGATCGAAAAAGAACACATCACTTTGTGGAACAGCGTACCTGCATTTGCAGAAATGCTTTGCGAATATCTTAACGGAGAAAACTACAGCTCTGAAAGCTCCCTGAGACTTATGCTGCTAAGCGGTGACTGGATAAGCACTACGCTGCCCGAGAGAATATGGAAACTGTTCCCGAAGCTCAGGTTCGTTTCGCTGGGCGGTGCAACAGAAGCATCCATATGGTCAAACATCTACGAGGTAACAGAAAAAATACCCGAGAACTGGACAAGCATACCATACGGCAAACCGCTGCTCAACCAGAGGTATTACATACTAGATGAACACCTTGCAGACCGTCCAGACAGAGTGGCAGGAACAATATTCATTGCTGGCAAGGGCGTTGCAATGGGCTATCTCAATGACATCAAAAAGACCCGTGAAAAGTTCATCAAACATCCTGTAACCGGTGAGTATATGTACAACACAGGAGATATGGGCAGATACTGGAGCGATGGCAACATCGAATTTCTTGGACGACTTGATAACCAGATAAAGATCAACGGATACCGTGTGGAAATAGGCGAGATCGAAGCTGCGGTAGATAAACTGGAAAATGTGTCTGACGGAAAGATACTTTTCCGTGACGGGATGCTGATAGTGTTCTTCCGCTATAACGGCGAATATACCGAAGAGACAGAGGAAAAGCTGAAAAATGAACTTCACGGTAGACTGCCTGCATATATGGTCCCAGGAAAATTTGTACATCTGGAAGAATTCCCGCTAACATCAAACGGAAAGATCGACACTGCATTAATGTATGAGATGTCCCGCAGCATCAAGAGCAGTTCTGAAAAGCGCAGGAAAACGCCCCTTTCAGACGGTGCCGAAAAACAGATCGCACCTGTGTGGGAACGTGTACTTGGTTATTCGCCTGTATACGCAGATGACGACTTCTTTATCGCAGGCGGTGATTCACTGAAAGCGATCTACCTTGTAAACGGAATAAAGAAAGATCTCGGTATACAGATAAGCGTTAAAGAAGTATTCACAGCAGGTACGCTGGCAATGCTCGCAAAGGCTGTTGAAGCCGCCAATGCAGGCAGTAACGAGACCGATGAAGACGAATTTGAAATATGATTCCCAGGAGATTAAAATGAAAGCAAATAAATGGATAGCTCACGAAAATGTGACCGAGGGCAATAAATTATCGCTGCTTTGTTTTATATTTGACGGAGGCAGCGCCAGCTATTTTTCATCATGGAAGTATTCTCTCAATGAGGATATAGACCTGATACCGATCCTTTATCCCGTACGTGAAAAGCGTATCAAAGAACCTATGTACAAGGATATGGATTCTTTTGTTGATGATCTGGCAGTATCGCTGGAAGATATATTCCGAAATAGATATGCGTTCTTTGGCTATTGCAGCGGATCTGTCATAGCATACGAAACTGCTGTACGAGTAAAGGAACTTTACGGCACAGAGCCTGAGTACGGAATGATAATATCCAGCGAAGCGCCTGAATTTCTTCATGAATCTGTGCCAAAGATAACCGATGAGAATCGAGAGCGTCTTTTCTTCGAGCATCTTTCGGCACTGCCGTTCATAGATGAAAAAACACTGCATGACAAGGTCTTTCTGGATTACTATAAGCCGCTTTTCACAGCAGACCACGACCTTCTTGATTCTTATGATTTCAAAGAGCATGATAAACTCAACTGTGACCTTGATGTGCTCATATGTCCCGATGACCCGAAGGTGAATGGTGAAAAAGCATTGTGCTGGAACCGTCTTACCAACGGCGAAACACGCATCATCGAGCGTGACGGCGGACATTTTCTGGTAGACAGCCAGAAGGAATACATATTCTCACGGCTGAACGAAAGACTTTCGGAAACAGGCAGGAAAGCTGCTGTACAAGCCGAGAATGCTGATGATACCGATCTTACCGATACCGAAAAAACTATCATAAGCCTATGGGAAGACCTGCTTGGCAAAACAGGCTTTACAAGATCAAGCGACTTCATACTGTCGGGCGGCGATTCACTCAAAGCGGTCAGACTGATAAATGAAGTGCGCCGAATATACTCAGTCGAGTTAAAGATCACCGATGTTTTCGGCTGCGGTGATGTAAAAACACTTGCAGTATGCATAGATGAACTTATCAGACAGAAAGACGAGATCAAAGACAATTATACAGATGAGGGAGAGATATAATGAGTATTGAAGAACTGCTTCTGTCATACAGACAGAAAGGTGTTGAGCTTTCTCTTAACGGAGATAAACTGAAATTCAGCGCACCCAAGGGTACGTTCACAGAACAGGACAAAGCTGTGCTTAAAGAAAACAAGCCACGTATTATCGAGTATCTGTCAAAGCATAACGACAATGATGTTATAATCGACAAGGAACATATCTACGATGAATTTCCTCTGACAGATATCCAGTCCTCCTATCTGGTAGGGCAGGATTCACTTTACAAATACGGCGGAACAAATTGTAAAATATATTCCGAATTTGAATTTGATGAACTGGACTACGAAAAGGTACAAAATGCGTGGAAAGCTGTAATATCCCGCAATGAGATGCTCCATGCTGTTATAGAATCAAAAGGTGTTCAGAGGATCCTCAAAGAGTATACCGTCCCTGCAATAAAGCTAACTGATATAAGCTTTATGAATGATGAAGAAGCCCGGGAATATCTCGATAAAAAGCGCAGAGAGCTTACTCTCAAACAATATCCCGCAGGGACATGGCCGCAATTCGATCTTGAAATGACTGTACTGAAAAACAGGTATATGCTGCATTTCTCGCTGGATATGCTTGTTGCGGATTTTGTCAGCATTAACCTTATATTCGATGAATTTGAGGATAACTACTATAACAAGAAAAAGCCTGAAACGACCGAGCTGACTTTCAGAGACATCGTTATCCACCGTGAGAACCTGAAAAAGACAGCCGAGGGTATACACAAGTATGAACAGGATAAAGAATACTGGCTCGAAAAGGCTGAGACTATGCCATCCGCCCCTGTATTCCCCACACTTGGCACTGTAAGCAATGATGCAGTGCTTTTCAGGCAGCACCTGTTTTTCCTTGAAAATGATGTGTACACCCGCCTTTGCGAAACAGCAAGGAGCGAAAAGGTAACACCATCAAATCTTGTACTTACAGCTTATGTTGAAACTCTCAGAGCTATATCCACAAACAAGTCCTTCTGTATAGATGTCACCATGTCCGACAGACCTGAGATACATCCCGATATCAGAAAAGTCGTAGGTGACTTCACCATCGCAAGTATCCTTTCAGCGGAGGACAAGGGGTATGAAACTTATCTCGATGAAGCGAAAGCACTGCAGGCAAGGCTCTGGGAAGACCTTGGACACAATGCGTTCTCAGGCACAGAGGTACTCAGAGAACTCAGCCGTCATACCCACGGCGAAATAGTTGTACCTGCGGTATTCACCAGTACACTTGGTGCTATGAATACCGAGATAGACCGTGTAGGAAGACTGCTCTACACTATCAGCATGACACCTCAGGTACTGATAGACTGTCAGGTTCTCGAAGTCAATGGCAGACTGCGTGTTAACTGGGATGTCCGTGAGGGCGTGTTCCCCGAGGGACTTATAGAGAACGCCTTTGAGATATTCCGCAATAACGTCATCCGTCTTGCATCACCCGAGGGACTGAAAAGCAGTATATTCAACGTGCTTCCCGAAAAGGTACAGAAAATCAGAGATGAAGTGAACAGCACCGAGCAGAAAATAGATGCAACATATCTCTATGACGGCTTTATGCGAAGTCTTGAAAAAACTCCCGATGCACCTGCATTGTATAATGACGGCACCACCTACTCCTACCGTGAACTGGCAGCATATACCGTCACACTCAGAAGATCGCTCAGTGAGGCTGGTTTCCAGAAGGGCGAGATAGCTGCATTATCCATCTCCAAAGGCATCTGGCAGATAGCAGCTGTACTTGCGATACTCACTCTGGGCGGAACATACCTGCCCCTTGATGTACATCAGCCTTCCGAAAGAGCAGAAAAGATACTTACCACATCCGGCACAAAATATATCCTTCTGGAGAAATATGACTATATCAGCGACGGCATATCAAAGAAAATAGACATAACAAAGCTTGAAAGAGCTTCCCTTGATGATACAGAGATAATACCCGATGCTCCCAAGCTTTCATCCCCTGCCTATGTCATATTCACATCAGGCAGTACAGGTACACCCAAAGGCGTGGTCATATCCCACGAGGCAGCCTCAAACACTATCCTCGATATAAATCAGCGCTGGAATGTTACTTCAAAAGACCGTCTTCTTGGACTGGCAAATCTGGGATTTGACCTTTCGGTATATGATATATTCGGGGCGTTCTATGCAGGCGCAGAGCTTGTACAAGCTACAGAGAGCCTTGCAAAGGACCCTGCCCACTGGCTCGAACTTGTACGTACACAAAATATCACCGTATGGAACAGTGTACCTGCACAGATGAAGATGCTCACAATGTTCATTGAAGGCGAGAAAGAGAAGACTATCGAGTCTCTCAAACTGGTACTTCTTTCGGGCGACTGGATCCCCACAGATTTGCCTGCCGATATAAAGAGATGCTTCCCAAATTCAGAGATAATAAGTCTGGGCGGTGCCACCGAAGCAGCTATATGGTCAATATACTACCCCATCGACCATAATGCCGTTTACGAAAGAAGTATCCCCTACGGCAAGCCCCTGGCTAATCAGCGGTTCTATATACTCGATGAAAAACTGCAGCCCCTTACCGATTGGGTCACAGGCAGCATATATATCGCAGGTAAAGGTCTTGCTCTTGAATACCTTGGAGATAAGGCGCTTACCGATGCAAAGTTCGTATATTCCAAAAAGCTTGGCGAACGTCTTTACAGAACCGGTGACATAGGAAGGTATTTGCCCGATGGCAATATCGAATTCCAGGGCAGAGAAGACTTCCAGATCAAGATAAGAGGTCACAGAGTGGAACTAGGCGAGATAGAATCTGCCGCAAACGATATCCTTAAACCGAAGGATATAAAGGTCATCGCTGCTGACCACAACGGTTCTGTGCATATAGTAATGTTCTGTGTGCCTGAAAACAGCGCTGACCTCCCCGATAAGGACACACTTGATGAAGCACTTGCCAAAAAGCTGCCTAAGTATATGGTGCCCTCATTCTACAAGTACCTCGATGCAATACCGCTGACCAAGAACGGCAAGGTAGACGTCAAAGCACTGGGTGATATGGCAGCAGAGATTATCGATGAGAAGAAAAACAGCACAAGCTGTGATACTGATCTTTCAGAGACCGAAAAAAATGTTTTTGACGTATGGTGCAGTATATTCAATACCGATAATATCGGTGTCGATGAAGATTTCTTCGACTGCGGCGGCGATTCTGTAATGATAGTAAAGCTTATAACTGAACTTGAGAACAAATTCGGATACAAACTCACACTGCCCGAGGTATACGAATGCCCGACGATAAGACTAATGGCACAGGCTTTGAACGCATGATAAGGAGATGGTAATATGAATAAAAGCAGATGGATAGCCCATGAAAGATTTGATGAGAACAATAAAATAAACCTGTTTTGTTTCACTTTTCCCGGAGGAAGTGCCAGCAGTTTCGCGACCTGGAAAAAGCTGATCGACCCATCTATAAACCTTATCCCAATACTTTATCCCGAACGTGAGATAAGAAAGAAAGATCCTATGGAGGAGACTTTCGATAAGTTCATCGAAGACCTGGTAAATGACAATATCGAGCTTTTCAGTATGCCCTATGCATTTTTCGGTTACTGCGGCGGTGCAGTTATTGCCTATGAGGCGGCAGTTAGAGTCAGGGAGCTCACAGGCAAAGAACCACTTTGGGGACTTGTGGCATCAAGTGAAGCCCCTGAATATCTGAGGGACTCACTTGTTGAGTTCCCTCAGAAAGATGCCAAGAACGATATAACCGAATATCTTGTGAGCCTGGGTATGTTCGATGAAAAGATAGTCCAGAGCGATATGTTCCTGCAATACTATGTGCCTCTGCTGAAAGCTGACTGCAAAATGCTCGATACTTTCATTTACCGTGAACACGATAAGCTCTCCCTTGACCTTGATGTGCTTTACGGCAAGGAAGACCACACTGTTGATTACGAAAAAGCAAAGCAATGGCAGGGCGTTACCAGCGGTGAGATGCGCCTTGAGGTACGTGAGGGCGGTCACTTCTTTGTGGATACCCAGAAAAAAGAAGTTTGTGACCTGATAAATCAGCGTCTTGTCGGAAAGGTACAGTAATGGATGATAAAATAAAAGCAGTTGTATGCGGTGTAAATTTCGGCAGTTTTTATATAAACGCTATCGAAAACAGCAGTGAGCTTTCACTGTGCGGCATACTCTCAAAAGGCAGTGAAAAAAGCCGCATTATATCCGAAAAATATAAGGTACCGCTCTATACCGACACTGAAAATATAAACGATGCAGATGTTGTCATAATGGCTGCCAGATCCATGATAACAGGAGGAAAAAGCTCCAATGCTGTAAAAAAGCTTCTGAAAAAAGGCATACCTGTACTACAGGAACAACCCGTGCATCATCTTGAAGTTAAAGACCTTATCTCAGCCTGCGAAAATACAAAGTATGCTGTAAATAATTTCTATAGATATCTGCCCTCGGTAAGCGAATTTCTGAATTATGCCCGCAAGCTGCTTACTGAAAGAAAGCTCCTGCGAATTCGCATGAGCTGTAGTTCACAGGTGCTCTATCCGCTTATGGATGTGCTTTACAGCGTCACAGGCGGTGCGGATACCTTCTCTGCAAACAAAGCATCCGATGGTGCTATGTCCGTCATAACAGGCGAAATAAACGGCATACCCTATGTACTTGACTATTACAACGAGTACACAGAAAACATAGACTCATCACTTGCACTGTTCTTTGATATGAAGATAGACACTGACGGCGGCAATCTTATACTCACAGACCCTGTGGGCGATGTCATATGGCAGCAGCATCTCAGCTGCCTGAGAGATAATGATTTCGATAACAATACATACCGCAATAATATACCGATGAAGCGTCTGTATTCGGGTAATGCCGAGAGCTATGCCGAGCTCTATAACGAGCTTTGGCAAAAAGCAATGGAAAACTCCATAATAGACTTCGCTGACAGTGATGCTTCCATTCTCAAAGCCAGAATTCTCAGACAGTGCGAAATGTGCGGCACAGTAACAAAAGCAGCAGGTACTCCAGTAAAGATCGAAACACCTTATACAGATTCATATTCGCTCTGATATCATAGCACACAGCTTATTATAAAGGAAGCAGTCAATTGTGACCGCTGAAGAACAAAAGCCCTTAGAAACGCTTTCTGAAAGCAATTCTAGGGGCTTTTCCCTTATATTAAGGTTCACTAAAACGTTTCACATAGATCTCCCCTGATAAAACAGAAAGCACCGCTTTCATTATGAAAGAAGTGCTTTCTGCGTCTGTATTAAAGGATTTGGTTAGAATTCTTACTTTATAAGCTTTTTGCCCTTGACATGAGCAGCGATTTGTATAATATCCGTGACGTTAACTTTACCGTCTTTATTAACATCTGCTGCTTTGATGCCCTTTTCATCAAGCATCTTTTTGCCCTTTACCTGAGCTGCGACCTTTGTAATATCAGTGATATTGATATTTCCATCACCGTTCACATCACCCAATGCATAATCCTCGGTTCCTTCATTCTTCTTTGAATAAGTGAACACCAGGTCATTCTCATATCCCTTTGCCTTTACCGTTATGTTGAAGCTTTCGCCTTCGGCAAATACATCACTCTCGGTATCCAGTGTACCGTCTTCCTTGATGATCTTCTTTGCTCTTCTGCCGCTTGCTGAATATTCATTCTCGTTTACAGCAACAGTCGAGATGTTTTTGATATATGCTTCAAGCTGCTCAGCAGTAAAGCCCTCAGCTGCGATAAGCTTGTTCTCCTCGCCGTCAAATGCAGCCGGAAGATCTGCTGTTGTCAGCAAAAAGCTTGCAGAGATATCTGCATACTTGCCCTTGTTATCCTTAGAGATAAGTGTGTAGCTGCCCGGGTTTGCATTAGCAAAGGTAAAGCTGTTGCCCTCAAATACTGCTTCAAGATTCTCGATGCTGTATGATATGTCGAAATCTTCGGGAATATCGGTCAGTGTTATATCTGCCTTGCCTGCAGTGATATCTGTATTTTCAACAGCGATTCCACCGTTGAACTTAACGGGCACATATACCTCGCCCACATCTACCTTGACATAGCCTGCGGCTGTGATGTAATCCATCTCGGTAATGGTGTTGCCCATCAGGCTCTCAAAGCCCTTGTAGTCCAGTGCTATACCATGAGCTTCGGTGGTCTTTATGCCTGATGACCATGAGAACTCTGCATTTCTCCAGATATTCTGCTCGTGACGCAGTGCGTATGCCGCACCGTCCTTTGTCTTAATGAGTATACCGTAGATGATAGTGCCATTCTCGGGCTTGCCTGTAACATTTCCTGCATAATCTCCCCATGGAGTGCTGGTGTTCAGTGTCATTGAACCTGTTACTATATCAGGATTCTCGTCATTTACTGCCGAGAAGCTCACTTCTCCTTCATTTACGGTAACGGTCTTGTAAGCTTCGGGCTTTTCAGCTGACTCAGAGAAACCGTAGTTGTTCTCGCCCAGTGCCTCAAGGTCTGCCTGCTTGATAGCAACAGGATAAACAACGCCGTATATCTTACCCAGTTCATCAGAACCTTCCTCACCTGCATTGTTATATGTACCCTCAAAAAGCTGACCCTCACCGTTCATTCTTGTCTTGTTGACAGTTGCGGAAGTTACAGCATCAAGACCCTCTGCATTGCTCAGGTTCTCCGACTCTGCCGCATAGAACTTGTCATAGGGTATCTGCATCGTACCGTATACATACTCCTCTGCCTTTACCTCATCAGCAAAAACGCTCAGCGGTATCGAAGCTGCTGCCATTGCAGCGCAGATCGACAAACTGAAAATTTTCTTTGTTTTATTCATTCGTACTACTCCTTATCATTTATTTACACCAATGAGTTAGATTTAACTAACCTATTGGTATATTACCTGTGTCAACATCGAGTATCATACCATATTTCTGGTAATTCGTCAATTGTTTTAGATAAATGTTTACAAGTAAGTCTCAGCTAACCTTTCCCAATTTTCTGAGTCTTTTGCATATCACCTGAGCACAAAGTCCCGTGAACAGACCCGCAATGCACCCCGATATCATCAGAAAAGGAAGATACGCTATCACGGATGTACTTCTCAGCACAAGCATCGCAACAGCTATCTGCCCGATATTATGCAGCACCGCCCCCACAATGCTGAGAAACCACATATTGTCCTCACGTATGATATTTTTCAATAGTTCCATGCCTATAAAGCAGAGAGTTCCCCCCGCGATGCTGTACCACAGTGCCATCAGATTACCGCTGAAAAGCGCCCCCAGAAGTATCCTGCTGTAAAGCATCATAGCTGTTTCACCCGGACGATAATTGTAAACACAATACACTGTAACTATATTCGCAAGCCCAAGCTTTACTCCCGGTATCGGAACGATTTCTGGTATACGAAGTTCAACGATGAATATTATCAGTGCAAGACAGGTCAGAAGACCAAGCCGTGTAAGTTTTTTTGTATCCATCATCTCACCTCGCTGTACCGTCGATATCGCTGTTCTCATACTCTATCACAAGTCTGTTTGGCAGACATACTATTGGCTTTCCGTCCTCCAGCCAGCCTGTATCCACACAGATATGGTCGGGACAATCTGCGCATTTCATATGTATCCTGCCGTCCTGAATCTCAACTGTATTTTTTCTTCCCTCGTACTCAACCTCTATCGTTCTGTCTATTTCTGATGTGAGGTCAATGCGGTAAAGTTCTTTGCCGTTTTGAGAGATAACGACCGTCTTCCCGCTTTTAGGTCTCATAATGTATGCGCACCATACTGCCGCCGCACCAAGCATCACCAGAGTTATGATGATACAGATATTCCTTATCTTCATCTTTCCACCACCGTAACATCATCAACATTAGGTGAAAAGCTTTCAGATATTCCCTCCGTGACATATACCACGCCCTTATCGTTAACAAGTATCATATCAAAATCATGGTTCTCACGCCAATATCCGCAGGCATCATCAAGCCCCATTACATACAGCGAGGTCGAAAGTGCATCGCACATTCTGCCCTCGTTCCCGATGATGGTCACACTTGCAAGACCGCTTTCTGCTGGTCTTCCTGTTTCGGGGTCGAGGATATGCTTGTATATCAAGCCGTCCATTTCAAAAAACCTTTCGTATCCACCCGATGTTATAACAGCACATTCCCCTATGGTGAGAGTGCCTATACTTCCTTCGCCGAAAGGATCACGTATACCGACTTTCCATTTCGTTCCATCGGGCTTTGAATCACCGACAGTCTGTATATTTCCCCCAAGGTCAAGCAGAGCGGACGTCACACCCTGTTCTTTTAAAGCTTTTGCTGCCGCATCCCCCGCACTTCCTTTTGCAATTGCACCAAGGTCAATCTCCGTATTTTCGGGAACAGATGCCTTGCCATCACCCGCTTTTATCCTGTCAACGCCTTTACATTCCAGTAATGAAGATATCTCGTCATCATCGGGAACACGGTATTCACCCGTAGTAAACCCCCATGCCCTGAGAACAGGATAAAGTGTTATATCAAGTGCACCGTTTGTCCGACTGTGCATATCTATGGCAAAATCAAGTAGTTCTTCGGTTTCGGTACTTATCGGAACTTCTGCCCCACCGCTGTGGTCGATGGCATATATCTCGCTGTTCTCATCAGTTACAGACCATAACTTTTCGAGCCTTGTTATCTCTTTCTGTGCGGCTTCTATGCCTTTTTTGCCGTTATCGCCGTATGCAGTTACGGTCATATAGGTATCCATGGCAAATACCGAACCACTGGTTTTCTTATCATCCGCAATTACTTCGGTATTGTCTTTATCGGTGTTTGCCGCACAGGAATTCAGCATCAACAAGGCTGATACGACTATAGCCCGCGCTATTATTTTCTTCTTCATACATCCTCCGATCTGCCGCTGTCATATTTCAGTCACTTCCATCAGACCTTCGGCATCTCCCTTATGCAGTTAGTTTAAACTAGCTGCATGGTGTATTATACTATATCGCAGCAGAAAAATCAAGGGCATCTTTAAACGAATCGGCTGTTTGTTAGTTACAGCTAATAAGTCATAATGACGAACCAGCATAAAGTTAGCTATGGCTAATTTTGTGATTATAAACTTTTCGTAAAAATATATAATCTATGATTGACAAATGTATCTGAGTAAAGTATAATGTTTGATTGGAGTTAGTCCTATATAACGAAGTAAGGATCATCTTTCGTAATTTGCGGCAGAAAACAGATAAAGAATACTGCGGTGAACTTTGGAGATATCCTTAAAACCACAGATAGTGAGGTAGAGAATATGTTATTTTTGATTTCGTTGACGATCGCAGTGCTGTTCTCGGTGCTGTGCGCAGGTGCTTTGAAAAAAGCACCTCTGGCATTTTACATCGGCGGCACGCTGATTTCGGTGCTGATGGTAGTACTGGCACAACAGCCAGTGGAAAATGCTTTTCTTCGCAAGTATGTAATCGGGCTGTTTTCGAGAGGTTCGCTGGCAGCTGCCCTCTGGATGGTAGTAATGGGTATGCGTGTACTGCCCGATGGCAGTAAGGGGATAAAACGTCTGATGCCTGTAAGAGGTGAACTATCCATCTTTGCGGCGACAGTTACGCTATCCCATATAGTATTCTACGGTCTTTCTTATATAAAGCGTCTTACAGATCCCAATTTCAGCAAAGTAGCAGATTTCATTATCACCTGCGTTATATGCGCATCTCTGGTGCTTATTATGCTTCCATTGACTATCATATCTTTCAAAAAGATACGCAAGAAGATGAACGCTAAAAAATGGAAGAACATACAGCGTGCAGCATATGTTTTCTACGGACTCATCTATCTGCACGTGATAGTACTGTTCATACCGAAAGCGCGTGCAGGTATCGAGGGCTATTTCTTCAGCTGTATAGTTTATACTGCTGTATTCGGTGCTTATCTTATTCTAAGAGTCAGAAAATGGTACGTAAAAAATAAGACTCCCGAAAGCAAAGCATGGCTGAATATAGCAAGTACCGCCTGCGTAGTTCTATTTACAGGCATTATCGCTTTCTGCAGTTACAGCAAACCCCAGAACAGGGTAAGAACCAGCAAACCCGCCGCCAGAACTCTTACCGTAAAGAGAAATACGGATATTTCTACCACTGATGATGAAGACAGAACAACATTAAGACTTAGCACAGATGATACTTCATCGGAAGATGCAGAAGAAAGCAGTTCTTCCGAAAGCAAAAAATCATCTGACAGCAGTTCTTCAAAAAAAGACGGTTCAAGTAAAAAGGACAGTTCCTCAAGCAAAGATGATACAGACGAAGAAGAACAGGATGAAGAAACCCGTGAAGAACAAGAGGAACAGGAAGAACAGAATGAACATGAAGAACAGAACGAACATCACGAAGAAAAGAATGACAACAGACAGGAAGAAAAACCCGAGAAACATGAGGAGCAGCGTCAGGAAGTAAAGGAACCAGTTCAGACTCAGCCTCCTGTTACCGAACCGCCAGAGCCTGAATACATCTACAATAACGGAACATATAAGGATTCGGCTTACGGATATGACGGTGAGGTACACGTAACCTTAACCATAGAAAACGATGTCATCACTGAAATCTCAGCCTACTCAGATGAGGAAGATCCCGAGTATTTCGATTCAGCCTATGAGACTGTTGCAGGCGATATCCTCTATTATCAAAGCTGCGAAGTTGATGCAGTTTCAGGCGCAACATACAGCTCCAATGCCATAATGAAAGCCGCAAAGAAATGCCTTGAACAGGCTAGAAAGTGATCGGATAGATCCCTGTCATATAATAACAAAACTTCCCCCGCGGAGCAATTATCCGCAGGGGAAGTTTTTATAAAATGCATAATTTATGAAACAGCCGTTGCTTTCATTTTTTACCCATTTATCCCTGTGAAAGCACATAATTCACAAGCTTTTCCATAGTTTCCTCATCGAGTACCGAGCTGATCATCATGCTTGCTTCACCTGCTTTTTTAGGATCTATCCCCACTTTTGAAGTAAAGAAATCCTGCAATATCACACATGGAGTAAACAGTCCGTTTGCTTCGGAAACCCCCTTTTGTGTCAACGCTATCTGACGATAAGGCTCCTTGATTATCAGTTCTTCATCAATGAGCTTTTTGCACATCTTTACAGCGCTTGCCTTTGCAACATGGAGATAATCTGCGATATCCGTCGTGCGAACACGATCGCCGTTCTGTCCCAAAAGATATATTGTGATAAGATATTTTTTCTGCTGTTCTGTCAGCATATACACTCCCCCTTTGTAGTTAGACTTTTATAACCATTATATATTATCATTTGCAGATATTAAAGTCAATATATTGACAATTGTCAGTTAGTAAATTCTAACTATATCACAAAAAAGTTAGGTTAGTTATAACGAACTTCTATCCGTTTCTACAAAATTTTCTCACAGATGAATAATATCCTTGACTTTACAAAGAATACAAAGTATAATATAAGCAGATGGTTAGTTAGTTCTAACCCTTAATGGAAAGGAGCAGTCTATGCTTGTTGAAGAAATAAAAAGACTTGAAAATGTTCTTGCATTTCACGCAGCACCCACATTAATGGGTATGAAATGCGGAAGTCTGCCGACACTTTCGTCAGAAGAATATAACATTGACGAGCTGTCACGGCTTTTTGCCAAAAGATATTTCGGAACAAGGATAGGCGCGCGTATCATCAGCAGGTGCAGTCATCGGACAATAATATATCTCTATGATATGCGTCTGCTTGAAGCAACACTTTCCGACAAAGCTGTGAGAAATTTCCTTGCGGAATACGGCTACGATAAGTCATGGGATGCACAATCTTGCCTTGACAGATTGTGCAAACGGCTGACGCAGAGCGATTTTCCTCACGAAATAGGCATTTTTCTCGGCTACCCGCTGGAAGACGTAAAGGGCTTTATTGCCAATTGCGGAAAGAAGTGCAAATTATGCGGAGTCTGGAAAGTATACGGCGATGTGGAACGTGCAAAGGCTATGTTTGAATGCTACAAGCAGTGTAGGATACACCTTTGCAAAGAACTGAAAAAAGGCAAACAGCTGCGCTCCTGCGTAGCTTAATAATAGGAGGTACTATGATGAAAACAGCAGTAATTTATTGGAGCGGCACAGGCAACACCGAGGCAATGGCAAATGCAGTCGCAGAAGGTGCGGGAGTATCCGCAACTCAGGTATCAGCATTTAACGGTGATGTCAGTGAGTTCGATGCACTTGCACTTGGCTGCCCTGCTATGGGTGCCGAGGAGCTTGAAGATACCGAGTTCGAGCCTTTCTTCACAAGTATAGAAGGCAAGATCAGCGGCAAGAAGATAGCACTTTTCGGTTCTTACGACTGGGGTGACGGAGAGTGGATGCGTCTCTGGGCTGACAGAGTAAAGGCAGCCGGCGCAGAGATCGTTGATGGTGAGGGTCTTATCGTCAATAACACCCCCGATGATGATGCTCTTGCAAAATGCCGCGATCTTGGAAAAAAGCTTGCTTAAATCATCTGTTCATTTTCTAACAAGAAGGCTGCCGTATAGAAATAACGGCAGCCTTTCGGTTAGTTATTTCTAATAAAAAATGCAGTTTACTTCGGCTAACTCTTCGGTCAACCAAACAAAGTGAACTTAAGATTATTGACTTTTGTGAGCTAGTGATGTATAATTAAGTAAAAGTTAGGTTTTTCTAACCTATGTAAAGGAGGAACACATGATGCCTTTGGTATCTGCAAATGCAGGAGAAAGCTACACTATCGCACGGATCGGCGGAACAAATGAAGTTCGCAAGCATCTTGAAGACCTTGGTTTCGCAGTTGGCGGAAAGGTCACTGTTATTTCCGTAATGGCAGGAAATCTCATCGTGAACGTAAAGGAAACGAGAGTGGCTGTGAGCCGAGAATTAGCGATGAAAATTATGGTATAGGGGGAAAAGATATGACACTGAGAGATGCAAAGATCGGCGATACCGTCACTGTAAAAAAGCTTACGGGGGAAGGTGCGGTCAAGCGCAGGATAATGGATATGGGACTGACAAAGGGCACTTCGGTCACGATACGCAAGGTAGCACCTCTGGGAGACCCGATAGAGGTCACAGTGCGCGGCTACGAGCTGTCTATCCGCAAAGCTGACGCAGAAATGGTCGAGGTTCTTTGAACCTTTATTTTTTGGATTAAAGTTAGCCATAGCTAACAATATAGGAGGAAAAATTATGAGTATTAAAATAGCGCTTGCGGGTAATCCCAACTGCGGAAAGACCACGCTTTTCAACGCGCTGACAGGCTCAAATCAGTTCGTAGGAAACTGGCCGGGAGTCACTGTTGAGAAAAAAGAGGGCAAGCTGAAAAAACACAATGATGTCATAGTCACCGACCTGCCCGGCATCTATTCACTTTCACCTTACACGCTGGAGGAAGTCGTAGCACGAAACTACCTTATCGATGAACAGCCCGATGTTATCCTTAACATCATCGACGGCACGAACTTAGAGCGAAATCTCTACCTGACAACACAGCTGACAGAGCTGGGGATACCCGTTGTCTGCGCCGTGAATATGATGGACGTGGTAAACAAAAACGGCGATAAGATCAACGTTTCAAAGCTCTCCGAAGCGATCGGCTGCAAGGTAATAGAAATATCGGCTCTGAAAAATGAAGGTATTTCCGAAGCCGCCGAAGCTGCAATTTCCGCTGCTGACACAAAACACGGCGGACCTGTTCACCGTTTTGATGCGGCTATCGAACACGCCCTCGCACATATAGAAGAAGCCTGTGTTCATGATCTGCCCGATGAACAGCAGAGATGGTACGCAATAAAGCTTTTCGAGCGCGATGACAAGGTGATAGAAAAACTGGGTATCAAGAATGAAAAGCTTGCTCATATAAATAAGGATATCGAAAAAGTCGAGAAAGAACTGGACGACGACAGCGAATCCATAATCACCAACGAGCGTTATAACTACATTTCAAACATCATCGACAGCTGCCTTGTGAAAAAGAACAAAGGCGCATTGAGCACTTCGGACAAGATCGATAAGATCGTTACCAACCGCTGGCTGGGTCTGCCGATATTTGCTGCTATAATGTTCGCGGTATACTGGATAGCAATGGTTGGCGTGGGCGCACCTCTCACCGATTTCACTAACGACAACATCTTCGGTGAAGACGGTTTCCACTTTCTCGGTAAAGGAACTTCCGATTATGAAGAAGCATCCGAGGAATACGCAGGCGCACAACTTATAATCGACGGCTATGATGCTTACGTTGAAGCTAACGGAACGGCTCCCGCCGATGAATTTACATACGAAGTCGAAGACGAGGAAACTCTGGAAATATCCGAGGAAACAGCAACCATCGCCGACTACGAATCAGCCCTCGCCACAATCGAGAAAATAGGCGATGAACCCGATCCGGCTGATTATGGCTGGTATGTTCCCCCTGTTCCTGCTCTTGCTGAAAAAGCACTGGATAAAGTCGGTGCAGCTGCATGGCTGAAGGGTCTTATCATTGACGGCATCATTGCAGGATGCGGTGCAGTACTTGGATTCGTTCCTCAGATGCTTGTACTTTTCCTGATGCTGGCATTTCTTGAAGCCTGCGGATATATGTCCCGTATCGCTTTTGTACTTGACAGAGTTTTCCGCAAGTTCGGTCTTTCGGGCAAGAGCTTCATACCCATGCTTGTTGGTGTAGGCTGCGGTGTTCCCGGTATCATGGCAAGCCGTACAATCGAGAACGAGCGCGACAGACGTATGACCATCATGACAACGACATTCATTCCCTGCGGTGCGAAAGTTCCTTTCATCGCCATGGTAGCTGGTGCGATCTTCGGCGGTGCTGCATGGGTAGCTACTTCGGCTTACTTCATCGGCATGGCTGCTATCATAATCTCAGGTATTATGCTGAAAAAGACAAAAATGTTCGCAGGCGACCCTGCACCTTTCGTTATGGAACTTCCCGCTTACCATCTCCCCACCGTAAAGAACGTTCTTCGTTCAATGTGGGAGCGCGGCTGGTCTTTCATCAAGAAGGCAGGTACAGTAATACTTATCTCTCAGGTAGTTGTATGGTTCACAAGCCGCTTCGGATTTGTTGACGGAAGCTTCGGTATGCTGGAGGAAGAAGAACTCAGCTCATCTATTCTGGCAAAACTCGGAAGTGTTATCGCATGGATATTCATTCCTCTTGGCTGGGGCAACTGGCAGGCGGCTGTGGCTTCTATCACAGGTCTTGTGGCTAAGGAAAACATCGTCGGAACAATGGGCACACTTTACGGCGGCGGAGACAAAACTGTTTGGCAGGAACTGGCAGTTCAGTTCACATCCATCACAGGTTATTCCTTCCTTGTATTCAACCTGCTGTGTGCACCCTGCTTCGCGGCTATCGGCGCTATCAAGCGTGAGATGAACAACGCCAAGTGGACATGGTTCGCGATCGGCTATCAGTGCGGATTTGCATATGCTATCGCACTCATGATAAACCAGTTCGGCGGAATGATCACAGGCAATACCAATATCCTCGGCGTTATATGCGCAGCAGCAATACTGGCTTGCATGATATATATGCTTTTCAGACCTTACAAGGAAGCAACCAAGCTGACTTCAAAGCTGGCAGTCAGCAAAGCATAAAGGAGTGTTTATTATGGCAGCATGGCTCAGTGAAAACATCGGAAACATCGTGGTTATTATAATAGTAGCAGCGATACTTGCTCTGGCTATCAGGTCTGTTATAAAGGACAAACGCTCGGGCAAAAGCAGCTGCGGATGCGGCTGTGCGAATTGTGCTATGCACGGCAAGTGCCATCCTGCCAAAAAATAAGTTATATTAATCGAAATTAGAAATCGCTCTTTGAGAACGGGTAAGAGTTCGATATATGCTTTTGCAAAGTTCGCAAAGCTGCAATTTCAATGGTTGTAAAGATATGTTCGGGAGAGGAAACTCTCCCGTTCATCATATATTTCAATATAGAAAGGAAGAATTTGTATGTCATTCTGGATCAAGGGAGCAATTTTCGTAGGAGGTATGGCGGCAAGCACTTTAGGTGTCAAGCTGCTGACAAGCAAGACCGCAAAAAAGGTCTACGCCCATACGACTGCAACAGTTCTGCGTGGAAAGGACGCTGTAATGGAGGGTGTTACAAAAGTTCGCGAGAGCTGTGATGATATCGTGGCTGATGCTAAAGATATCAACGAAAAGCGCTCGGAAGAGGATATCATCGACATCATCGAAGACAGCTCCGATACCATCGAAGAAGAATTTTCGGACGAGGAGAAAAAAGACTGATGAAATGTCAGATACTTCACAGTTCCCATAACCGCCTGCGTGTACATATAATGCGTGACCATATGACACTCCGGCAGGCGGATATGCTGGAATACTATCTCCGTGCGAAACCATTTGTCACAGATGTCAAGGTATTCGACCGCACGGGCGATGCGGTAATAATATTCACCGACAGGAAGCAGTTAATAAAAGCATTAGCTGATTTCACCTATGCTGACAAAAAGACAGCTGCCCTCGTACCTGAGCATACAGGCAGAGAACTGGACCGCGAGTTTGAAGACAGACTCTTCTTTATGCTGGCAAGGAGATATATTTTCAAGCGGCTGATACCCGCTCCTTTGCGAATGGCGCTGTCTGTCATCAAAGCAGCGAAGTACGTCCGCGAAGCACTGATATCGATCTCAAAGGGCAAAATAGAAGTCAGCCTGCTGGACGCTGTTGCAATAACAGTCTCACTGATACGCCGCGACCACAAAACTGCTTCAAGCGTGATGTTCATGCTTGGTCTTGGCGAACTTATGGAGGACTGGACGCACAAAAAGTCTGTTGATGATCTTGCCCGTACAATGTCACTGGGCGTGGAAAAGGTATGGCTGAAAACAGACGAAAGCGAAACTCTCGTGTCCATCAATGAGATCTCCGAAGGCGACGAAATAATCGTCCGCACAGGCAGCATGATACCTTTGGACGGCAAAGTAATTTCCGGTGAAGCAGAGGTCAATCAGGCTACACTCACAGGTGAAGCCCTTGCTGTGCATAAGTCCGCGGGAAGCTACGCTTACGCAGGTACGGTGGTTGAACAGGGCAGCTGTGTAATTCAGGTGGATAAACTCACAGGCAGCGGTAAGTACGACCGCATAGTAAAAATGATTGAGGACAGCGAAAAGCTTAAATCCGAAGTCGAAAGCCGTGCATCTCATCTTGCGGACAAACTTGTTCCTTACTGTCTGGGCGGCACTCTGCTGACATATCTGCTGACGAGGAATGCCACAAAAGCTATATCGATACTCATGGTGGATTTCTCCTGTGCGCTGAAACTGGCAATGCCAATATCGGTCATCTCCGCTATGCGTGAAGGTCAGACCTGCGGCATGACGATAAAGGGCGGAAAGTTCCTTGAAGCAGTTGCTGAAGCTGATACGATCATCTTCGATAAAACAGGCACCCTGACTCATTCTGAGCCCAAAGTTGCTAAGATAATAACATTTGGTGAGAACGATGAGTCCGAAGCACTCAGGCTCGCCGCGTGTCTTGAAGAACACTATCCCCACTCCATAGCAAATGCAGTAGTTAAAGCGGCAAGCGACCGAGGTCTTGTCCACGAGGAACTCCACAGTGAGGTGGAGTATGTAGTCGCACACGGTATAGCAAGCTCTGTCAGTGGTGTCAAGGTGGTGCTGGGCAGCTACCATTTTGTATTCGAGGACGAAGGCTGTACACTGCCCGAAAGCGAAAAGGAAAAGTTTGATACACTCCCCGATGAGTACTCTCACCTGTTCCTTGCAGTTGGAGGAATACTTGCAGCAGTCATATGCATAGAAGACCCGATACGAGAAGAAGCAAAGGAAGTCCTTTCGCAGTTGAAAGAACTTGGCATCACCAAGATAGTAATGATGACAGGCGACAGCGAACGTACCGCAAAGGCGGTTGCCAATAAAGTTGGCGTTGACGAGTATTATGCCGAAGTCCTTCCCGAGGATAAAGCTGAATACGTCCGCCGTGAAAAACGTGCTGGCAGAAAAGTCATTATGATAGGTGACGGAGTCAATGACTCCCCTGCCCTTTCCCAAGCTGATGCAGGCATCGCTATAAGCAGCGGTGCAGCCATAGCAAAAGAGGTCGCAGACATAACGATATCCGCAGATGACCTCCGCTGTCTTGTGACATTACGTCAGTTGTCAGCTTCTCTTATGAAGCGTATAAACTCCAACTACCGCACCATAATCGGATTCAATTTCTCCCTGATGGTGCTTGGCGCATCAGGCGTTATAGCCCCGACAACATCAGCACTTCTTCACAATTCCTCTACCCTTGCGATATCCCTCGCAAGCATGAGAAACTATCTCAAATAGAAACGAAGACCGCTTTTCAGCATTTCGAAAAGCGGTCTTGTTCTATCATTTTATCTGTGGTATTCCGACAGCAGATTCTTCAAAGCGCTCACACTTGAAGAATGAAGATGTCTCACAGGAGTTCCCGATTTCTCGGTATGCTTTTTTACACCTCCCAGCATCTTATGCGAACACGTACCCGTGAACACTATCACAAGATCAGGCGAACCTATCTTGTTTTCAAAATCAGCAGGCATCTGTGTGAACACCTTTGATTTCATTCTGTAAGATTTGCAGATATCCTGATATCTAGTTGCCATGCGGTCATTGCCGCCTACTATAACTACACTCATTTTAGTTCCTTTCTACGGTTAGTTTAATCTAACTGAAAACGAAATAAATACGGTTAGCTATTACTAACCACATTTATTATACCATAGTCCTGATGTTTTGTCAATACTTTTGACCGTATTTATTTCACACTTATTTGCACTCATGCACTAAATATCCGCCCTTATGAAAGCCTGCCTGCACCATTCCATCACCTTCGGGAATACACTGTCGAAATCCTGCGAAACGTAATTCTCACTAAGTTCAAGTATATACCTGTCATCGGAACTTACCTTTTCTTTCAGCTCTTTCTTTGTCAGCAGAAACTCTCCGCTTTCAAGATAATGAAGATTCTGTATCAGGAAGAAAAATCCCTTTAGCGTAAAGAACAGCTTGATTGCACTGTTTTCCTTGTCAGTATGTATATAGCGATGACAAAGTTCATGGTAAAGATTACCAAGACTGACCTTGACATAATTTACCTGATCTTCTCTTTTCGCTTCCGGCAGAAGTTCCGACAGAGTTCCGTAAAGGTCTTTGGTAGTGTGTCTCAGCTGTATAACTTCAAGAGGATTCCAGCGGGCAAGTTCATCTCTGCCGCAGATAAATCCGCATGACCTTTCGTAGTCCCCCACTTTTTTCAGTATTTCTCGGTAGATATCCATGTCAGCGGCACAGAACTCATCTATTACTGCCATTATATCGATATCACTTTGTTCGGTAGCTTCTCCCCTGAGATAACTCCCCTGCAATCCAAGATATACCAGCCTTTCACCAAAAGCAAATCTGCATTCGTTTATCAGCTTTTCCAGATAATCTTCAAGTATGAACATAGCCCTCTCCCTTTTCACAAAAATTCAGCAGATAATTAGGATATCATACTTGACTGATTTTGTGAAGCCTCACACGACTAAAGTCGCGTGCTTCCTATAGTATCCTTACGGACACGCCCACTTTAGGCAGGCGGACTACGTTTCTACCATAAAGCCTGAACTCAGAAAATTATGCTGTATGAGCAATAATTTCCGCATTCAGGTTAACTAAGGTAGAGAACGTGCAGGTGCTTCTCTTACTGCATTGAGGTACTTTTGCCTCAATGAGCAACCTTGAATTCTCATCCAAGGATTTTAATATTTCACGTATGAAATATCTTGCCCCGATATTATACGAAGCAGATAGATCACAGTTGTAGGTCTTGCCATTTTGAAATTTGCATAGCTCATAGGTATTGAAACCACCAAATTTACCACGAAGTACAAAACCACTGCCATCGTAGGCAAGGCGTGACGTATTCCATGCACAGATATGGCTTACTCTCATACCTAGTCTGTGAGCTTTATTCGTTACAATAGACTGAACTTCCTGACTGCGCCACAGCTTGAGCTTCTGCTTTTTAGAACCGCGGACCTTACCGTTCTTGTCTAAATGCTCAAATACAATAACATCTGCATTATAAAGAGCGGCTATATCTACGATGCAGGCAGCTGTTTTAGTGGCAATGTCGTGATTGATTCCTTTGGCTTTTGCCCAAAGCCTTGGTGTTTTATAGTTACCATGCTGCTGAGCTTTTTTGATACGGTTAACACAATGCATAAGATGGTCTGTTTCTTTGGTAAGCTTACAAAAATGCCTTCCAAGAATAGTGCCATCTGAACGCATTACGGAAATCGTAGCAGTGGTGTTTATTCCAAGATCTACAGCAACAATGGTCTGTTCATACACAGATATATCTGCAAGTTTGACCTTTTCCTCAAACGGAAAGTCCAAAAACCACTCCTTGCCTCGTTTTTGAAGTGTTGGAGCGCATTGCTTGCGAAAACTGCAATGTCTGTATATATAATCCATATCAGGCTTTTTAAGGTTTATCGTTATCCAGTCCCATGTATTACGGATATAGACTTTGATCCGGGCAGTATAATCACCGGTCTGATTGTACATTCCTGTACGATACATAGACGGGAATGAATAACCTGCTTTTGGATACGATGGTTCTCTTCCGACCGGATCTTTGATCCAGTTATCGAGATTGCTTTTGTAAGATGATACCTTGCCTATAGCCTCGTTAATAGCACCACGGCGCAGATAGCTTGGCATCTTATAGAATTTGGCATCAAAATCATAAATTGGATCGGGATTATCTTTTGTAGCATGGATCAGTGTTTCAATATATGTGAGTCTACTCATCCCTTTGAATGTAACAATGTTATCCCATTTATCAAGACATACTTTGATAAGGTAATCTACAGCATGTCTGTATACGATAACGGTATCTTTAAAGATGTTGTTGTAATGCTTGATCTTAACGCTATAAGTCGTATATATCTGCATACTGCAGACTCCATCCTTCTACTTGTTTTTTTGAGAATTAATGTAATCTGTTACATGTTTAAGACTTCTGTCGCTTACAGTTGCTACAAAATACGATGGATTCCATATATATTTATTATAGTAGATTTTTTTAAGAATTTAAAATTTTATATACTTAAAAGTTGTTCTGTGTTTGTGTCACGCGTGACACAAACAGAATTCAATTTTTCTTTTTATGAGATTTAAGATGCAGAAAGACAGCTAAGCTTACACACTTAGCTGTCTTTCACTTAAGAATTATAGTATCTGACATTCTTAAGTGAGGCTTACAGTTTACAAGACGAAGTATATGATCAAGACTTCCTGTATTTGGTAGTTCTTACGATATGGTATTACAATGAATATACATACCCTCGACCATGCACAACAGAATGTCAAAAAATGCCGCCTAACTCATGACTAAAGTCACGAGTTAGGCGGCAAAATCGTCAATAATTTTTGGCATATTCAATGCAATATATCATCAGGAAGAAATATATGTAACAAAACCGACAATTATAATTATACAGACATTTTCACCCCAATGCCACATCCAGTGCCATCATCAGAGTAAATCCCAGAGAGAACATAAGCACACCTATATTTGAATGTTCTCCCTCTGACATTTCCGGGATAAGTTCCTCAACAACAACATATATCATCGCACCCGCTGCAAAGCTCAGAAGATACGGCATTGCTGGCAAAAAAAGCCCTGCAAACAATATGGTGAGCAAAGCGCCTATCGGTTCGACCGCTCCCGAAAGCACACCATCAGCAAATGATCTGCCCTTGCTTTTTCCCTCAGCGTGAAGCGGCATTGATATTATAGCACCCTCAGGGAAATTCTGTATCGCGATACCAAGTGCAAGCGCGAATGCACCACCTGCATTTATCTCTGCCGTGCCCGAGACAAGACCTGCATACACGATACCCACAGCCATTCCTTCGGGGATATTATGCAGTGTGACTGCAAGCACCATCATAGTCGTCCTAGCAAGCCGCGATGGTATACCCTCGGCTTTCTCGGCATTCATATGCAGATGCGGTATAAGCGTATCAAGAAAAAGCAGAAAGATCACTCCGCACCAGAAGCCTATCAAAGCAGGCAGGAAAGACAGTTTGCCCATCCCTTCCGACTGCTCCATTGCAGGTATTATCAGACTCCATATAGAAGCGGCAGTCATAACGCCTGCCGCGAAGCCCGTCAGCGCACGCTGTACTCCTTTGCTGAGAGTCTTCTTCATAAAAAGCACACAGCCCGAACCCAAAGCTGTCCCCGCAAAGGGCAGCGCAAGTCCAAAGAATATTTCACTTATCATAGTATCACCCAAACCTTCTTATAAAAATCACGCCTGTCTGCACCCTGCCCATCTTATCTCGTAATTTCTTTTTTATGATGTCAGCCGTACAGCAGACTTCATTTTTATTCTCCTTTTGTAAACCAGTTAGACTTCACTAACTACAATGTAATTATAGCATATACTTTTCCAAAAGTCAAACAGCCTTTTTGTTTTGTCCCAAACAATACACATAAATAAATGTACATCGTTATACAGGCGCATTAAATGGGTCGCTAAAAGGATAGCTGCGTTTATAAACGTTCACTGTCACAACTCGCAATTTTCAATTCATATAATGTTTTCTATTATTTAGCTTGTTATTTATAACTTTTTGGCGATTTAACCGTCTAATATAGTGTATGATACACTAGTACAAAAAAAGCTATAATGATTTGAAAGAGAAGGTCTAAAAATGAAGAGAAAACTATTCTGCGAAATATGCCCCATTACATACGCCCTGTCAGTAAAAAAATGCGAAGCACTCAGATTTTTACAGGATATAAAGGACAAGCACACCTTTGCCCGCACATTCTCCAAGGATAAGCTTGAATACGTGATCTACAAACATAATTCCCTTATTCGCAGACGTCTTGGCAATGTTAATATGCAGCTTCAGGAAAACAAGGCTGTTAATCTTTCGCTTGCTGCACCAAAGATAAATTCTGTACTTATCCGTCCCGGTGAAACTTTTTCATTCTGGAACCTTGTGGGCAGCCTTACCGTTAAAAAAGGCTACCGCGAGGGTCTTACGATATTCTCCGACCACCCCTCATCGGGTCTTGGGGGCGGTATGTGCCAGATGACAAATCTCATACACTGGATGATACTCCACTCCGAACTGACCATAACCGAACATCACCACCATGACCAGATCGACCTTTTCCCCGATTTCAACAGAACTATCCCCTTTGGGACAGGTACATCTATAATGTATAATTACCTCGATTACCGTTTCCGCAACGATACTGACAATACTTACCAGCTGATAATATATACAACCGATGAATACCTCTGCGGTGAACTCAGAGCCGAAAAAAGGCAGTCCTATAAATTCCATATTCAGGCTGAGAACGTATATTTTTCCCGTGAGGACGGTGTAGTATACCGAAACGGCGATGTTTACCGCGACAAGATCGACCGCCGTACAGGCGAACACGTTTCGAGAGAACTGATAAGACACAACCACGCAAGGGTGTGCTACGATACATCCGATCTTACCATAGTTGAGGAAAAGAGCGCGGTCTAAACACATATCCCCATCAAAGCAAAAGACAGCTATCTCACAGGATAACTGTCTTTTTTATATAATATCATCAGGTGAGGAATGCTGACTTATCAGCCCAGAAGTTCCAGAAGCTTTTCAGCTGCTTTCTCGGTATCCTCGGGACTTCCGAAAGTGGAAAATCTCAGATAACCCTCGCCGCACTTTCCGAAGCCCTCGCCTGGGGTGCCGACTATCTGTGCTTCGTTCAGCAGCTTGTCAAAAAACTCCCATGAACCCATACCATTCGGGCACTCCATCCAGATGTAAGGCGCATTCTTGCCGCCTGTGTACCATATGCCCAGCTTGTCAAGGGCTTTCATAAGGGTTCGGGCGTTATTCTTATAAACATTTATATTTTCGTGTATCTGCTGTTGACCCTCAGGAGTGAACACCTCACAGGCAGCACGCTGTATGATGTAGGATACACCGTTTGTCTTGGTGGTACGGTTGCGCACCCACATATCATTGAAATTCATACCGTTGCGGACAAGATCTTTGGGTATAACCGTATATCCGAGACGGGTTCCCGTAAAGCCCGCTGTCTTTGAAAGTGAACATATCTCGATAGCGCAGGTGCGTGCGCCCTCTATCTCGAAGATGGAATGAGGCATACCTTCTTCCTCGATGAATGCTTCATAAGCCGCATCAAAAAGAATGACAGAGCCGTGCTCATTAGCCCAGTCAACCCATACTTTCAGCTGTTCTTTGCTGAACACCGCACCTGTGGGATTGTTGGGCGAGCAGAGATATATCAGCTCCGCAGATGTATCTTCATCGGGCAGGGGCAGAAAACCGTTATCTCTCGAAGACGGCAGATGTACTATCTCACGTCCTGCCATGATATTTGCGTCAACATATGCGGGATAAGCAGGCTCGATTATAAGTGAACGGTTTGATCGGTCAAAAATGTCCAGAATATCACCCAGTTCGTCAGACGCGCCCGATGATACGAAGACCTCGTCATCACCAAGCTCCACTCCCCTGCCGCGGTAATAATCAGCGATAGCTTTTCTCAGGAACGGTGCACCGCATTCGGGCATATATCCGTTGAAAGTCGATGCATTTGCCTGATCGTCAGCCGCCTTGTGCAGACCCTTGATAACAGCATCGCAAAGGGGAAGAGATACATCGCCTATGCCCAGACGCAAAATGTGCGCATCGGGGTTTGCTGCCTGATAAGCCTTTACTTTCTGTGCGATATTATAAAAAAGGTACGAAGCCTTTAAATGGGAATAATTCATATTAGGTGTAAGCATTTTTATCACTCCTGTATTTTCATTTCGTATTTATCCTTGTGTGCTTTTTCGGGAACAGCTGTGGGGTAATCTCCGCCGAAGCAAGCTTTGCAGCAGCCCGCACCCAGATTAAGCTCATCCAGTGCCGACATAGGCAGATATCCCAGACTGTCCGCACCCATCTCCTTAGCTATCTCCTCGGGAGTACGGCGTGCAGCGATAAGATTTTCTTCCGAATCTATATCAGTGCCGTAATAGCATGGATGCAGGAAAGGCGGTGCCGATACACGGAAATGTATCTCTTTAGCCCCAGCTTCACGCAGCAGTGAAACTATCCTGCCGCCGGTAGTGCCGCGTACTATGGAATCATCTACCAGCACAACTCGTTTGCCCTTTACAGTTTCCTCAACTGCCGAAAGCTTTATGCGTACCTTGTCAACACGGCTCTCCTGTGTGGGCGATATGAAAGTCCTAGCCACGTACTTGTTCTTTATAAGACCTATGCCGTAAGGTATACCCGAGCCCTGTGAATATCCCAGTGCCGCATCAAGTCCCGAATCGGGTACGCCTATAACTATATCCGCATCAACGGGACAGCTTTTCGCTAAGATATGTCCCGCCCTGAGCCTCGAAGAATGTACCGATACTCTGTCGATGACAGAATCGGGACGTGCAAAGTATATGTACTCGAATATGCATATCCGCTTAGGCTTCTTTTCACAGTGGGAACGGTCTGACCGCACGCCCTCCTTTGAGAATATCAGCATCTCTCCGGGCTCTATATCACGTACGAACTCCGCACCCACAGCTGTGAGCGCACAGCTTTCCGATGCCACCACATAAGTGCCGTCTGACATTTTACCGAAACACAAAGGTCTGAAACCGAAAGGGTCACGGCAGGCGATGAGTTTTGTGGGGCTCATCACCACAAGCGAATAAGCGCCTTCGATTATGTCCATTGCGGAAAGCACTGCTTCCTCGATAGAGTCTCTGATAAGACGCTGCTTTGTTATTATATAGGCGATGGTCTCCGTATCGGAGGTTGTATGGAATATAGCCCCCGAAAGCTCCAGCTCGCGTCTGAGTTCTCCCGCATTGGAAAGATTTCCGTTGTGAGCCAGCGCCATGCGCCCTTTCATGTGGTTGACAACTATGGGCTGACAGTTACGCCTTTCGTTGCCGCCTGTGGTGGAATATCTTACGTGTCCCACAGCCATATTGCCCTGTGGCATTTCAGCAAGTATTCTGTGGGTGAATACCTCACCCGCAAGACCCACATCTTTATGTGCGGTGATGACTCCGTCCTCGCATACAGCGATTCCGCAGCCCTCCTGCCCTCTGTGCTGTAAAGCATAAAGACCGTAGTATACTATTTCGGCAAGATGTGACTTTTTTTGGGAGTATAAGCCGAATACTCCGCACTCCTCATGCAGACCGCTCATTTTCCGCTCCTCTCTGCCGCCGCTGAAACAAATCCCATGAACAGCGGGTGAGGACGGTTGGGACGGCTCTTGAATTCGGGGTGGAACTGTACGCCCACATAGAAATCGCGGTCGGTAAGCTCAACAGTCTCCACAAGTCTGCCATCGGGCGACATACCGCTGAGGGTAAGACCGGCAGATGACAGTGTATCGCGGTAATCATTGTTAAATTCGTATCTGTGGCGGTGACGTTCACTTATCTCGTTCTTGCCGTAGCATCTCTGCATCGTAGTACCATCGGATATAACACAGGGATAAGCACCAAGACGTAACGTGCCGCCCTTGTCGATGCTGTCACTCTGTCCCGGCATGAAGTCGATGACCTTGTGCTTGCATACCTCATTGAACTCACCCGAATCAGCATCACTGATACCGCAGACATTTCTGGCGTATTCTATAACAGCTATCTGCATACCAAGGCATATGCCGAAGAATGGGATATTGTTCTCTCTAGCATACTTTACAGCCTGTATCATGCCCTCGATACCTCTTCCGCCGAAACCGCCTGGGACTATGATACCGTTAACGCCACCCAGCGACTCACCGATGTTTTCAGCTGTCAGTTTTTCCGAATCCACCCAGCTTATATCAACGTGTGTGCCGATGGAATATCCCGCATGGCGAAGTGCCTCTGCTACCGAGAGATATGCGTCGTGAAGCTCAGTGTACTTTCCTACAAGTGCTATCTTTGTAGTCGTAGCCGCAGACTTTATCCTCTCCACCATCTCGCACCATTCATCAAGATGGGGACGGGGTGCTGTAATGCCCAGACGCTCGCAGACTACCTCGGAGAAATTAGCTTTCTCCAGCATAAGTGGAGCTTCGTAAAGGTCGGGCAGAGTTATATTTTCAATAACGCACTCTGTGCGAACGTTGCAGAAAAGTGCTATCTTCTGGAAAATAGAGGGTTCCAGAGGTCTGTCACAGCGCAGTACGATGATATCGGGATTGATACCCATACCCTGTAACTCCTTCACAGAATGCTGTGTGGGTTTGGATTTGTGTTCGTCCGACCCGCTCAGGAAAGGCACCAGTGTAACATGGATGAACAGGGCGTTCTCACGGCCAACTTCAAGAGATATCTGTCTTACAGCTTCAATAAAAGGCTGAGATTCGATATCGCCGATAGTACCGCCTATCTCTGTGATGATAACATCAGCATCGGTCTTTTTGCCCACGGAGTATACAAACTCCTTTATCTCATTGGTGATATGAGGAATGACCTGCACCGTGGAACCCAGATATTCTCCCCTGCGCTCCTTGTTAAGAACATTCCAGTAGACCTTTCCCGTAGTAAGGTTTGAATACTTGTTCAGGTCTTCGTCGATGAAACGCTCATAGTGTCCAAGGTCGAGATCGGTCTCCGCACCGTCCTCGGTAACATATACCTCACCATGCTGATAAGGGCTCATTGTACCGGGGTCTACATTTATATAAGGGTCGAGCTTCTGTGCTGCCACAGTCAGCCCACGGGATTTCAGCAGTCTTCCCAGAGAAGCCGCAGTGATGCCCTTGCCAAGTCCCGAAACTACTCCGCCCGTTACAAAAATATACTTTCTCATAAGTCAGTCCTCCTCATTCCGCACTTGCGCCGTAGTTTGAAAGTACTCTCGCCGATGGATCGTTGACATTGCAGCCTTCCCATGTCTTGTTAGGCATCCAGAAATCAACTATCATCTCACCCTGACCCTCGTAGTATTTCTCAAATATCTCACGGTAAAGCAGAGATTCCTTAGTAAAGGGCTGAGCGTGTGTGTACTTCTTTCTAAGTGTTTCAAACTCTTCCTCTGTGTAATAATCCTCAGCATAGGCTTTCAGATAGTTTACCAGAGAATGTCCCACAGCGTCGGAGAAAGCAGCCTTTTCTCTCCAAAGTATATTATCGGGAAGAACTCCGTCAGCTTCAAACGCCTTACGTAGCAGGAACTTGCCCTTGCCGTAGGTGTTCAGCTTCTTTTCGGGGTCTATCGCCATTACGTATTTTACAAAATCAAGGTCGCCGAAAGGCACTCTCGCTTCAAGTGAGTTAACAGAGATACATCTGTCAGCACGCAGAACATCGTACATATGAAGTTCGTGTACGCGCTTTTCGGCTTCACGCTGAAATTCCTCAGCAGAGGGTGCAAAATCAGTGTACTTGTATCCGAACAGCTCATCGGATATCTCGCCTGTCAGCAGTACGCGGATATCCGTCTGTTCATGTATCGCCTTGCAGATAAGGTACATACCCATGCTTGCACGTATGGTGGTTATATCGAATGTTCCCAGCAGACGTACAACTTCCTCAAGGGCATTTATCACATCGTCCTTGGTTATGATTATCTCTGTATGCTCGGAACCGATATAATCAGCAGTCTCCTTTGCATATTTAAGGTCGATGGCGTCCTCCGACATACCGATAGCGAAAGTCCTTATAGGCTTGTCCGATTTCTGCTGTGCAACAGCACATACCAGCGATGAATCCAGACCGCCCGAAAGCAGGAAGCCGACCTTTGCATCAGCCACCAGACGCTTCTCGATGCCTGCCACCAGCTTGTCATGAATGTTCTTATAGATAGTATCGTGATCATCATGACATACATGATCGGGCTTAGCGATATCATTGTAGCAGTGGAACTCGCCGTCTATATAATAGTGTCCGGGAGGGAAAGGCATTATCTTGTCGCAGATGTCCACCAGGTTCTGGGGTTCGCTTGCGAATACAGCAGCACCATCCCTGTCATAGCCATAGTAAAGGGGACGTATGCCTATTGGGTCACGAGCCGCGATGAACTTTCCTGTCTCACTGTCAAATATTATACAGGCGAATTCCGCGTCCAGCATTGCGAACATATCGGTCTTGTACTGCTCCCACATTGGAAGAAGTATCTCACAGTCCGAATCGCTCTGGAAGCGGTATCCCTTCTTTGCAAGGTCATCTCTTATCTTCTCGAAGCCGTAAAGCTCACCGTTGCAGACCACATAGCTGTTACCCAGCCTGAATGGCTGCATACCATCGGGTGTAAGACCCATTATCGCAAGTCTGTGGAATGCCAGGATACCTCCCGCAACAGCCTGATAACGAGTGTCATCGGGTCCTCTTGATTTTGTCCTTTCAAAACATTTTTCCATAATGTCTCGGTCAGCCTTGACCGAGCACCAGCCCATAATACAACACATAATTAGATTCCTCCGAAAAAACGGAACTTGGCTGTCGCATTTCTGTGGCAGCCATTTCCTTATAATTTAAGATAGGATTTAGTAGAAAACTTATTTAACACCGAACAGCAGCTCGTCGTAGGTCGGGAACGGCCAGAACTTGGCAGCTGTGATGGTCTCTGCCTCATCACAGGAAGCACGAAGCTTTTCCATAACGCCCAGCAGCTCATCTCTGATGATGTAAGCTGTATCGGTTACGCTGTCTGAATCCTTCACCTTATCAAGAACGCTGTCAAGTTCGTCAAGGCTTGCATAAGCCTCACTTGCATAGCCCGAAAGCTTCTTGACGGTCTCTGTCTCATAGGTGCAGGCAAGATCGGTAGCCAGTGATTTTTTAGCGTTTGCGGTCTTTGCAACAAATGCAGCATATTCCTCGATAGCGGGAAGTATCTCGCGGCGTGCCAGCATCTCCATGGTCTTAGCTTCGATGATGACAGCCTTGCAGTAGTTCTCCAGTGTGATCTCTGTACGGCTGCGCAGCTCAGCCTCGGTGAATACCTTGTGAGCGGTCAGCATCTTAACGTTCTTCTCGTCCATCAGATGAGGGATAGCATCGGGAGTTGTACGGTAGTTCAGCAGACCGCGTACTTCGGTAGCTTCCTTTATCCATGTATCATCATAGCCGTTGCCGTTGAAGATGATCCTCTTGTGATCGGTGATGGTCTTCTTTATCATCTCATGGAGTGCTTCCTCGAAGTTATCAGCCTTTTCAAGTCTGTCAGCATAGATCTTCAGGCTCTCTGCAACTGCCGAGTTCAGCATGATATTAGCGCAAGCGATGCTGTCAGCAGAACCGACCATTCTGAACTCGAACTTGTTGCCTGTGAATGCGAAAGGCGAAGTACGGTTACGGTCAGTGGTATCTCTTGTAAATCTTGGCAGAACACTTACGCCAAGCTTCATGACAGTCTTCTCAACGCCTGCATATGGAGTATCGTTCTCGATAGCCTCAAGGATACCCTCAAGTTCTTCACCAAGGAAGATGGAGATAACAGCGGGAGGTGCCTCGTTAGCGCCCAGACGGTGATCGTTGCCCGCGGTAGCAACGGAAATTCTAAGCAGATCCTGATAATCGTCAACAGCCTTGATAACTGCGCACAGGAACAGCAGGAACTGAGCGTTCTCATATGGGGTCTCGCCGGGAGTCAGCAGGTTAACGCCTGTATCTGTAGCGATAGACCAGTTGTTGTGCTTGCCCGAACCGTTAACGCCGTCAAAAGGCTTTTCATGCAGCAGACATACCAGACCGTGTTTCTGTGCGACCTTCTTCATGATCTCCATAGTCAGCTGGTTGTGATCGGTGGCGATATTTGTGGTAGCATAGATAGGTGCAAGCTCGTGCTGTGCAGGTGCGACCTCATTATGCTGAGTCTTTGCAAGGATACCCAGCTTCCATAGTTCATCGTTCAGGTCGCTCATATAAGCCTCAACTCTGGGCTTGATAACTCCGAAATAGTGGTCGTCCAGTTCCTGACCCTTGGGAGGCTTCGCACCGAACAGTGTCCTGCCTGTATAGATAAGGTCTTTTCTCTGATCGTAAAGCTCCTTGGGGATAAGGAAGTATTCCTGCTCAGGTCCGACGGAAGTTGTAACGTGTCTTACCTGATCGTTTCCGAAAAGCTTCAGGATACGCAGTGCCTGCTTGTTCAGTGCTTCCATTGATCTCAGCAGAGGTGTCTTCTTGTCCAGTGCCTCACCGCCGTAAGAACAGAAAGCAGTAGGAATGCAAAGGGTCTTGCCCTTGATGAATGCATAAGATGTAGGATCCCATGCGGTGTAACCTCTTGCCTCAAATGTAGCTCTCAGTCCGCCGGAAGGGAACGAAGATGCATCAGGCTCGCCCTTGATGAGTTCCTTGCCCGAAAAGTCCATGATAACTCTGCCATCAGGTGAGGGGCTTATAAAGCTGTCATGCTTCTCGGCAGTGATGCCTGTAAGGGGCTGGAACCAGTGAGTATAATGTGTAGCTCCCTGCTCGATAGCCCAATCCTTCATAGCCTCGGCAACTGCGTTGGCAACTGTGATATCAAGCTTCTCACCGATATCAATAGTATTTTTCAGTGACTTATACACTTTTGAAGACAGCCTTGACTTCATAACTCTGTCATCAAAAACCTTGCTCGCAAACAATTCGGGTACCGTACTCATTATGATTTCCTCCGTTCGATACAGCAAAGGCGCCCCCGGTTTACAGAGAGTATTATCCCTGTACCGAAGACGCCATTGCCTTATAAATATAGAAAATTATATTCGGAAAAGACTTTATACTTTCCATTGTCTTTCCAATGTCAACAAAAAAAGACAAAGAGCCTTGAAACCTAAGCTTCATTCAAGACCTCTTTGCCTTCCATGGTTTGTATTATACACCATCGCAAGAGTTTTGTCAAGCACATTTTTCACAAAACTCATGAAAGTTACCGAAGCAAAACTTGCAAAATTTTCACAAATCTTGTAAAACCCCTTGACAAAAATGAAATTGTGAGATATAATACTTGCAAATAATGCATGAGCAATGGCGTTCATTCTTTTTTATTGCCGTGAAGCGATTCACGTCGATAAAAAAGGGTGAACGTTTTTTTATGATAAGGAGTGCTGAAAATGAAACTTGAAGGCGAAGTTCGTATACCGTCGGGCTGTGCGATAGCGGCAGTCATTTCAAGAGAGGGTAAAGGGATAACGGGAGATGTTATTTATAATGCAATGAAGCCAATGCACGACCGTTCAAACGGTCTGGGCGGAGGATTTGCAGCTTACGGCATCTATCCCGAATACAGAGATCTGTATGCTTTCCATATCTTCTTCGATCACCGTTCCACCCGTAAGGAATGTGAAGCTTACTTAAAGGAACGTTTCGAGATAGTAAAGGGTGAACTGATACCCACCCGCAAGATTCCCCAGATAACCAATGAACCTATTATATGGAGATACTTCTGTGCTCCACTGGGTTCTATGGTCGCATCGGAACAGGTCGATGAAAGTGAATTCGTTGCACGCACGGTAATGAAGATCAATACCGAGATGAAAGGTGCATACGTGTTCTCCAGCGGCAAGAATATGGGATGTTTCAAAGCTGTCGGCTACCCGGAAGATGTTGGTGTATTCTACAAGCTTGAAGAATACGAGGGCTATTCATGGACAGCCCACGGCCGTTATCCGACCAACACCCCCGGCTGGTGGGGCGGTGCTCACCCCTTCTCCCTGCTGGACAGTTCCATCGTCCACAACGGCGAGATATCTTCCTACGATGCAAACCGCCGCTTTATCGAGATGTTCGGCTATAAATGTACATTGCAGACCGATACCGAGGTCATAACCTATATACTGGATTATCTGCTGAGAAGACAGGGTCTTACCATGGAGGAAGCCGCTTCCGTTATCGCCGCACCTTTCTGGTCTACGATAAACTCGAAGCCCGAAAAGGAAAAAGAAAGACTTACGTTCCTCAGACAGGTATTCCCCAGTCTGCTGATAACAGGACCTTTTTCAATAGTATACGGCTGGAACGGAGGACTCATGGCACTCAATGACCGCCTGAAGCTCCGCTCAATGATAACTGCCGAAAAGGACGATAAAGTATTCATAGCCAGCGAAGAAGCGGCTGTTAGGGTAATGGAGCCCGATGCAGAGAACTTCTACGCACCTGCGGGCGGCGAGCCTGTGATAGTCAGAGTCAAGGAGGGTAAATTCTGATGATAGATCATTTTATATATCCCGAGTTCGAGGTAGTGCGCAACGATAACCGCTGCATACAGTGCCGTGTCTGTGAAAGACAATGCGCAAATGAAGTACACAGCTTTGACCCCGAACGCGGCATCATGCTTTCGGACGAAACAAAATGTGTAAACTGCCAGCGCTGCGTATCTCTATGTCCCACAAGAGCGCTCAAAATAGTTAAGAGCGACTGCCGTCTGCGCGAGAATGCAAACTGGGCTGACGATACTATCAAAGAGATATACAAGCAGGCAAACAGCGGCGGCGTACTGCTCTCATCAATGGGCAACCCCAAGCCTCTGCCTGTATACTGGGATAAGATACTGATAAACGCTTCCCAGGTAACGAACCCGCCTATCGACCCACTGCGTGAACCTATGGAGACCAAGGTATTCCTCGGCAAAAAGCCCGAAAAGATCAGGCGTAACGAGGACGGCGAGCTTGTCACCGAAACTACTCCACAGCTGGAACTTTCCATGCCTGTAATGTTTTCGGCTATGAGCTACGGCTCCATCAGCTATAATGCTCACGCTTCTCTCGCCCGTGCGGCTACCGAGCTGGGTATATGCTACAATACAGGTGAAGGCGGTCTCCATGAAGATTTCTACATCTACGGACCCAACACCGTTGTACAGGTAGCATCGGGACGTTTCGGCGTTCACAAGGATTACCTCGAAGCTGCCGCAGCCATCGAGATAAAGATGGGTCAGGGCGCAAAGCCCGGTATCGGCGGACATCTCCCCGGTGCCAAGATAGTAGGCGACGTTTCCAAGACCAGAATGATCCCCGAGGGTTCGGACGCTATATCCCCCGCACCTCATCACGATATATATTCCATCGAAGACCTTCGTCAGCTGGTTTACTCCCTCAAAGAGGCTACCGAGTACAAGAAGCCTGTTATCGTAAAGGTCGCAGCAGTACATAACATCGCAGCGATAGCCAGCGGTATCGCCCGCAGCGGTGCTGATATCATCGCAATAGACGGCTTCCGCGGCGGTACAGGCGCTGCACCAACACGTATCCGTGATAACGTTGGTATCCCCATAGAGCTTGCACTGGCTTCCGTCGATCAGCGTCTGCGAGATGAGGGCATCAGAAATAACGTATCCCTCGTGGTAGGCGGCAGCGTACGCTCCGCAGCTGATGTGGTAAAGGCAGTAGCCCTCGGTGCAGATGCAGTATATGTCGCAACAGCAGCACTGCTGGCTATGGGATGTCACCTCTGCCGTACCTGCCAGAGCGGCAAGTGCAACTGGGGCATCGCCACCCAGAGACCCGAACTTGTTAAGCGCCTGAACCCAGATGTCGGTTCACGCAGACTTGTAAACCTCATGGACGCTTGGCGCCACGAGATCAAGGAACTTATGGGCGGAATGGGTATCAACTCCATCGAGAGCCTCCGCGGCAACAGACTTATGCTCCGCGGCGTAGGGCTTACCGATAAGGAACTCGAGATACTCGGTATCTCCCACGCAGGCGAATAAGGAGGGTCATTAAGATGAAAAGAGTATTTGTAAACGAGGATTGGTGCCTTGGCTGCCACCTCTGCGAATATAACTGCGCATATGCCAATTCGGGTCTAAGCGATATGGTAAAAGCACTGAAAGGCAAGGATATCTATCCCCGCATACACATCGAAGAAACCGACGGCATCACCTATGCTGTATCCTGCCGCCACTGTAAAGACCCCCTCTGCGTAAAAAGCTGTATAGCAGGCGCTATATCTATCGAAGACGGTACAGTAAAGATCGATAAGACCAAGTGTGTCGGCTGCCTTACCTGCGTTCTCGTATGTCCCTACGGTGCAGTTGCAGCAGGTCCCGAGGGCGCAGCCCAGAAGTGCGAGCTGTGTCTCGCAAACAGCTGCGGTTCCCCCGCCTGTGTAAAGGGCTGCCCCAACAATGCCATAGTTTATGAGGAGAGGTGAGCAAAGTGGCTGAATATGTTATCATCGGAAACGGAACAGCCGCAGTCGGCTGCATAGAGGGGATAAGGAGTGTCGACAGCAACGGTGCTATCACCGTTATATCGGGCGAAGAACACCATGTTTACTCCCGCCCCCTTATATCCTATCTGCTTGAGGGAAAGACAGACCTCGAAAGAATGAAGTACCGCCCCGCAGATTTTTATGAGAAAAACAAAGTTAATTTAGTATACGGCAAAGCCGCAAAGATAGACACCAAAAAGCAGGTGACTATCCTCGAAGGAAAGGGCAGGTTCGGATATGACAAGCTCTGTATATGTACAGGCTCATCACCTTTCGTTCCCCCTTTTGAGGGTCTCGACAAGGTAAAGAAGAAGTTCTCTTTCATGACTCTCGATGACGCTCTCGCCCTTGAAAAAGTCCTCACCGAAAAATCAAAAGTACTGATAGTCGGCGCAGGTCTTATCGGTCTAAAATGCGCTGAGGGCATAGCTGAAAGAGTAGGCAGTATAACCGTCTGTGACCTTGCAGACAGAGTCCTGTCCTCTATCCTCGATGCTGAGTGTGCAGCATATATGCAGAAAGAACTTGAAAACCACGGCGTAAGCTTCATGCTGGGTGATACCGCAGTCAAGTTCGATAAGAACAAGGCTTACATGAAAAGCTGTGCAGAAGTCGATTTCGATATCCTCGTCCTTGCAGTCGGCGTAAGAGCCGAGACTGAACTTGCAAAGCAGGCAGGATGCGATATCAACAGAGGTATCATTATCGATACCGGAATGGATACCACTGCCGCTAACATCTATGCCGCAGGCGACTGTGCCGAGGGCTATGACAGCTCCATCGGCGCAAACCGCGTACTTGCGATACTTCCAAGCGCCTATATGCAGGGCAGATGTGCAGGCATAAATATGGCAGGTGGTTCTTCCGAGATAACCGATGCTATCCCCATGAACTCCATCGGCTTCTTCGGTCTCCACTGTGCAACAGCAGGTGCTTATCCCGAGGACGGCGAGATATATGAGGAACGCACGGATAAAGGTATCAAAAGGCTTTATTTCAAGGACAGCAAGCTTGCAGGCTATATGCTCATCGGAGATGTTAACCGTGCAGGCATATATACTTCTCTTGTGCGTGAACAGACAGTCCTCGACGAGGAAATGACCGAAAAGGTCAAGAAAATGCCGTCGCTGGCTATCTTCTCTGATGAAAAGCGCAGAACAAAACTCGGAGGTGTGGTATGATGAATATAAATGCAACAGGGCTCGATTATAGAGAGCTCAACGAAACATTAAGACAGGTACACGGCAACTGTACCATTACCGACTGTCTCGGACAGAGATTCATCGCGGCAGGTATCTCCGATAAGACTTTGAAAATAAGCGGTATCCCTGGAAATGCCCTCGGTGCATACCTAAACGGTGCTAAGATAGAAGTCATGGGCAACGCACAGGACGCTGTCGGCGATACCATGAACGACGGCACCATCGTTATCCACGGCAATGTAGGCGACGCTGTGGGCTACGCTATGCGCGGCGGACGTATCTACGTTCAGGGCGATGCAGGCTATCGTTCGGGAATACATATGAAAGCCTATAAGGATAAGCAGCCCGCCATCATCATCGGCGGACGCGCAGGCAGTTTCCTCGGCGAGTATCAGGCAGGCGGCACTATCATCGTGCTTGGTCTCAACAGCGATGACAAGCCCATCGTAGGCAACTTCCCCTCCACAGGTATGCACGGCGGAAAAATGTACCTGCGCTCCGACTGCAAGGGTATCCACTTCCCCCATCAGGTTCACGTGCGCCCCGCCGATGAAGAGGATTTCAAGGATATCTCACATTATCTGAGAAGATTCTGCTTCTACTTCGGTCATGACCTCAACGAGCTTCTTGACCACCCCTTCACTGTCGTTACCCCCGACAGCAGCAACCCCTACAGACAGATGTACGTTGCAAACTAATACTGACAGCCCGTAATTTTCAACACATACGGAAAAGCCCTTGCTCTCACCCCCTGAGAGCGGGGCTTTTTGCATGAAAAAACAGGTGTGATATCGGTAAAATATCCACAGGCAATACCGTACAATGACCCTGCACACTCCTTTTTTAGCAAAAACGTCAGCAAACGGACACGGCAGTATATCAAGCCATGAAACGATATATAGTTTTTGTTTTCTGATACTATTTTATTGTTTCTCGATAAAATAGTATTGACAAACGAATTATAATGTGTTATAATACGATCAAGCTGAAAGGTACGCCTTTCAGTAAAATGATTTAAGGAGAAATATTAGATGCAATACAATAATATAACAGGTACCTTTGCATTGATCATCATTGGAATTTTAGTTTTTATCATTCCGGGAATTCTTACTGTCTGGAATGTATGTAACTGCTTATCGGAAAAACCAAAGCAGGAAAAACTGATAGCAAATCACACTATCTTTTACGGAGCAATATTATATTTTCTGCTGTTCAATCTAAGCTTTGAAGGTGCGGGTGACTGGTACGAGCAAATAGCTTCAGATCGATACCACAACACTATTTCATCTGAATATTCGTCTATATATATTGTAGTCATTTTAGGATTTATCGGATATTTTATCTTGCTGAATAAAAGTGCAGATAAATTACCGCCATTGTTATCTGCGATTTCTATCAGCTTTCTGATACTTATGAATTTATTTCAGCTCACATTTGCTATGCACATCTTAAAAAATGTGCACAGCATAGAATGTCTTCTCTATGTTTATCATTTTAATATACTGCTTTTATCGGCAAGAGTCATCCACAGACATATGAAAGAACAAGCAGAGATCTTCAGGGAAAGGATAGCAGAAAATAACGAGCATAAAAAATTAAGTTTTATTATCAATAAGATTAATAGCCTGTCGAAATATTCTATCTTTGTATTCATCGTATTTTTCTTTGTTATAGCACTGCTGGAGCTCATATTCGTTCTTCTGGGTCAGGGACTTGACGCACCTATCAAAGCATTCACGGATACCGCTGACTGGACATTTTCACAGCAAACACCTCCGCCCCCTATAGATTATGACGGACACTATCTGTGTACTGTTGCAGCAGGCGGACATAAAAAAGTGGTAAAGCCAATAAGGTTAGGCACTCGAAGAAATGAAACGATAGTAGTTAACCGACAGTTGTGTATAGCGAATGCATTTGAAGAACTGATACAGGAGAAAACTCCGAGATTACATAAAAAGATAAGAACATTCTATGATACACACGGCTATCCGCTTTCACGAAAGATCACATCCCCTGCAAGAGCGGATATAATATACATTGTAATGAAACCATTAGAGTGGGCATTCCTGATATTCCTCTACGCATTTGACAAGCGCCCCGAGCAGAGGATAGCAAGACAATACTCTTATAAGGGAGCCGACAAAATATAAACCATATACTCATAACCAAGCCCTCGGAAATGCTGTGCAAGCCTTTCCGAGGGCTTTTTTTCTTGCATAAAACTCTGTGCAGACTTCACATATCCTCAGCGGATACATTGTGCAGACAAATGATTTAAAATTTAACCCGGACATATTTCTGCAAGAGTTGTACAAAAACGTACAACTTTTCGACCAAAATCACTGATAGTGAAAACCCTTTCAAAACTCTTACCTGCTTATGCGCACGATGGCAGGCAGTCGTCGATTATGACTACGGGGATATGAGACGGCGTGTTATACTGCATAAGGGTAATTAGTCTCTCCTCATTAAGGCATAATTTCAAGAGCACCGCCACAAGCCATATGACAGCTCGAAATTCAGCAAAAACTGAATAAGGCGCAAAAGCATCGCCGCAATACGGTCGATGTTCATTGCAATGATGCTGAGAACGATCGATGCTTTTGTTGTATCTTCTCTTTTTGTAAGCAGCAGACCCAGACCGAATTTGCGTTTCGCGAGACTAAACTTCCGCTCCACTTCAATTCGGTCGGTATTATCCTGATAGGCGATTTTCTTCTCAGCCTTGCTGTCTGCATCCTTCTTCGGCCTTCCGAGTTTCTTTCCGGAAAGCCGAATGCCGAGACTGCTGCAAAATGCAATGTTATCCCGATTGCGATAGATCTGATCTGCGAGTACACGCTCCGGATAATGTCCTGTGCGCTTCTTATAATTCTCGAGCGCAGTTTTCAAAACGGCACTCTCGTTGTAGGCATCAAAGGATAGCTTTTCAATTCTGCACATTCCGGTTTCATCCACAGACAGATCCAGCTTGGCACCGAACTCAACCGGAGATTTTGCTTTTTCTCTGACGATCGGTCGGATATATGGCTGGCTGATGCTGACGATTCTATTTTCAATGCGATGTGTATTGCTGACAAACATATGTTGCTGCTGCGAATAGACTGTCTCCAGAATATCGAGTAAATATGCGTCAGATTCTGAAAGCACAACACCATTGTTTTTCAGCAGATTCGAGATATATCCAAGATCGCGGCGGATGTATTGCAGCTGCTTTTTGATTGCTTTTCTGATCTTTTTCGCACCGCGTTTTCTGCATTTTGCGAGAGCAAGATAATCCTTATACCATGTTTTATCGCTTTTGTCGATACTACGAGAGTTTTATTTGAATTGAGGAGAGACTAAGTAATATGCTTCCCAATGTTTTCACCTCACATTCATTGTAAAAATTAAACACGCGCTCACATCACATTTTGATTTTTATGATAATAATAAACAGCAGTATTCGTTCCTGAAAATACTGCTGCTTTTCTCTTTTTGATGGATACATTTAAAATATCGACAGCTCAGGTTCTCTGCCCCGTGAATGTCGATATGTGTATTTGGATAGATAGAACTAAGTCCTTACAGCAGTGGATTTTTTGTTAGTTTGTTGTTTAAGTTCGTGTTTTATATCAGCGCCTGTACATCACTTTTTACCAAATAATAACAGTAACACCCCGTTAATCTTTATGTAATTGTAACATACTGTGTTAAAGATGTCGATAGTTTTTATAAATTTCATTCATTTAACAAAAATGTTCGTTCCCCGCAACGGAAAACGATTGCCCTCCGCACGTTCATGAAATGTTAACAAAAATCTGTTATAATTTTCTTCCGATGATGTCTCATTTCCTGCTTCGGATACGACTAACATAGTGAAACGTTTCAAAAAGTGAGGTCATTGTATGACGGATAAAGAACTTATCGAAAAGCTGAAAAGCTCACCCCAAGCGGGGCTTGCGGCTGTGGTCGACAGGTATACGGCTTATGTTATGAAAATAGCGCGTACAAAACTGAACGGCATTTGCAGCAGCGAGGATATTGAAGAAGCGGTCAGCGATATATTTTTCAAATTCTATCAGACGGGTCAGAGCAACGGCTTTGATATACGTTCGGTGAGGGCGTACCTTTCCGTGATAGCGGGAAGACACTGCACCGATGTGTTCCGCAAACACATATCTTCCCCGGATATCCTTCCACTGGAAGATGCGGGAGAGATACCTGCGCAGGAGCCATTGTCTGATAACCGTACCACTCTCGCCGCGGCAGTAAAAAAGCTGGGCGAACCTGATACAAGCATATTTATCCGAAAATACTTCTTCGGTCAGAAAACAAAGGAGATCGCCGAAGAACTTCACTTAAATCCTAAAGCGGTAGACAAGAGAGTATCGAGAGGTCTTGTCAAGCTGAGAAAAATACTAAAGGAGGAAGCGTAATGAAGCGTGAAAATGATGAACTGAAAATTGATCTTTCCGTGCAGGACGCAGAGCTTTTCGAGGATACCTTTGCGGGTTTTGAAGAAAATGCCGAAGTCACCGATGCCCAAAAGAAGCGTGTACTTTCCTCCGTAATGAGAAAGGCAGGATTTGAGATGAACGAGATAATCAACGAAAAACGAAAGAATATAACAGCATCAAAAACGGATGATACAGAGGTTCGCAGAGGCAGGATACAGGTAAAACGCGGCGGTATCATTGCAGCCTGCATCGCAGTTCTGACAGTTGGCGCGGTCACAGTGGGTATGCTCCATATGAACAATATCAATGCCGATATACCCGAGCCCGCAGGTCAGCCTACAGTTGAGGATCAATCAACCGATGCTGAGGATACCGACACTATGGATGATAACGCAGAAGAACTCCTTCCCGATCTGGTAGGCAGAAAGCTGACAGATGTACTCGCAGAGTACGACGGAAAGCTGAGTTTCGATGTAGGCTACGATTACAACACAGAGTACGAAGAGGGCATCATCTTCGGACAGTATACTCCGGCAGGCACGCCTTTCAAGGAAGGCGATTCTCTTGAGCTGAAAGTCAGCAAAGGCAAAATGAAGGAAATTATTCCCGATGTATCAGGATCGGAACGTGAAGTTGCTGAAAGTCTGCTCTATGCAGCAAGATTCAACCCTGTTGTAAAGGAGATATACGATGAAGAAGTCCCCGAGGGCATTGCTATAAAGACTGACCCACCCGCAGGAACTGAGGCTGCTGTTGAGAGTAAGATAACGCTGTTTATTTCAAGTGGCAAAACCGGTGAACCCGAAACCGTGACAGTACCCGATGTGGTAGGCATGAAAAAGGACGAAGCAATGCTGCTTCTGAAAGAGAGCGGTCTTTGTGTAAGGTCAAAATGGGTCTTGGGCAGTGAAGAAAAGGGTACTGTCGTTAAGCAGTCTGCCGAGCCTGATACAACACTTAACAAGTACGACGATATAACCATCTGTGTTTCTGAGGGCGTGACTGAACCTGTCAAGCTGACAATAAGCACACCGTTGCCCGCAGATCTGCACGGCACCTACCGTATCGATCTCTGTGACGGTGACGGAACAGTGAAGTATACAAAATCCATAAATGCAGATACGCTTGGAGAGGTAAAAACATTCGACTTTGACCTGGAAGGCATTGGCACTGAGAAGTTCACAATTATAATTACAAGCGATGAAACAGACAAGTCGGTAATATATGGCGATTTTGCAGTGGATTTCACTAACAAAACTGCTGACATGGATAAGAATTTAAATACAGCTGACCTGCTGGCTCTGAATCCCGCAGAATAATATTATCGAACTGAGATAACAAAACGATCGGAAAAGCGCGTAAACGGCACCAAGCTGTTTACGCGCCTTTTCTTGAAAATGACACGGACAAGATCAATGAATTTCAGCATTTGACTAAATGTTAGTGGTATGATATAATTGAAATATACCTTTGTAAAATGGAATCAAAAAGGAGTAAAAAAATGAAAACAAAACGAATTCTTGCAGGAGCGCTTGCGGCTATAATGGCATTTGGGCTTATAGGCTGCGGCAATGTTGAAAAAAACAGCAGTAACAGCAAAAGCACTGCGGCCGAACCTGCGGAAACAGAAAGCAGTTCTGTTGCCGAAAGTGTTGAAGCGCCCGAAGAAAGCAGCATGACGTTGGAAACAGAGAGCAGTTCTGCAGCAGAGACGGAAATAGTTCCCGAAGAAAGCAGTGCAGTGGAAGAAGATAGCTCACAGCAGGACATTCAGCCTGATAACAGCGCGGATGTGACCTCAGATGATATAGCATTCTTTGAGCAGTTCTCCGAAAAAGTATATCCCAGCGAATATGATACCGCGGTGGAATTTTTAAAAAGCGTGTTCGGTGAAACAGACAAAGTGACCGAGCTCGGAGAATTCAGGAACGCTCTTGATAAGATATACCTGTCAAATCAGTTTGATTACAATGATGGTGTTTCGGTGCTGGGCGAGAAGTTTTCTTACATGAGTGTTGATTATGACTATGATGACAAGACCATATACACTGCGGGCTTTCACAAAAATCCTGACCTGAACACCGCACAGGACAATGACCCCTCGTCTTCTGACTGCAAGGAAAGCTATGACAGGCTTTATGCGCAGTTCATAGAAATGTACGGAGAACCTTCCCAAATATTCACGCCCGAGGAATATGGCTTTAACGGAGCGCTCTGGCTCGGTACCCCCTGTGGCGAGATATGGCTTGCGTGGGGAGATAACATATTCGGCAGCCGTGAGCCTGACTGCATAATCAGCTTTTCGAGGAACGGGTTAAACAGTAACTCCTGATGATCGATCAATAATATAAAAATGAGGTGCGCCCGACGGACGTACCTCATTTCTTTTTGATGTGATACTCATTACAGATTATTACTTCTTAGGCGGATTTTCTTCAAGATAGCGTTCAAGTATCTCTGCCGCTGTTTTGACGAACTTCGCGCATGGTCTTACTTTGTAGTATTGCTCGGTGCGTTTTTCGGGAGTGGGTTCACTTGTTACCGCCAGACCTTTCAAAAGGTCACGGCATATGATAGTATCATGCTCCTTGCGGAATTCATCCGCGAGATACTGTATACGCTTGTAATGTTCGGCTTTCAGCTTGTCATCCTGTTCGGTTCCCTCACCGTAAAGGATACCTGCTACCATGAACATTGCCGAACAGGTGCCGCAGACTTCTCTCATTCTTCCCATACCGCCGCCAAAGGAGGATGACAGCCTTTTGGCAAGCTCCTCATCCATTCCTGTAACATCGGAAAACGCGGCAAAAACAGCCTGTGCACAGTTACATCCCTGAGTAAAAAGGCTGACCGCCTTTTCAGTATGATCGTACTTCATCAGTGACCACCACAGCTGTGAGTTCCGCAGGAATGACCCTCGCCGTGTTCATGGTGATGATCGCAGGTGGGGTTCTCGTTCTGAACAAGTGTATTTGCAAGGAATGAAGCAACAGCATCATCTGCACTACCCATATTGCCGCCGTAAAGAGCGATGCCTGCTTCCTGCATAGCCATCTGCGCTCCCCCGCCGATACCTCCGCAGATAAGAACATCAGCCTGAGCATTTTTCAGAAATCCTGCAAGAGCACCATGTCCTGCGCCCATCGTTCCGACTATCTGTTCACTGATGATCTTTCCGTCGGCAACATCATAAAGCTTGAACTGCTCTGTTCTGCCAAAATGCTGGAATATCTGTCCGTTTTCGTATGTTACTGCTATCCTCATAATAGCGCTTCCTTTCCGTGTGATCTCCTCAGAGATACTGTTTTCAAGAGTATAGTTTCCGCCTGAAATTACGATGCGCCCGCCTTCGACCAGTTCCTCATCAGGATAGTGATATTGCTTCTGAATAAGCAGCGAACCGAGTGCCATGCGCAGGGGCTTTGCAGGCATACCGGTATGGCTCGGGAACAGCTTCGCATACTCAGCCTCGATCGTTTCCCACGGGATCATTGCTGCTTTCTTCACCCAGCGGTTATCCGGGTTCATTTGCAGTCCCATCGGCTGATTGAAATCGGTAAATGAAATCTGCTTTTCTCTCTTGAACTTATATATGGCATCCTCCAAAGTGCAAGCTTTTTTTCTCGTTTTCCGGCTTTTTCCTGCACTTCTATTATACCATGTTTTATCGCTTTTGTCGATACTACGAAGGTTTTATTTGAATTGAGGAGAGACTAATTATTTTGATATAAAGTGCAGCATCTTGACAATCAAATATTATCGTTCAAACAGCGGAAACAAATTAGGCAAAAAGTATCAGATAAAAATGCGTAAATTGTAGGTTATAAACATATTTGACATCCATTTTATCTGCATTTATTACATTGACTTTCATGCACAGATGTGATATAATATATATAGAATTTTGAGATTTTTTATACACTATTAACAATATTTTAAGGAGGTATAACAAATGATAAAACCGGTGATAAGAAAATTTGCTTCCATCACTGCAGCTATTTATATGGCTTTTACTTCTATCCCCGCATGGGCGGCAACACAGACCGATCCATCAATGATAGATTATGACCAGAGCGTTATGGAAGCCCGCGAAAACTATATCAAAACCATCGGCGAAGCAGTACTTTCCTACAGCTCCGATTTTATAGATATCAGCGCCCTGAAACTCAGAGCGAATTCAGATGATCTACCTAATTTTCAGTCAGCTGTTCAGGCTAATTATCCCGAACTTTTTTTCTGGAGATCCACAAGGTATTATTCAAGCGGTTCATATATCACCAGGATACAACCGGTATATTCCGTTGATAAAGATTCAGCGATGAGTATGCTCTCCGAGTTCTATAACGAGGCTGATAAGTACCTTGAACTGGTCAACGACAGTATGTCAAACCTTGAAATAGCCCTTGTCCTGCACGATGCCATAGTAAACGATGTGGCTTATGAGTTACCCAGTGTGGCTGACAAGGAAACTTACAGCTTCATGATAGAAAAGATAGGCTACTGCGACCTTTATTCAAAGGTGTATGCATATCTCCTCTCCCAGTGCGGCATACGTTCCGAGATAGTTTTCTCCGATACGATGAACCATGAGTGGCTGAAGACCGAGCTTATCCCGGGAAGATATTTCAATATAGATATCACCTGGGACGACCCTACGCCCAATGTCAACGGCAGAGTTTTGCACACCTATTTCGGACTGGGCGATACCGCCCTGAAAAGCGATAATAAACACAAGGACTATGATTCCATCTATCCCGATGACACTTACTTTGATAATTCGGGCATAAAGGATCTGGATACTGCCATCGTCGAGCTTAACGGTAAGCTGTATGCCATTTATGCAGGCTCAGGCACTCGTGACAGACAGCTCGTTGAACTTGACATAGTTCTCGGTCAGAACAGCGGCAAGCTTGAACGTACTTCCGTTTCAAGGCTTGATAACATGGTATGGTCGGCAGGAAGCCAGGGATACTGGATGGGCATTTATACAGGACTTTTCAAGCACGGCAGCAAGCTTTATTACAACACCCCCGATTCCATATGCTGGTTTGATCCCGCAACTTCTGAAAGCGGTGTTCTTGTAAAGCCAAGCAAGCCCTCGGGCAAGAGCATTTACGGCTGTTATATCGATAACGGCAAGGTGTATGCTGTATACAAGTCTTCACCAAACGATTCGGGTACTCCCACATACACCGCTGTGTACGACCTGGGAGATGAACCCTATACTCCCCCCGCCCATGAACACAGCTATACTTCAAAGCCGACCTGGAACTGGTCAGAGGATATGAGCAGTGCTACCGCAGTATTCAAATGCACAGGCTGTTCCGAAACTCAGTCTGCTGAGGCAAATGTGACTTCTTCCGTCAACAGCAACGGTGACCTTCAGTATACCGCATCAGTTTATTTCGGTGGAAAGACCTACATCGACACCAAAACAGTCAAGCTTTACTCCTTGAATATCCCCGAAGCTTTGGATATAGTTTCTTCCGACAGACCAGCTGTTAACGGTAAGTATACAGCAGGTACAAAGATAACATTGAAATACCGCAAGGAGTTCACTGTTACAAAACTTATTATGACGAACCTCTTAAACTACAAAACTGATAACAAAAATGGTACCCTAACGTTCACCATCGGAGGTGACGTAGTTGTTTCTGAGTGCGAATATTATGTTTCTACAACTTATATCAGCGGTGTCAGTATTACACTTGGAAGTCAGATTGGTCTTAATGTTTATTTCAAACCCGCAAAGATGATTACAGAAAACGGCTATAACGGCTATATAGTGTTCAGCGGAAGCTCAGGCGATACCAAGATACCTTTGAGCGATATAACCCCCGATGAAAACGGCAGATACAAGGCTACTTACTATATGTCCGCCAAGGATATAAACGAAAATGTAAAGATAAGCTTTGGTTACGGCAACAGCACAACTACAAACTTCTCGCTGATGAATGATACGCCATTTGTCAAGAGCTTTGAGTACAGCCCCACGGACTACCTCAACACTCTCAGCAAGAGCAGTGACAAAAAGCTTGCGGCACTCGCCGAATCCGTAAAGATATACGGCAATAATGCAAAGGCATTCTTCGATGACGGCACGCCCGATAAGACCGTGACAGGTCTTAAAGCAAGCGACGTCAAGAACTTTGCACCTTCTGTTACCGCAGGCAAAACTACTGTGTACTACGGACAGTCCCTGCTTCTCCGTTCAAATACGGCTCTCAGGCTGTATTTCAAAGGCAGTATCGATAACTGCAAGGTAACTGACAGCAAGGGCAAGAGCGTAACATTTGTTACAGGCACCGCGTCGGGAATGAACTATGTGGAGATACCCGATATCACAGCCGATAATCTTGAAAACAAGTTCACTGTCTCCCTCGCAGACGGCGGCAAGGAAACACTTAGCCCCATGACATACGTCTATGAAACTCTTCTCCACTACGAGAATGATTCTTCAAAAGCACAGCTTTGCAGCACTGTCAGGGCGCTGTACAATTACAGCAAGGCAGTTCAGAATTATCTGAGCTGACATAAGAAAAAAACACCCGGAAACGAAGCAGATATCGTTTCCGGGTTATTTATGCACAAAAAGAGCTGTCCACAATAACGGACAGCTCTAAAATACTTATTCTGTTCTGAGTGCGATAACAGGGTCTTTCTTTGCAGCAATGCGGGATGGGAACAGACCTGCCACCAGAGTGAGAAGAATGCTTATCGCCACAAGCAGGATAGCTGCCGCAACAGGTATCGATGCCCTCATGGGTACTGTGGTAAGGTGGGCGATTATCATATTGATGGGTATTGTCAGCAGGTAGGAAATACCTACGCCGAGTATACCCGCTACAAATCCTACAATAGCAGTCTCAGCATTGAACACACGGGAGATATCGCGCTTTGAAGCACCTATGCTTCGCAGTATGCCTATCTCCTTGGTTCTTTCGAGAACGGAGATGTAGGTGATTATGCCTATCATGATAGATGATACTATCAGAGAGATAGCCACAAATGCTATCAGCACATAGCTTATCGCATTGATGATGGAAGTGACCGAGGACATCATCTTGCCGACGATATCGGTGTACTCTATCTTGGAAGATTCATCAGCTTCTTTGTTGTATTCATCTATTATATCAACTATGCGCTCCTTAGCGGCGAAATCCTTGGGGTAGATGTTTATACCGCTGGGGCTTTCAAGTGTTGCATAACCGAGGGTCATCATATTTGCATCGTATGTTGATGTGGAGTACTTTCCGCTGTTAGCAAGGGCATCTGCATTAGTCTTAGCCGACTCGGTTATCATGTTCTGCATCATAGCCAGCTGTTCATCGGTAAGGCTTGCAAGGAATTCCTTCTGCTGGTCGGTCATGCCACCCATAAAGCCGCCGTTTCCGCCGTTCTTCATAGCATCCATATCCAGTCCGGACATAGCGTCCATGCCCATATCTGTAAGTTCGGACATCTGCTGCTGTGTACCGCCCTGTGCCATCAGTGCAGCAGCTTCTTCCTCGGTCATACCCTCGGGGAGCTGACCTGCCATCAGTGCGGCAAGCTGTTCATCGGTAAGCTGAGGCTGTTCAGCGGCAGCAGGTACCTCGGTCGGCATATGTGACATTATAGCCGCGAAGTCATCATCGCTCATGCCCTCGGGCTTCTGACCCTGCATGAGTGCCGCCTTCTGTTCATCGGTAAGACCTGCTAATATATCGGTCTTGTCTGCCTGTGTGCTGTCAGCAGTTTCAGCAGATGTGGGGTTTTCATCGGAAGTCTTTTCTTCCTCTTCTGCATCTGCATTTTCGGGCTTGAATTTCAGACCTGAGAATACGTCGATATCAGGTGAAGCCTGCTGGTCTTTTATTATCTCGCTGTCCTTAACTTTGTTCACGAGATACTCCATCAGCTCGTGCTTATAAGCGATACCGCCGTTGAGTGAAGTAGCAGTTGCGTCCTCATTGGGGCGTATGATACCTACAACGCTTACTTTCAGACCGTTATTGACAACATCGGTCATATAAGCTTCGTCCTCCTGCATATCCTCCCAGATACCGCCATTTTTACGGTAGAAATCAGTGGTGGGAACGACCATGAAATCCAGATCGAGAAGTTCATCGTAGGTGTAGCTGTGCTGTTCGTTTTTCAACTGTACATCTTCACCCATAACTGCACGGCGTACTATGCCGTTTATCTCGGTAGAATCGAGAAGACCCAGTGAGTAGAGTATGTAGTCGTTTATCTCGTTATGCTTGTCAACTATCAGCACTACCTCGTTATAGTTTTCAGGCATATGTCCTGCTACTACATCGTACTGCGCTTTGATGAGGTCATCGTTATCAAGCATCTCGGACCATACATCCATACTGCCCATGCCCATTGAACCGCCCATGGACATACCCATCATCTGTGTATCGCTGAGATAACCCATATCCAGCAGTACCTGCGAGGGGTTTACCTGATATACACCATCGGAGGTATCAGCCTTGAATACATTCAGCTTGGTAGCGTAGCTGTACTTTATATCGGTGGTCAGTTTCTTTATCTCATCGTTGTTATCAAGGAAAGTCTTGAACTTTTCAAGGTCGTTCACCTTGGTCTCCTGCATGAGAGTATTTATCATCTGAGCCATGCGGTTCTGTGAATAAACCTTATCCATGCCGTGTTCGGGTTCAGCATCACGGGCTTCAGCCATTGAGTCCATTATCTCACTGAGGCTGGTGGTGGTCTTTTCGATAGTCAGAGGGAAAGTCGATAGCGTATCCGACTGCACCTGATCTATATATATCTGCACGCCGTTTGATATTGAAAGTATCAGCGCGATACCGATAATACCTATGGAACCCGCAAATGAAGTCAGCAGAGTTCTTGCCTTTTTGGTCATCAGGTTGTTTCGGCTGAGTGACAGCGCTGTCAGGAAATTCATGGAAGTTTTCAGCTTCTTGCGCTCTGCCTTTTTCTCCTGTGCCGTCTTTTTATCCTTTTTGATCTCCGCCTTGAACGGGTCGGTATCATCGGTCACCTTACCGTCGAGAAGCCTGATTATACGTGATGAATACTGCTCGGCAAGCTCGGGGTTATGGGTTACCATTATTATCAGCTTGTTTTTGGAGATCTTTTTGAGTATCTCCATTATCTGCACGCTGGTCTCCGTATCCAGTGCGCCGGTAGGTTCGTCCGCCAGAAGTATATCGGGGTCGTTTACGAGAGCACGTGCAATCGCAACACGCTGCATCTGACCGCCCGACATCTGATTCGGCTTTTTGTTCAGCTGGTCGCCGAGACCTACCTGCTGGAGTGCTTCCACAGCTCTTTTTCTTCTGTCGCCCTTTGATACGCCCGAAAGTGTCAGCGCAAGCTCAACGTTTGCAAGCACCGTCTGGTGGGGTATAAGGTTATAGCTCTGGAATACGAAGCCTATGGAATGATTTCTGTAGCTGTCCCAGTCAGCATCCTTGAAATCCTTGGTGGACTTTCCGTTGATGTTCAGGTCGCCCGAGGTGTACCTGTCAAGGCCGCCGATGATGTTCAGCAAAGTTGTCTTGCCGCAGCCCGACTGTCCGAGTATGGATACGAACTCGTTCTCACGGAAATCAATGCTGACACCGCGGAGCGCCTGTACGGTACTGTCGCCGACTACATAGTCCTTGGTTATGTTATTCAAACTTAACATACATTACTTTCCCTTCTCAGTTTTCATAGTTTCAAGTTCTCTGGAATAGTCTCCCAGATTGTTTATCAGTTTACAGCTGACCTCATAAAACTTTACAAGATCTTCCTTTGGGATATCCTTTGATACCTCCGAAGATATCTTCAGGAATTCAGCTTGAAGCATATCCCCGAGTATTTTTCCTTTTTCACTTGGGATATAGCGCATACCCCTCTGCTTATCTTTATCCTCGGGATTTCGGATTATATATCCGTCATTCTGCATATCCGTCAGCATCCTGGATATCAGTGCCTTATCGTAGCAGGACATCTCTTTCAGTTCTGTCGCCGAACATCCGCCCTCGATACCATTGATGATTCCCAGACATACCGCCGATGAGATATTGAGTTCCTTTGATGCCGGGATACAGGCATATATCCTTGCAAAAGAATGGGTCTTCTGTATCATCAGTGCCGCCAGATGTTCCAGCAGTGATCTGTCCAATCTATCGCCCCTTTCCTAACAAAAATCAAACAAGTTGATAAATCAACCTAACGTGGAGTAGTATAACACAAATAAGTTGATTTGTCAACAACGTAAACGTTTGCGTTTGTGAATTCTATGTAAATAATATGCAAAAAGTCCGACAACATTCACAAAAACTGTCGGACTTATGTTCATATTATTCTTTTTCGTTAGTGCCTAAAACGGCTGTCAGCTGCATGATAATTTCGCTGAAATACCTGTCACCTACCTCGCCGACTTTTATCGGCTTTGAACGGTAGTGGTCGGCACCGGGACGGTGGAGTTCAAGCTTTCCGACGGTGACATCTTCACCCTCGAAATCGTAGTTTACGATACTTGCTCCAGAGAATTCCAGTTCGGCATGAACGCCCTTGCTTACTGTCGTGCCGTCTGGGAGGTTCTCGCGGCTGCTGATATCCTCACGCCAGAAATAGTTGAAGAACCCAGCATCTTCAGCGTAGCCCTTATACCAGCCTGTCTTTGTCAGCTTGCCTATGAGTGACAGACTGTTGAGTTCGATATTCTCAAAGCGGAGTATTTCAGTGGACTCTCTTTCCTCGTCGGTCATGGTATATACCTTTCTGTCCAGCTGAGGGAAAGGCTGTTCGATCTCGTAATCGGAGAGCTGTTCTTTCCAGGCGTCTATGTCCTCCCTGGTAAGTTCCAGCGGGTGTACAAGACCTATGGAACCCTCTGCGGGAAGTTCTGTTTCATCGTCATCAACGGTGTTGAAGCTTCCCTCCTCGGTGTAACGGAAAGACTGCGTCAGCTTGCCATCGGCATCGTAAAGTCCCCAGATAAGACCTGTTGCAAATCCGTGCATAACCGCGTTCTTCACAAACAGAGCCTTCCAGCCATCGACCGTCCACTTTCTGTCGTTCATAAGTACGCTTTCAAGGCGGGATTTCTGGTTGGTTGCAACTGTTTTCAGCTGCTTCTTCATCTCCTTGAAGTCTGCTGATGCGGCGGCGGCTTTTTCGGCATCGTCATTTGCACCGGGCTTGGGCAAATTCTTCACCTGCTTTTCTCCGCAGAATATCTCAAGGGTATTACCTGTTCCGAGATACACCTTGAACTGACGGGGGCCGAAATCGAACTCACGGCACATATTCTCATCAAAGCCGAGGTCGGGTACTATCTTGTCCGCAAGTTCCTCGGTGGTAAGACCCAGTTCCTTTGCGGCGTTGCTGAGAGCATCAGCGGCGGCAGAACGAACCATCTTGTTTTTGAACTTGCGGGACATACCGTCAACGTTCATAAGGGCGGTGGTGCTTCCGCTGAGTGCCATTGCGCGTACAGCTTCCGAGGCTATCGCACCTCTTGAATTTTCGCCCCACTGCTTGATGTACTGCATAAGGATATCCACCATAGCCTCACCGCCATGGATAGCCGCAAAATACAGCACATACTTGGTCTTTGCCTGTGCGCCCAGGTCAACCCATTTGCCGAAAACATTCTGTACAAAGGTGTTGAGTTCACGGGTGTTCAGGTTCTCTGCAAGGTTATTGGCGGCTGTGCTTACTCCCAGTTCGCTCATATTCGCATAGCACAGTATCAATGCTTCAAGGTACTTCTGTTCAACTTCACCGCCCTCTGTATTGTGGACGGTGTAGTTACTGCCCTCAAATGCCCATGCGACTTTCTTGGCCTTTCCGCCCTTGGTAAGTTCTTCCAACATATCGACAGCTGAAAGGGGTGCTGCCGCTGATGCACCGTCGGAAGATACTGCCGCACCTATCAGTACAGCTATCTTATCCTTTATTTTAGCGGATTTTTCGCTTTCAAAAGCAGCTTCAAGGGCTTCCTTATACTCGGCACTTCCCTGTCTTTCGATAGCTGCAAGTGCTATCTCGCGGGAAGAAGCTTTTTTCTTTGAAAGCAGAGCGATGATATCATCTTTCCATTCGGGCTTGCTGCCGAGTATCTTGGCGAGGGCTGTTTTTACTGCCTTACTGCTGTCATCGGCAGAAGCAAATATCTTATCCTTGAATGTATCGGGGTCTGTACCGTATGCCATAACGCCTATCTGTCTTGCAGTAGCGGAAAGCTTTGAAAGCTCGGTTTTCAACAGAAGGTCTCTGTACTTTCCAGCTGCATCGGCTGTTTTTAGGATGGTATCATTTTTGCTGTCGTAGAGATTATCGATGTAATCGGCGGTACAGCTGAGTATAACATTCATTGGCAGACCTGCTGTAACAAGGCACTCAACGCCCTCTTTCGGGTATTTGCCGAAATCAAGACCTGTTGCATTTTTCACCATCCATGTCTTGCTGTATCCTCCGTTTATTGTCATCTCTGCCGCAAAGAAACGGCAGAAGAATTTATCCGCACCTATATCGTGGTAATAGTCAAAGTATTCATTCATCCCTCTGTTCATGGGTGCATCCACCATTTTATCAAGAACTTCCTCTATGGGCTTGCTGCCCTTGACATATTCGATGATATCGGTGGCATCGTCGCGGTGGGTATTGCTTACGATGGTCAGCGCCTTTTCAAGGATAGCGGCGTCAATATCGGGACAGGGCAGACCCAGCTTTTTGAGTATATCACCCATATACCTTATTGCGCTTACATCGGTCTCTTTTGTCATATAATAGGTGTACACTTCGGTGTGTTCCTTTGCCATATACTCAAGGTGCGGCAGGATCTCTTCATCTTCACAGTATTGATCTACCAGAAATTTTACATAGCCGTTCTTGCGGGCTGTACTTTCTTTATCGAAGGAATCAAGAGCTTTATAACACTTATTTCGCAGGACAATATCAGGTACCTTTGACATATCGGTCTTGCATCTTTCCGCGAATTTATCCTTGACTTTGTCTGTGTATCTTAAACACTCAGCCAGCAGCAAAGTGTAGTCCCAGTTATCGTAATAGCGGCTTGGCTTTGGTATATTAAGTGATACCGCGTGATCGACTATCTTATTTATGATGACAGCATCCTTTTTCTCATCTGCTTTATCAAGTGCCATTGAGTACAGTATACTTGCAGCCCAGCTATTGGTTTCAAGGATAATATCTGCCAAAGCTGCCAGTTCGCCTGTGGAGTATTTGTCATATATCAGTTCCTGATCGCTCGTTGTAACGACACCGATCATAGCTGAACCTGCCTCGGCATACAGCTTTGCCGTTTTTTCGCCCAGCCAAGGAGTAAGATTTTCATAAAGGACATCGTAGAATTTTTCACATTCGTAGCTGTTGACTATCACCATCATGTCCGCAGTGCAGCTTGCACCGAAGGCTGCCCACAGAAAGCATATGAACCTGCTTGTCAGCTCGGGGTCACGTGGGCGTAAAATTGTGGTATTTAATGCCTTTTCAAAACCAGCGAAATTGCTTTTCGACTTGCCGTAGGCGGAAGTCGTCTTTACTTCTTTCAGCAGGCTGTCATCACGGGGCGAGTCCATATCCATATATTTTACAAATATATCCTCGTTGGTGTATATCATTCCTATGCCCGTCAGCAGTTTGCCGAGCTTTGCCATGCTTTCAGAAACATCACCGTATATCATGTTGATTACTCCTTTCGTTTATGGGTCTAATTCACGAATATCACCAGGCTGCATCTGCGACAGTGCGCTGATGGTCTGAAGTTTTTGTTCACCTGTTCTGATATATGCCGAGAGCTTTTCCATGCTCTCCAGCATTTCACGGGCATCACCGCCCGTGCTGTGTCGGAATGATGATGCGGTATCGATCACTTTTCCTGCCAGTTCTGCAAGACCTTTCATTCCGCAGTTTCCTGCATATTTTATCAGCTTTTCATCATCGCGTATCTCGGAGCGAAGTCCGCAGTGGATAATGGAACTCATCATACCATTTAGTTTTGCAAAGAGGTCGAGCAGAGTTTCGGCGTAGCCTGCATAGGCTGCTGCGTCATCATACCTTTCGGGGAGCTTGTAGCCGCTGCATTCAAAGGGTACGATGAAATCATATATCTCAATGGGGAAAATTGTCAGCTCGCCATCATCAATATTTGCCACCGCAAGCAGAGTGAAGCAGGTGTCCTTATCTGCCAGCATACGCTTGCCTATCCTTTCAAGGGTATCAATGAAAGCCTTGGTCTCGGCGCGGAATTTCGCCTTTATGTTTATATGACAGCCGTTGACATCTTCTATCTCCATGATGAACTGCTGGTCGTACTTATCATAGCGCTGACTAAGGCAGGCGGTGGGTCTTACAAAGAAAAGCCTGTCGGTCTCAAGGTCGCCCGCTGTATCAAGGGCTATGGCTATCTCCCTGAAATCGTCCTTTATAAGGTCGTATACCACAGGAGAATTAAGGCTAACCTTTGACTGGCTCACTACCCTCGTTTCGGACGATGTGGATAATTTATCATCGCTTATTTTCGCATTGTGAAGAACGAGAGAATTCTTCATGAAAGATCTCAGCGGCACAGCAAGATCCCACGGGCATACAGCGGGGGCTCTGCGGCGTTTTTTTCCGCTTTCATAGAACACGGGTCTGAGATCGGATACGGTCAGGAAGTTTCTGCCCGATGTTCTGTTCTCATCGATAAAGTAGAATATCTCCCCAACGTAATCTCCGATATCAACATCACGGGCACCTACGGGGATAAGAGAAAGATCTCCGTCTAGTGTGGTATACTTTTTTTTGAACTCACCGAGGTCGTCTTCGGTAAGATCTTTTTCTTCAAGTTCGCGGAGAAGCTCATCGCATTTTAACAGCCTTTCGGTAAATTTATCAAGGTCAAATGCCGCACGGCGCTCGATATGGTCCGAGAGCCTGCCGCCTATCTCACGCATGATCTTTTCTGCTGCGGCGGCTTTTACGCTGTGGCACTTTACGGCGGCGGCTTCTATCCTTGCGGGCATATCCGCAGGGGTGCGCACAAGTCCCTCTGCTATTATCTCAGCGAGAAGACCTCTGCACAGTTCTGCACAGGCACGCACTTTAGCCCTGTCCTTTTCCGAGAGATAAATGGTTTCCGGTTCGGATTCTTCCGGCTCTGGTGCGGGTATCTCTGCGGGTACAGCGGGAGTTTCCTGAACAGGTTCGGGGGCAGGTGCTTCATCGGCGGGGATAACACCTTTCATCACCACAAGAGCTCCGACGATATGTCTGCACACGGCACGTGACGGGCAGGTGCAGATGCTTTTATCAAGGGGTGCTTTTATCGTGACGGTCTCGCCGCCAAAGTCTAAAACAATGCCATCATCGGTCTCGGTAAAATCGGAAGGTGCGCCTTCGGCATCTTTGCAGGCACGCTTGTATGTGCCTTTGTTAGCCAGTGCGATAAGGGTATCCTCATCGACTGAGGCTATGAGTTTTCGTATTTCTTTAGCTGCATCTGTCAAGTGCTCACCCCCCGCTGAATATCCTGCCTATGTAATCCCCAAGTTGGTCGGGGGTAAGTGCGCCCACGAATGCGCCCATATCTGCCAGCTGCTGACCGAGATTCCTGTCAAATGCTGCTTTGGCATCTTCATCAAGTGCGGTGAGATAGCTTAGCTTTGCACCGCTTGTGATGATATTCCTGCTGACGTTCATCAGCCTGTTGACAGGTCCTCCCTCGTAGAGGTCTGTGACGCATATCACAACTGTCTGTGAGGGTGAGGATATAAGCTGTTCGCAGTAGCACATCGCCTTGCCTATATCAGTACCGCCCCCGAGCTGTACGCTCATGAGGACTTCGGCAGGGTCTTCTGCCTGCCCTGTGAGATCGACTATATTGGTATCGAATATCACAAGCTTGACTTCGGCAAAGGGCAGTTTTGAGATTATCTGCGCCATTACAGCGCTGTATATCACCGATCCCACCATCGAACCGCTTTCATCAACGGCGATTATGACGGTCTTATTATTGTAACGCTTTACGCGGTTGGAGAAATATATCTCTTTCAGCATCAGCTGTCCGCTTTCGCTGTCGTAGTTTTTAAGGTTGCGGCGTATGGTCTTTTTGATATCGAGATTTCTCGCCGTATGCACAGGGCTGGAACTGTTGCGGTCTATCCTGCCGAGTATAGACTGTCTGACGCTGTTTTCCAGCTTTTCGCGGAGTTCTTCTGCCACCTTGGCGGCTATGCGCTTTGCGGTCTCCAGCACCTCACCTTTCATCAGGTGGCGCAGCTGCATTATGGTCTTCAGAAGATCCATATTCGGGGTCATCTTTTCAAGCACTTCTTTATCGGTGAGAAGTTCGGTAAGTTGGAATTCATCAAGGGCGTGCTTTTCAAGTACGTCTGCTGTCTTGTTCGGGAAAAGTTCACGGACTTTGGTTATCCACTTTGCGGCGCTGAGATTAGAATCTCCCCTGCCCCCGGATCTTCCGCCCTCGTCGCGTACATCATCACCCGAAGAACGGCTGTAGAGGTAGTCAAGGAGGTCTTCCATATCGGCAAGTGCATGAAGTTCGGAGGCACTGCCCGAAAATTCCAGATCTCTGTCGGACTGGCTTCCCAGTACCAGACGCCAGCGGTTCACCGATAATTCTTTGCGTTCTTCTTCCGTCACTGCCCCTCACCTCCGTTCAGTTTTGCTGTTATCAGACTGTCCAGCTTTCTGCCGAATTCGGACAAGCCTTCGTCTATGATATCGCCGTACATTATATCGTTATCCTTAACACCGTGTATGCCCGCTACCGCCTTTGCTATTGACTGTATCTCCGAGGGTGTGAAATGGGAGAAAGCAAGGCGCATTGAGGGCAGTATCTCAAGGTAGTCTTCCCTATCAAAGCCTGTTATCAGGTCGTCGGTCATATACAGGAACGAATCATCGGCAAGGACGATATCACCTGCGGTGCAGAACAGACCTTTAAGGTAGTCAGCACCCTGCATACGCACCTTTTCGGAGCCTTGCAGGAATCCGCGCATGGCTTCTTCTGCGGCACATCTGCGGGTAGGGTCGAGAGAATAAAGCAGACCCATTGCCGCGCCGTATATCTCGGGGGTCTTGTCCTTTGATCCAGCAAGAGTAAGGAGCGCTTCTTCAAAAGTACCCCGCCAGCTTTCAAGCATACTGCCTGTCAGGCTGTACATCAGGCGCATGATATCCACCACATCAACTGCTTTATCTTCGGGAGAATTCGCCATTGCGGGCAGTGCGGGGATAAGGCTTGACATACATTTTTCAAGGCAGGCAAAGGAAGAACTGTCCTCAAATTCGTACAGCTTTTGCAGATCGCAGAGTCTGGCGAAACAGCGCAGACCCTCGCCAATGGAGAAGAAATCGCCGTCTTCGGAAACTATATCATAAATCAGTTCTTTCTGATGGTCGGTGAGTGGTATGCCCATGAGGAAGCAGTCTATTGCGGTCTGTGCCGCGTCCTGACAGCGGCGGTTCTCGTTGAGGGCTCGTGCCGCAAGATTGGTGCAGGCTTCTTCAATGGTGAAACCGTCGGCGGTATGGTCGATTAGAGAAGCGTCCACCTGCGGAGTGCGGCGGTATTTCCATAGCTCACGCACACGGCTCCTGTCCCTGCCGCGTTTCAGGTCGGGACCTTTTGTCAGGGTAGCAAAGCCTGTATCAAGATAAGTCAGCCTGTGCAGTAATCGGCTGAGGGCAAGACCTCTTTCACCGAGGAACAGAGGTACGTCAGCCTCCTGCGGGATAACGCTGGCGTATTTCAGTTTGAAAATATCACACTGTTTTTCAAAGTCTGCCACAAGGGGCGGTACATGGGTCTTATCGCCGATACGCCCGATACTATCCCCTGTTGCAAGGCGTTTCATTATATCAAGGGGCATTGCGGATGATATGGTCTTTTCGCCCTTGATGAACGCCGAGGTGATACCGTCGGCAAGTTCCGAAAGACCGCACTGGCTCACGTTCCTGAGAGCGGCAAGACCTGACATAACGGTCTCTGCGGAAGTGATATCGGCTATTGATATGGGGATATCCTTTTGGGAACTTTCCTTGGCTGTCTTTATAAGCAGTTCAAGGGTGGCATCATTATAGACATTCGCCGAATCTGCGCCGTTTACGATGCGCTTCATTATGCTGTCATAGAAAGCGGGACATCTCATGCCCGATGCGTAGCCGTGGAGTGCATCTGCGGCTTCGTAAGAATAAGCCGTGGGGAAAGAGCCCTGAATATCAGGTGTCATCTTGTGTAGCTTTTCAGCCTTGAAATTACCCTTATGCATCAGCTTCGCAAGCCCGAGGCTGTGAAGTCCGCCTGTTACCACAAGAACTTTTTCGCCCTTGTCAAGGGCTTCTTTTATTCGAAGAGCCATATGCCTTTCGCGGGCGAGAGTGCCCTCTGCTTCAAGCTCGGCATCCTTTTCCTGAGAGCGTGTCAGCACGCAATAAGTGTGCATATTTTTGCAGAATTCGGCGGGTGTGAGTTTAAGACCCTCTATCTCAAAATACTTCTCCCAGAATTCTTCAAAATTGCGTATGCCTGTTTTCTCACAGAGCCTTTTGTAGAACTGAGAACGTATAAGGCGGGTGTCATCGGTATAGCTGTGCTTTTCAGCATCTTTGCGCAGACCCTTGCCCTTTGCGGTGTGTATGAGTATCTCGCTGTAAGGCAGGTCGATGAATGCGGCAGTGATACCCTTTGCCGCAGCGGCTGCCAGTGCGTTGAATTCGGGTGAGGAATAGAGGAATGGATAGTAGCACTTGTAGTCCTCGGCATCTTCGCTGACAAGCTTCTTTTTATCCTTGTAGAAGTAGTAGAAAGCCGCCGGGAGTTCGGTGCGTTCATCGGTCAGCACGGAGATAAGGTCGTTGGCATTTTCGGGACCTTCCACCAGTACCGCTGTGGGTGAGAATTCCTCTATCGCACGAAGAAGCTGATAGGAACAAACAGGGCTGTGGTGCCTTACGGGAAAGAACAGAAGTCTGCGTGAAGTATCGTATTTCAGAAATTCACCTGCTTCACCCGTTATCTCAGTAAAGAGGCTGTCTTTGAATATTCCGTCCATACGCCGCCCACCTTTTTCGCTTTCTCCTTGACTGCTGTTCTGAAATATGCTTTCAGCTTTTCAAGGTCGTCCTTATTCTCCTTGCACACCGCGCCGAGAAGATTCTCTGTCAGTATGCCCATATCCGCTGTGCCGTCGCCGTAATACCATGCGTGGCTGATAGTCTGATAATAGACGGATACAGCTTCCGCGGTACTCATGACAGCGGCAGGCTTTTCAACCACGGTGCCCTCGGCTGTTTTGCCCTCACGGAGTTCGTGGTAAGTTACTGCCAGAAGTTCTGCCACATCGGTATCTATCGGACAGTCGATATGACCTGCCTTAGCCATGTTTTCGGCTTCACGGATAATTATCTCCTTTTCAAGACTTACATCGCTTACAGGTTCAACGGTCTCGAAGTTGAAACGTCTTTTAAGAGCGCCCGACATCTCGTTTACGCCCTTATCGCGGGTGTTGGCAGTGCCAATAATATTGAAGCCGCGTTTTGCCTGAACAAGGCCCTCATCGCCCAGTTCTGGGATATTGAGTATCTGGTCACTCATCACGGATATAAGGCTGTCCTGTATCTCGGCGGGAGTACGGGTTATCTCCTCAAAGCGGGCAAATATGCCTTTCTCCATTCCAACAAGCAGTGGCGAGGGGACGAGGGCTTCGCGGCAGGGACCCTTTGCAAGCAGCAGGGCATAGTTCCAGCTGTACTTTATCATATCCTCGGTGGTGCCCGCCGTACCCTGAACTGTGTTGGTGCTGACACCGCAGCAGGCGGCTGACAGAAGTTCGGAAAGCATGGTCTTTGCTGTGCCGGGTTCGCCCACAAGCATAAGTCCGCGGCTGCCCGCAAGGGTGATAATGCATCTTTCAACGAGTGCGTCGTTGCCGTAGAACTTGCGGGGTATCTTTACTTTGCCCTCGGGGGTATCCACCTCACCGCCGAGTATGAAAGTTCGTGCTGCCTTCGGTGAAAGCAGCCAGTTTTCGGGCTTTTTGCCATTATCGTTTTCACGCAGTACTTTCAGCTGGTCGGCATATCTGATCTCCACGGGTGGTTTTATGAAGTTCTGTTCCATAGGGGTGCTCCTCCTTATTCGTTCACGAATTATCCATGTATTGATTATAACATATTTATTTTCAGATTACAACAGATTTTTATAAAAAATGAAATACAGTACAATTTTCTGTACTAAAAATGTTCGCGGCAATAAAAAACTGCTCTCCGCAAAAACAGAGAACAGTTAAAAAGCTATTTATTTACCAGTATTTGCCTTCCCCGGGACAGCTTTGTTCGGGTTTCAGCGCACGGAGTTCCACATAACAGCCGCAGACAGCGCACATACCGTTTGAAAGCTGTTCGCACTGTTTGCACAGTGTAAGTCGGCGCTGATATTCTTCCTCGTCCACGCGCTTATCCTCGGGAACAGCGGCGATATACTCCATGAGTTTTTCGGTATAAGCATCACGGTCGATATCCGCCAGCAGACATTTTTTGCAGATTATTTTCATAGTGACCTCCTGCGGACAGGTTTTTGCTGAGTTATATGGGTATATTATAACAGAAAAACAGATTTTGTCAAGTGAGGGATTTAAATATTAGATTATTTTTGTTCATAGTGAAGCCTCACACGACTAAAGTCGCGTGCTTCCAATAGTGTCCTAGCGGACACGCCCACTTTAGGTGGGCGGACTACGTTTCTACCATACAGCCTGAACTAAGAAAATTATGCTGTTTGAGCAATAAATTCCGCATTCAGGTTAACTAAGGTAGAGAACGTGCAGGTGCTTCTCTTACTGCATTGAGGTACTTTAGCCTCAATGAGCAACCTTGAATTCTCATCCAAGGATTTTAATATTTCACGTATGAAATATCTTGCCCCTATATTATACGAAGCAGATAGATCACAGTTGTAGGTCTTGCCATTTTGAAATTTGCATAGCTCATAGGTATTGAAACCACCAAATTTACCACGAAGTACAAAACCACTGCCATCGTAGGCAAGGCGTGACGTATTCCATGCACAGATATGGCTTACTCTCATACCTAGTCTGTGAGCTTTATTCGTTACAATAGACTGAACTTCCTGACTGCGCCACAGCTTGAGCTTCTGCTTTTTAGAACCGCGGACCTTACCGTTCTTGTCTAAATGCTCAAATACAATAACATCTGCATTATAAAGAACGGCTATATCTACGATGCAGGCAGCAGTTTTAGTGGCAATGTCGTGATTGATTCCTTTGACTTTTGCCCAAAGCCTTGGTGTTTTATAGTTACCACGCTGCTGAGCTTTTTTTATACGGTTAACACAATGCATAAGATGGTCTGTTTCTTTGGTAAGCTTACAAAAATGCCTTCCAAGAATAGTGCCATCTGAACGCATTACGGAAACCGTAGCTGCGGTGTTGATCCCAAGGTCTACAGCAACAATGGTCTGCTCGTGTACAGATGTATCTGCCAGTTTGGTCTTTTCTTCAAATGGAAAGTCCAAAAACCACTCCTTGCCTCGTTTTTGAAGTGTTGGAGCGCATTGCTTACGTAAGCGACAATGTCTGTATATATAATCCATATCTGACTTTTTAAGGTTTATCGTTATCCAGTCCCATGTATTACGGATGTAGACTTTGATCTGGGCAGTATAATCACCGGTCTGTTTGTACATTACTGTACGGTACATAGACGGGAATGAATAACCTGCTTTTGGATACGATGGTTCTCTTCCGACCGGATCTTTGATCCAGTTATCGAGATTGGTTTTGTAAGATGATACCTTGCCTATAGCCTCGTTAATAGCACCACGGCGCAGATAGCTTGGCATCTTATAGAATTTGGCATCAAAATCATAAATTGGATCGGGATTATCTTTTGTAGCATGGATCAGTGTTTCAATATATGTGAGTCTGCTCACCCCTTTGAATGTAACAATGTTATCCCAATGATCCAGACAAACGCTGATAAGGTAATCTACAGCATGTCTGTATACGATAACGGTATCTTTAAATATGTTGTTGTAATGCTTGATCTTAACGCTGTATGTCGTATATATCTGCATACTGCAGACTCCCTCCTTCTACTTGTTTTTTGAGAATTAATGTAATCTGTTACCTGTTTAAGACTTCTGTCGCTTACAGTTGCTACAAAATACGATGGATTCCATATATATTATAGCAGATTTATTTAAGAATAAAAAATTATATATACTTAAAAGTTTTGCTGTGATTGTGTCACGCGTGACACAATCAAAATTTAATTATTTTTTTAGATCTAAGAAGCAGAAAGACAGCTGATCTTACTCACTTAGCTGTCTTTCACTTAAGAATTATAGTATCTGACATTCTTAAGTGAGGCTTACAGTTTACAAGACGAAGTATATGATCAAGACTTCCTGTATTTGGTAGCTCTTACGATATGGTATTACAATGAATATACATACCCTCGACCATGCACAACAGAATGTCTAGAAATGCCGCCTAACTCATGACTAAAGTCACGAGCGTGCGGCGGCAAAATCGTCAATTTCCTTTCATGTTTTATGCTTATTCAGAAAGCATATCCATAAATTCTGAAAAACTATCTGCGACTTTTTCAGTCACAGGATTCCATTCCTCAGACTCTTCGTGAAGCCATACACATACAGTAGGAGTATCAGATTCTCTGTAATCAAGGCATAAATAATCGCCAGCAAACAGCTCAGCAATCGGAATGATCTCATATCCTACTAAATCGGGATCAGATATTATTCTTTCTTCCAATTGTGTAAGAACTACATTAATATCATACCAAGCATAATCCTCATCAGTACCCTTTTCTTTTATACAGAGGAATCTCACGATCATACGAGTTCTTTTTCCACATGGAAAATTTCTTTTTTCAGGAACGCCACCATTATCCTCCATTAATAATATACGGATTTCCTCAGGTAATCTAACACCCCATATTTTTTCAATTCTACTTAATCTTTCTTCATCGGGTCTGTACGAATAGTTATTATTTAATATCATCTTTATTTCTCCTGTTTTTCAAAGAATTATCCCTTTATGATGCTGAATTGATCCATATACAAAAAGACCGCCCACTATGGACGGTCTTTTACTGTATCTGCACCTGATGATTAATACAATGCACCTTTCGGGTGCAAATAATTGAATCAAACCCTCAGTTTTACTCGAAAGCCTCTGCTTGAATAATAAGATTCGGCGCCGTTATGATAAATAAAGGTTCTTCCGAAGTGTTTGTCGCCGAAAATGGCGCCGCCCCTGTTTCTTATTTCAGCGGGTGTATAAAGCCAACTGGACGATTTTAAGTCGAAATCACCGAGCGACTGCAGAAAGAAATAGTCCTCTTCACTTAATATTTCAACGCAATGATCGACAGCTTCTTTCATTGCCGAAGAAAAAGGCTTGTTTGCTTTTCTTGAATTCAGCGCTTCATCGTCGTAACAATAACTACGTCTGCCGATCGGCGATTCTTTTGAAGTGTCGAAGAAAATATATTTGTCTTCCGATTTATCGTAGGCAATAATATCCGGCTCTCCGCCCGATTCTTCCATATATTTTAAAGATTCAAGAACTTTGGGCGTGAGTCTGCCTATAATCGTTTCAAAATCTATGCCCGAATGTAACGCTGCATTTTTGATAAATCTTTCCCGTAATATTTCTATCAGTTGTGGGTTGTTCATTATTGCCCCTCCTGAGATATTTTAATTATTCCGTAAAAAATAAACCGTTGCGCACTCGATAATTGTATCAAATACCGCAACGGTTTTGGTCGGAGTGACGGGACTTGAACCCACGGCCTCTACCACCCCAAGGTAGCGCGCTACCACCTGCGCCACACCCCGACGAATCGTTTATATTAAATTAGTTGAATCGAGGTGACGTGATTTGAACACGCGACTTCTACGTCCCGAACGTAGCGCTCTACCAAACTGAGCCACACCTCGATATAACAAGACCGCCCAAAATGAGCGGTCTGTTTTTTAGTCTGGTCGGAGTGACGGGACTTGAACCCACGGCCTCTACCACCCCAAGGTAGCGCGCTACCACCTGCGCCACACCCCGACGACTTAATTATTATAGCATATCAGCACCGATTTGTCAAGCACTTTTTTCAGATTTTTTTTAGAGATTCCAGAATGCTGAAACGGCTTTATTTCCGAGAAAAATAAGCAAACGGAGTATTTAGTAATACTCCGTTTACAAACTATTTACACTTATCTTTTTACGAAATATTCCTCATACCATACAAGGAATGTGTAGATCGTCCAGATCTTACGCCAGTTATCGGAATTTCCGCCTATGTAATCTGCAAATATAGCGTTGATCTCATCGAGGTCAAAGAACTTAGCTGCCATATCGCTGTTGAACTTCGCCCTGACATCGGCATTGTAGCGCTCATCAGCCAGCCATATACGGATAGGCACGATGAAGCCCAGCTTCTTGCGGAATGCTATCTCCTCGGGAAGAACCTTTGATGCTGCGGTACGGAATGCAACCTTGTTCTGTTCCTCGTTCACCTTGAAGCGTGAGGGCATACGTGATGCTATATCGAATACTCTCCTGTCGGTCAGGGGCATTCTTATCTCCAGACCTGCGGCTTCGCTCATCTTGTCAACGTTGAGGTAGATGTCACCCTCCAGCCATATCTGTATATCAACATCTGACATTTTTGAAAGCGGGTCAAGACCCTCGGTCTCGTCGTAGATATACTTCACAAGGTCGATGGGCAGATAATTCGGGTCGTAGTGCTTGAGTATGCGCTGCTTTTCCTCCTCCTTCATGATATTGGTATTGCCAACGTAGAAGGTCTTGAGGTTATCGCCGTATCTTTCGGCGTTTCGGTACATATTGTATCCGCCGAAGAATTCATCTGCACCCTCGCCCGAATAGCAGAGCTTTGTATGCTCGGCAGTTGCCTTGCAGGCAATGGCGAATACTATCGCGGAAGCGTCACCCAGAGGCTGCTCCATGTTGTACATAACGTAGGGGACGATATCGAAATACTGCTCGGGAGTTATCTTGCAGCGGTTGTTCTTTCTGCCAAGGATATCAGCTGTCTGCTTTGCAAGTCCGCTCTCATCGAAGCGCTCGTCATCATAGCCGCAGGAATCTGTCACCTGAGCATCGGACATAGCCAGCACATAGGAAGAATCTACGCCGCCCGAAAGGAAGCTCTCGGCAGTTTCGCCGTCTTCCTTTACCTCGGGGAAGATATTCTTGATCGTTGTGTGTATCTCATCTGCCCAGTCTTCAAGAGACTTGCTTTCGTCGGGATGGAACTCGGGGTGCCAGTAGCGGGTTATCTTTGTCTGTCCGTTTTTATGTACAAGATAATGTCCGGGCATGAGCTTCTTTACGCCCTTGAAGAAAGTGTCCTCGCCTGCAACATAGGTGAGGGTCATATATATCTGGAGCATTTTCTCATTGAGCTCCTTGACAAAGCCCTCCTGCTCAATTATGCGGCGGATAGTTGTGCCGTAAAGGAGTCTTCCATCAGCTGTCTCATAGTAATAAAAAGGCTTTGTGCCGAAATGGTCACGCACGCAGAATATCTCGCCGTCATTTTCAACAGCGAAAGCGAACATACCGTAAAGATGGTCAGCGACCTCGGTGCCCCACTTTTCGCAAGCCTTGACTATGATAGCCTTTTCTCTTTCTGCGCGGAGCAGACTGCTGTCAATGCCAAGTTCTTCGCAAAGCTGACGCCAGTTGCGGATATGACCTCTGTATTCTTTTAATTCTATCATTGATTACACCTCTCTGAAATTTATATATACTCATATATTATACCATGGTATGGCAATAAATGCAAGTGCGGCTCAAAAATTTTCAGCAAAAAGACACTTCCGCACAAAAGCAGAAGTGTCTGTAAAAGTCTTAATGAAGTTGAAAGGGTCACTTTCTGGAATCAATGACAAACTTATGGCAGTAATGTCTGATAAAGTGATCCATATTATCATCGAACATTCTTTTCAGGGTATCATCGGAATACTGTGAACAGCTATCCTCGTCGATGAGCCATATCTTGTAAGCTTCGTTGGATGCGTGTATCGATGCTACTTTGTAATGATATTCTTCATCTGTAAGTTCCTTGGGACGGTGTCCGTCAAGGGCAAGTTCATTGACCAGATCGCCGACAGCACCTGTACCCATGAGATGATGTGCCATCTTCTGGGCGGCAAACTCAACATCGCCGCTGGACTCGGATTCTATTATAGCCCGTTCAAAGAAATCTTCCTTATCTTCAAGCATCTGGTATGCGTATACAGCATATCTCTTTTTGCCTGCAAAGACGGAAGTATCGGTAAATGCGTGCTCACCGATCACGGTAACACTATCGGGTATGGGCATCGGCTCCATCTTTTTATTGCTGAAAAACGCAGTTGCACCGATAGACTTTACTGTATCGGGGATATTTACCGTCCTTAGATGACGGCAGCAGCCGAAAGCATAGTCGCCGATGATCTGAAGACCATCGGGAAGTTTGATATGTCTGAGAGTGCTGCATCCGCCGAAAGCGGCTTCACCGATCTCGACAACGCCATCGGGAACTACTATATCAGAAACGCCATCTTCTTCAATATATCCAACAAGAACGCCATTTTCTATCTCAAATGCCATACTATATTTCCTCCGTATCTATGTCACCAAAACACTGTACAAAGTTTATTTTTCTTCAAAAAACATTAATCGACCCGACATGATGCTATTATAATCAATGTTATATAATTATTATACAATATCGATTGCGGATTGTCAATGGAATTAAAAACATTTTAACAGTCGGAATACAAAATACAGACTATCTCAAGACAGGAGCACATCTGATAAATACTATACTTTCAAAGTGAGCATACGGTTGATAACAACTGTTTTCGGGTGAGGTCTTTCAAAAGTTATAATTATTAATTATTTCGCAAATTCGGAATTTCTGACTTATCGGCGATATCGTTTTCGTAGTCGCAAACCAACCATCGTCACTAAACGAGCCATTCATAGCTTAACACATCCTATAATGAACATTTCTGACTTTTTGAATGTTTTTGGCGGTTCAGATCATTAAAACCAGCTGCGAAAACGTTTTTGAAAATGGAAATAAAATGGTGATATATTCAGTTTGTTCCCATTTTCTCGGCAATCGTCTGATTTTTCAGTGTATTTTCACGTATTAAGGCTTGAAAATAGTCATTTTGTATGGTATACTTACTTTATAACAGTTAACGACCTGACCATCAAGGAGCGGTTGTTAAGTAATCAAATGAGTTGACAAATGTGATTAAATGTGTTAAAATATACTCAAAGGAGTATATTATTATGAATACATCAAATATCGCAAATTACAAACCAAAAGATTTTGCCGAATTGTTAGGTGTTTCAGTAAAAACACTTCAACGATGGGACAGAGAAGGCATATTAAAAGCAAACCGAACCCCAACTGACAGGCGTTATTACACTTACGACCAATATCTTCAGTTTAAAGGTATAAATACAGAAAACGATAATCGTCAGATCGTTATTTATGCCAGAGTGTCTACGAGAAATCAAAAAGATGACTTACAAAATCAAGTATCCTTTTTACGACAGTTCTGTAATGCTAAAGGCATTAGTGTAGACCAATGTATTGAAGATTATGGAAGTGGTTTAAATTATAACCGTAAAAAGTGGAATGAACTATTAGATGAGGTGATGGAACAAAAAATCAAAACTATCATAGTCACACATAAAGATAGATTTATCAGGTTTGGCTATGACTGGTTTGAAAAATTCTGCATGAAGTTTAATACAACTATTGTGGTGGTAAACAATGAAGAATTATCGCCACAAGAAGAACTCGTGCAGGACATTGTTTCAATTCTTCATGTATTTTCTTGCAGGTTGTACGGACTTCGTAAGTATAAGAAACAAATAGAAGGGGATGAGGAAATTGCTAAAGAGCTTCAAGACGGAAATTAGTCCAACATTGGAACAGAAAGCTAAAATCAATAAGACTATTGGAACTTGCAGATACGTTTATAACTTTTATCTTACTCATAACAAAGAACTTTACGATAAAGGCGAAAAGTTCATGAGTGGAAAGAGTTTTAGCGTCTGGCTAAATAACGAATATCTTCCAAATAATCCAGATAAACTGTGGATTAAGGAAGTAAGTTCTAAATCTGTAAAGAAATCTATTGAAGATGGATGTGCTGCTTTTACAAAATTTTTTAAGCATCAAAGCGGTTATCCCAACTATAAGAAAAAGGATAAATCTGATGTGAAAATGTATTTTGTAAAGAATAATCCAAAAGATTGTGCTTGTGAAAGACATAGAATAAATATCCCTACTCTTGGTTGGGTAAAACTTAAAGAAAAGGGTTATATACCAACAACTAAAGATGGTTGGAAAATCAAAAGCGGTACAGTTTCTAAAAAAGCAGGAAGATATTATGTATCTGCACTTGTAGAAATACCTGACAACAAAATCACCAAAAACAGCAGCGAAGGTATCGGTATTGATTTAGGATTAAAGGATTTAGCGATTATTTCTAATGGTAAAACATTCAAGAATATCAACAAGTCTGGCAAAGTTAAGAAACTTGAAAAACAATTACGAAGAGAGCAAAGATGTCTTTCTCGCAAATATGAAAATTTAAAGAAAGGAGAGTCCACTCAAAAAAATATACAAAAACAAAAGCTCAAAGTACAGAAACTTTATCATAGGATAGATAATATCCGTACTGACTACATCAATAAGACAATCGCTGAGATAGTAAAAACCAAGCCATCTTATATAACGATTGAGGATTTGAATGTAAAAGGAATGATGAAGAACAGGCATCTTTCAAAAACGGTTGCGGCACAGAAGTTTTATGAATTCAGAGCGAAACTTCAGGTCAAATGCAACGAAAATGGTATAGAATTAAGAGTTGTAGACAGATGGTATCCATCATCTAAAATTTGCCACTGTTGCGGATGCATCAAGAAAGATTTAAGGCTTTCAGATAGAATCTATAGATGCAGTTGTGGTTATGTCGAAGACAGAGATCTCAATGCTGCCCTTAATTTGAAAGATGCCATGACTTACGAAGTTGCATAATTAAACGCAAACGTAAGTATGTACCGAAGGCTATTTCGGGAATTAACGACTGTGGAGTGTACAAGAACTTGTGAGTAGATATGATTTCGGTCAATCAAAAGCATACATTGTGAAGCAGTAAGTAATGTTCGCGAGAACTTACAACATCTCGATGTAAGTATATTTAATCACATTTTGAGTGGCAGAGATATATGAGCATTAAGATATGGGGAGCTTTCAATGACCGCACGGAGCATGAAAGCTTCCATATAAATATACCCGGTGAGCCATGTTATATGCTGGTGCATTTTCATGACCCTGTGGAACTTCTGCTGAACGGAGAGAGCATCATCACCAAGCCTCACGCCTGTTTGATATTCCCGCCTGACAGACCTGTGGATTACAAGTCATTGGAAGGCGGGTTCACAAACGACTACGTTAAATTCACATACGATGACGAGGGACTTCTTGAAAAAAGCGGACTGCCGATATATAAGGTATTCTACGCTGAACCAAGCCAGAAGTTCGTTGAGAGCATATCACGCATAACATGGTGGCTGACTGATGTTATGATAGATCACAGCCGCGAGATGGCCGATGCCCTGCGGTGTGCGATAGACGAACTGTGTCTTGTACGTGTGGATATAAGCCCGAAAGCAAAGCGGGATAATCTGACTGTACAGCGTTTGCGTCAGATACGGTCAGAGGTAAGTTCAGCCCCGGGAGAATGGTCGGTGGAGCGTATGGCAGAAGCTTTCTACATGACGCGCAGTCATTTCAGCGTGCTTTACAAAAATCACTTCGGGGTATCGCCGAGGGAGGATATACAGAAAATGACCATGGAAATGGCGGCTTCACTACTTAAAGAGAGCCGCATGAGCGTGGAAGAGATATCAAAAAAATGCGGTTACAGCAGCAGTGAGAATTTCATCAGGAGCTTCAAGAAAATATTCGGGACGACACCGCTCAGATACAGAAACCATCATACATAGTTCTATTACATATATACGCACCGTTTGCCGCGGTGCGTTTTTTTGTTGCAAAGCAGAGCGTAGTCTCTTTTTAATTCGATAGTCTGCATAAGGATGTTCACTCTGTTTCCATTTGCTGACATTTTAAATCATTCGTTTAAAGAAATCTTATTTTTCCCGCTTGATTTTAACTTCGCATCGCGCTATACTTTCTATATTCTCAAATTATCCTATTTTTTCGATATTACAAAAAGCCCCGGTTTTATAGGCTTTTGCAGACAGAAAAATTTTTTTTGAAAAGGTGAAACTTTTTTTCAGAACACAGCGGTCTATTGTGGCGAAAGGAAAAAAAAACCTCGCTGATACAGTTTCCGCGAACAGAAAAAATTTTTTTGAAAAGGTGAAACTTTTTTCGTGACAGAGCGGTCTATTGTGGCGAAAGGGACAAAAGCCCTCGCTGATACAGTTCCCGCGGACAGAAAAATTTTTTTGAAAAGGTGAAACTTTTTTCAGGACAGAGCGGTCTATTGTGGCGAAAGGGACAAAAACCCTCGCTGATACAGTTCCCGCGGACAGAAAAATTTTTTTGAAAAGGTGAAACTTTTTTCAGGACAGAGCGGTCTATTGTGGCGAAAGGGACAAAAACCCTCGCTGATACAGTTCCCGCGAACAGAAAAATTTTTTTTGAAAAGGTGAAACTTTTTTCAGAACACAGCGGTCTATTAAGGCGAAAGGGCAAGAAAATCCCTTGCGGAAGGAGGTGTTGGCTTTGAGCAAAAAAGATGTTACAGCTAAGTTCCAGAAGATCTACGATGACACTTATGACTACATATACCGATACATCGTATCTAAGGCGGACACGCGCGAGAATGCTGAGGATATGATACAAAATGTATACCTTACATTTTACAGAAAAATGCTGGAAGGCTGTACGATACTCAATCCTAAGCACTATCTTCTGCGTATAGCCAAAAACAATATGGCTGACCACTACAGTGCAGCAGCAGAAAGACGGAGCAGGATCACGGTTGAAAGTATCGATGAACATTTCGATATACCTGATAATGATGCTCTGGAAGAGCTGGAACAAACAGAATGCACCACTTATGAAGAGGTGATGGGAGAACTAAAAAAGGAAGACATCACAACGTTCAACATTTTCATGCTTCACTTCGGGCAGGGGCTGACTTTAAAAGAAACCGCATCTGCCCTCAGCATGGAAGAATCCACGGTAAAGACGAAAATGTACCGAATGTTGAAAAAACTAAAAAAATCAGTAAAGGAGGACGATGGCCATGCGTTATTCCGACGTAGCGGAAAAGTATTATAAGGACACCAAAAAGAGAATACTCGAGAACGTACTTGCGGCGGAAAATAACAGCAGCGAACGTTCCCGAACAATAACTATCGGAGAAAAAAGTAATATCGAAAACATTGAGAATGAGGAGAGAAACATCATGACTAATAACAGAATGACAAACAACGGTGCAAAGATCAGAAACAGCAAGGGTATCATAGCTGCTGCCTGCGCAGTAGTTGTTATGGGAAGCGGCGTATTCGCACTGAATTCCATGAAAGCTGCAAACAGCAGCAACGTTTCTTCAAGACCTGAGAGCCTCAAGGATATCGTTGTGACAGCTGATGAAGATTCAGCTTCAGAGACATCAGAGAACGAGAAGAACGATGATACCGTGAAGGATGATGAGAAAAAAGAAGAGATAAGCAGAGTCGATGTAAAGGAGAAAAAAGACAGCAGCACAGCCGAGGTCAAGGAGAATAATGACAACAAAACCGAGGCAAAGGAGAATACCTCGGGCAATACTAAGAACAATAACAACAGCAAACCCGAAAACGAACTGAACGACGAAAACGACAGAGGTCAGCACGCACAGGCAGGCAATGACGAAACCATGTATAATGATCGTAATTATCAGCTCGACGATGATAATTATGTATCCGTTGAATTCGAGCGTGAGATAGATGATGCTACGATCATCTGCGGTGCGACTGTAACTTCAAGAGAACTGTACGGTGTTCTTTCAAAATTTGACGCAAGACCGATAAGCGAGTTCAACAATAATGAGCTTGAGGATATAAGCACACTTGAATACAAATGCACGGTAAAATTTGACGGTCAGTGGTTCAAGGGTGCAGACCTCATGGACAAACTGTCACAGGTACCTCAGTATAATCCTTCTACAGGAGAGCTGGAAGTAATGGTACCTCTCGGCAGAAAGATAACCGACGATGACGACAACGGCTGGTACTATGCATCAAAGCAGGACGAAATAGAATTCCCCGAGCTTTGCAGCGTTGGTGAAAAAGTCATGCTCAAGCTTGAACTGAACGATTTCGCAGGTAATATCGGTTTGTGCGGCGAAGATGTTTTCATATATGACAATGACGATAAAATGTATCATTCAGAGCAGTTCTATGTAACCAAGCTCGGTTACGAAGGCTCTTACGAATACAAGGAAAGTATGAACAACTATCTGCTGAACACATTTAAGGGCGGCACTGTTGAAAAGGCTGAGCAGTGGGTAAGCTATCTCGGAGATACTTCTATCATCAAGCGGATCCCCAGCAAGAGATTCAGCTCCGGACAGGTTGCAGAAATATGCTATTCTCTCCCCGATAACTGCTTTGTTATTTTCGTAGCTGAGTAAATCACACATTTACAGCATTATACTTCCCACGCTTTTATATGAAAAGCCCCGCGTTTCCGAATGGATCCGCGGGGCTTATATTATTTATCAGGCTGTATAACGGCATCGGCTGAGCTGTCCGACAAGGCTGAACATTTTAACTTTCCTATTCGGTTTCGTCCGATGCATCATCAATGAGCAGTTTGTAGTAATCATCTTCGCCGCCATTCAGCACCACCATTTCGAGGAAATTATGATTCTCATAGAAGCTGAATTTTACGCGGCTGCTGTATCCCCACAGGTCAGCACGGACGTCCTTGGGCAGCTTATGATATTCGCTGACGTACCATATAGGGCAATCATCAAAAAGTTCTGCACTTGCTATATCTTCATAGAAACCGCTGTCGCACTTAATGATCGGGGTACAGCCGTACTCCTCCTCTATCCTGTCGGCATAAGCGCGAAGTCTTTCGGCGATCTTTTTACTGTCTGAGGGCAGTATCGAATAGAAAAAACTAAGATCGCAATCCACAGCAGGACGCAATCGTCCGCCCATGCCGCCGCAGACTTCAATGAAATGTTCTGCCTGTTCTTCACCGTCAAGCATGGGATCGAAAATGTGGATCATACCCGTGGGCAGACCGGTCTGTCCCGAACCTTCTTTATTCTTCTCGAAAAGCTTATCTTCATAAGAAATGCCCTTGGTGGCACGGATATAGCATATCTGGATATTTTGCTGCGCAAAGCGCTTCCACTGGACTTCACCCGCCTTTTCGGTGATAACGGGTCCTCTTATAGGGTAGTCACGCTTTCGGGGTTCGTTGAACCATAGGTGTCCCGTAAAAAACAGAATTCCGATATCAACTGCCATGACCGTAAAACAGAGCACTATAACGCTTATTATCAGTCTTCTGAGCCAGTGCTTTTTCTTCTTTTTGGGAGGTGCTTCCTCCTCGTCCTCAGTTATTTCCGCTTCGGAAAAATCGCCGAATCCATCGGGGATATCTTCATAGTTATCAAACTCATCGGCGATATCATCGGGGATAGCTTCATATTCGTCATGCATATCATCGTATCCGTCTTGAAATCCGCCGTATTCATCCGAAGCATCTTCGTACTCATCAGGATAATCATTGTACTCGTCAACGTTATTATAGTCAATGTTATTATGGTACTGATTTGAGTTATTGAAAATATTATTTGGCACGACTGTGCGGGGACGGATATAATTTGAATAATCCGCAGGAGCATCCATATATTCCCTGTCAATTTCAGCTCTCGCCTCATCGCTGAGACGAAAGCTGCTCTTGGGCTTATCTTTATCAGGTCTATTTTCCATCAGAAACCTCATACTTGCTGTTAAGCTCGGCAAAATTATGACTTTCAAGCTTTTCGGATACTACATCTGTTATCTCGGCAAAAGCATCCTGAAATGGACATTTGCCGGATGCACCTCTGTTACAGTCCGAATCGGGCTGAAGGCATCTTGAAAAGCAGTATTTACCCTCGATAGCCTCTATCACCATTTTCAGCGTGATATCCTTCGGATCCATAGCGATGACATATCCGCCCTGTGTACCTTTGAAGGACTTGACTATCCCTGCAGACACCAGTTTACGCAGTATTTTCAGGGAAAATCTGAGGGTAACGCAGGTCTGTTCGGAAATAGTCTTAGCGTCGAGCCTGCTTTCTGATCTGCACAGCAGGGACGTTATCCTGACTGCGTAATCAGTTTCGAGAGTTATGTACATCTCGCCCTCCCTTAGTCAAGATAATCCCTGACCTTGTTGCTTCTGTTGGGATGACGGAGCTTACGCAGTGCCTTAGCTTCGATCTGACGGATACGCTCTCTGGTTACCTTGAATTCCTGACCAACTTCTTCCAATGTTCTGGATCTGCCGTCCTGGAGACCGAATCTCAGTCTGAGCACCTTTTCTTCACGTTCGGTAAGAGTGGAGAGCACCTGATCTATCTGCTCTTTCAGAAGTACCAGAGAAGCAGCCTCTGCGGGAGCGGGAGCGTCATCATCGGGGATAAAGTCGCCGAGGTGGGAATCTTCCTCCTCACCGATAGGAGTTTCAAGGGATACGGGATCCTGAGCTATTCTCATTATCTCACGAACTCTTTCAACGCTCATATCCAGTTCCTCTGCGATTTCCTCGGGTGACGGATCGTGACCGTTCTTATGGAGAAGCTGAGAAGAAACTTTCTTTACCTTGGTGATGGTCTCTACCATATGCACGGGGATACGGATAGTTCTTGCCTGATCGGCAATAGCCCTTGTGATAGCCTGTCTTATCCACCATGTAGCATATGTGGAGAACTTGAAGCCTTTCTTGTAGTCGAACTTTTCAACTGCCTTGATAAGACCCATGTTGCCTTCCTGGATAAGGTCGAGGAAGGACATACCTCTGCCCACGTATCTCTTGGCGATGGATACTACCAGACGCAGGTTAGCTTCTGCCAGACGCTTTCTCGCCTTTACAGCTTCCCTGTCGTTGTCGCCGGACATCATCTCAGCCAGCTGTATCTCCTCCTCGGAGGTCAGCAGTGGCACTCTTCCTATCTCCTTGAGATAGATCTTAACGGGGTCGTCGATGGCTATACCATCAGTGGAAAGGGCGATATCAACGTCGTCCTGATCCAGTTCGTCATCAGGGTTGACGAAATCCAGTGTATCATCAACAACAACATCGTCGATGATCTCGATGTTAAGGCTATTGCAGGTGTCATAGAAATTATCCATCTGCTCAACATCGAAGTTCAGCTTTTCCAGTGCGTCGGTTATCTCCTTGGTGGTCAGCTTGCCTGTCTGCTTGCCGTGTTCCATCAGGTTTTCCATTATCTTGCTCTTGTCAGTCATGTTCAACTCTCCTTAATTTAGGTGACATATATTTTATACCGCGTCAGCATTTTTTTCTGCGCAGTTCCTCCATCATTTTCAAATAGTCCTTTTCAGTCAGACCATCGTCCTGCTTTGGTGCGTTTTTCTTATTATACTCCTTTATGGAGTCAATATACTGTTCCGCCACACCTCTGTCAACATTGAGGGTCTTATACTTCGCAAAGGAACGTTTCAGCCTTTCGGCTTCTTCTTCCGAAAGCGATTCACAGACCACATCTACCGAAATGATATCGCCAAGGGCTATCCTGCCCGAGATATCGAGAAGTATCTTCCTGTTAAGGTCATCGGTGAATTCATCGGGGGAGATACGCTGACCTATCTCCTGTGCAGCATCGGCGTTGGTGCAGATATAGTATATCAGTCCACGCTCGCAGTAGACCGCTTTGTTAGCCGCGACTTCTTCATCGGCAACGATAGTCTGTCTGACTTCTTCGCGCTGTTTTGCACGCCTTTGGGAATCCATCTCGCGCATCATTATATCATCGACTGCCGCTCTCACGACATCGAAAGAAACGTTATACTGTTCAGCCAGCTGACGTTCCATAGTATCCCTTGCTGTGCTGTCGGGTTCGCCGGCTATTGACGTATAAGCCATTTTCAGGAAACGTATCTTATCGTCCCGCTTTTCAAGATCAAGTCCGCGGGAATAGTATCCGAGTTCAAAATCAAAGCCGTCAGCGGCATTATTTACCAGATACCTGAAATGGTCTTCACCAAACTTGTTTATATATTCATCTGGGTCTTTTGCACCCTCCATGTGGATAACGCTGCTGCCGAGACCTCCGCTTCGCAGCATACCAACTGCACGCAGTGCTGCCTTCTGTCCCGGATCGTCGGCATCGTAGCATATGACTACTCTGTCGGCGTAATTCTTCATTACCTTTACCTGTTCGGGGGTAAGGGCTGTACCGCAGGATGCCACCGCATTGGTGAATCCGTGCTGGTAAAGGGATATCACATCGAGATTGCCCTCGCACAAAAGAAGTTCACGGCTTTTTACCGAAACGTCTTTGGCGTAATTGAGGGAAAATACGAACCTCGCCTTTGAATAGCCGTCCAGCTTTTTTTCGTCATTAGTCCTGCGGAATTCTTCGGAAGTGGTATCGCCCGTGTTGAGGTACTTACGTTTATCTTCCCCAAGAGTTCTTCCGCCGAATCCGACTATATTTCCGCTGACATCGATAAATGGGAACATCGCTCTGTCCATGAAGAAATCGTAAGTTCTGCCCGATGTCTGCGAACGACCCAGAAGTGATGCGGAGACAAGTTCGTCCTCGCTGTAACCACAGCCCAGCATATAGGACTTCAGTGCAGTGAAGCTTTTAGGAGCGAAGCCCATACCGTACTTTTTTATAACATCAGCTGAAAGCTTACGGGTATGCACGAGGTAATTCAGGCACCTGAGACCGTCCTGAGTTTTCAGCTGGTCACGGAAAAATCTTGCGGCGCACTTGTTCATTTCGTATATGCGCATCCTGCGCTTGTAGCTTTTATCGTCATTGCCCTGCCATGTGGGGACTGTCATTCCCGCACGCTGTGCCAGATAATTGACAGCGTCCATGAAACTGAGACTTCTGTACTTTCTTACAAAGGTCACCACATCTCCGCTGACACCACAGCCGAAGCAGTGGAAAAACCCCTGTGAGGGAACAACGCTGCATGAAGCTGTGCTGTCATCGTGAAAGGGGCATTTGCACATATATCCCCGCCCCGATGTTTTCAGCTCAACGCCGTTCTCACGCATTACCTCGTTGATGGGGTTCTCATATTTCAGCTTTTCAAGAAATTCCTGATCCAAAAAATGCGTCCCCCTCTCCTATGCGGCTGAATATCTGCTTTACTTTATCATCCATGCCGCGGGGATGAAAAGCTCCTTGAAAGTTTCTACTGCGAAAACATCGGTCATACCCGATATATAATCGCAGACCGCCATATCTATTCCGTAATGATATGCAAGATTCATATACATTGCGGGCAGTCTTTCAAGATGGTCGGTATAATATTTGTATAGATATGCTATCATATCCTGCGCCTTGCGTTCTTCTGATTTGCAGACAGGATTTGTATACACGCTGTCGAACATGAACTTGTGCAGCGCTTTATATGCAGTTTCCACCTCGGGTGTCATTTTCAGCGAATCCTCGTCACCCGCTTCGCCGTTAAGTCCACATTCTATCAGCGAACTTACGAGTGTTGTGATACGCGAGGATTTTGAATGACCGAGAACCGAAGTTATCTTTGAGGGGATATCATCCTCTCTTAGTATCCCCGCCCTGATGGAATCGTCGATATCGTGGTTTATATAGGCTATAACATCGGCAAAGCGAACGACGTAGCCTTCATAGGTCTTTGCGACGGCGTTGGTATGTTTAAGTATTCCGTCCCTGACCTCATGGGTAAGGTTAAGTCCCCTGCCCTCCTTTTCCAGCTTATCCACCACGCGCAGGCTTTGCTCGTAATGATGAAATCCGTAGGGGCTGAGTTCGTTCAGCATACGCTCACCCGCATGACCGAAAGGTGTATGCCCAAGGTCGTGACCCAGCGCGATGGCTTCGGTCAGATCCTCGTTCAGCCTGAGTGCGCGGGCTATGGTGCCTGCTATCTGGCTGACTTCAAGTGTATGTGTAAGGCGGGTACGGTAATGATCTCCCGCAGGAGACAAGAACACCTGTGTTTTGTGTTTCAGCCTTCTGAAAGAATTGCAGTGGAGTATCCTGTCCCTGTCGCGCCTGTATTCCGAACGCAGGGGGCATTTTTCCTCTTTCCTTTCTCTTCCAGCGGAATTATCCGAGAAAGCGGCTTTTTCACAAAGGATACTATGTTCAAACTGTTCCCACTGTTCTCTGGGCAGCATATCATCACCTCCGCCTGTTTTCGCCGTTTACTAGAATATACTTCATTTACTCAAAAAATACCTTTATTTTTTTGAAGCATTCAAATCGATTTGTAGGATATCACAAATTTAAAATGCAAATCTCAAACAAAATATACAAATCAACGGTTATTTACGGAGAAATCCGCCCACAGTCCCTCTTGTATCTCATATTTCAGCTGACCGTTTGAAATGTCTGTCAGCTTTTTCAGAAATGCGTCGCAAAGCTCGGTCTTTACAAGGAGCTCCATATCGACGGTATCGGCGAAGTCTTCACGCTGAGTGATAACTTCATGATCGGGCAGGATATACTTTATCTTGCCGTAGAGGTTGTAGTCGCAGGAGAATGAGATCATCGAGCATTCGTACATATTCAGGATATCAGCTTCGGAAATCGCAAGCGAACAAGCCTGAGAATACGCCCTTACCAAGCCGTTGGCGCCCAGCAGTATTCCTCCGAAATACCTTGTTACAACAACGCACACATCGGTCAGACCCGCCTTGTTTATCACATCAAGCACGGGCACCCCGCCTGTTCCCTGGGGTTCGCCGTCATCGGAATAACGTGAAACATTGCCCTCGCGCACAACATAGGCATAAACATTATGCCTTGCCTTGCGGTTCTCAGCCTTTATCTTCTCGATAAAAGCGATAGCCTGTTCGGCTGTTTTAACGGGAGCTATCTGCCCTATAAAATCGCTTTTTTTCTCGGTATAAGTGCCTTGGGCACAACCGTAGACCGTTTTGTAGTTCATACACTGTCCTCTTTCGATATAGTTTTCCCACTTGTATCTGCGGAGACTCCTTCTATATACAAAAAAGAGCGGAAAATTTCCGCTCTTTAGCTTCTTGATAATTAGCCGAGATTGAATCTCTTCTTGAATCTGTCAACACGTCCGCCGCTGTCAACCAGCTTCTGCTTACCAGTGAAGAAAGGGTGGCACTTGGAGCAGATCTCGACCTTGATGTTCTCCTTGGTGGATCTGGTCTTTATAACGTTGCCGCAAGCACAAGTAATTGTAGTCTCGACATAGTTAGGGTGAATACCTTCTCTCATCAGAACTTACCTCCTTCCAAACTAAAAATTATGGCTCATAGAAGCCCATCATCCTTAGTTCAGACAGTAGTTCTATGTAGCATTCATTATTACGTCCTATTCAGACTAAAATATTATAACACCATCCGACAGGTTTGTCAATGTCTTTAACATTTTTTTTACAATTGACCATCCTCCACGGTATCCTTATCAGCATAGCGCTTTCTGGCTTCCTCTATTTTGTCATAGGCTGACTTGAAAGCATCAATGACATCTTCATCGAACTGGGTACCCGAATTCTTGACTATCTCGTTATATGCGTCCTTGGGGTCCCAGGCTTTTTTGTAGCTTCGGCGGCTGGTGAGAGCATCGTAAACATCGGCTACCGCTACTATACGGCTTTCAGGGGCGATAGCATGACCCTCCTTGCCGAGGGGATAGCCTTTGCCGTCAACACGCTCGTGATGTTCCAACGCAATAGTTTTTGAAAGCTGCATAATATCGCCCTCAACACGGCTGAGAAGTGCCGCACCATAGGTGGTATGGGTCTTTATCGTTGCGAATTCCTCATCATTGAGTCTGCCGGGCTTGTCCAGTATCTCGGAGGGCACTATCAGCTTGCCGATATCGTGCATGGTCGATGCCAGACCGATAAGCTGGACTTTGTCAGCTTCAAGCCCCATCTCGGCGGCTATGATCTTTGAATACTCAGCCACGCGCCTGATATGCTGACCTGTCTGACCCGATTTGTTCTCGGTTATTTCAGCGAATGATACAATTATTTCTTCCTGTATACGGTTAGTCTCGTTGGCTTTCTTTTGAAGATACGCGCCGTATTCAAAAAGCACGGCAAAAAGCCTGAGTATCATGAACATGAGTATTGTCACAACGGGATTGCCCGAGATGATGAACAAAAGAGTCAGATAGGAATACTTTTTCATCATTCTGCCCGCTTCCTGCGTAAAGGGCTGACCTTTACCGACCACAGCATTGACAAGTTTTCGATAAAAGCTGAGTATCATCACCACAAGCGCGGAATAAAGGGAGTATATAAAATAGCCGATGCCTGCAACGTAGTATTCATCAAGGCTGTCGGAAGCTATCGTCAGGTTGAAAGCATTGAGGTCGAATTCCCTTATATATAAGCTTTTGGCGAATTCCTCGGGAAGTTTATCATATATCAGAGCACCTGCAGCACAAAGAAAGCTTAGTACAGCCGATATCAGGAAGCCGATTATAAGGACGTTCATTATCCTTGAAAAACGTTCGCCTATTGTTTCGATATGTTCAAGCATACCCGTCAATTCATTCTCTTCCACCCGGACACCTCCCCTTTTGAAAAAATTCCGACAAGCATTCTGCTGAATTAATTGTCATAATATATACTTTATTTTAACACACTATTAAGCAAATGTCAACTGCTCGTATTGACTAATTATCACCGCAAAAAGCACCTCTGCGCTGACAGAAGTGCTTTCTATGGTATATTTATACATCGGAAAAATTATCCAAGTTTTCGCCTTTGAATTTACCGCCCCTCATATTGCCGTGGCCGCCAATACCGCCGAAGCCGCCTTTGCTGTTTGAGGTAATGACATTCTCAAGAGTTATCTCTTCGCTTTCGCCGCCTGCGGATACTATATAAGTCTCACCCTGTTTAAGGTCAGATGATGAGAATATCACGCCCTGCCATGTCTTGGGGTTGGTAAAAGTCAGGATAGCATTTCCGTCCTTATCTGTGACGGTGAATTCGGTATCAGCTGAGAAGCTTTGTGTGAAATCGTGAAGGACCGCGCACTGTGTGGTGCCGTTTTCTTCAAACATTTCTTCCATGCCTATCGCACCCGATGCTATTATCGTACCGCCTGTGATGCTTGCGGCACCATTGTGGTCTATGGAGCCGTTTCCGCTGTTTTCAGGCCCGCTCACGAAGATGGTACCGCCCTCGATGATAAGGTCGCCGTTGGAATCAAGACCGTCGCCAGCTGAATTTACATTCAGTGTGCCGCCGCTTATTTTAAGGTATACACCCTCCTGAGCAGCGAAGCTATCCCTGCCCATGCGGTCCGATGAACCCGTATCACTGCCGCCTGCACAGTTGATGCCGTCGTCCTGAGCGGTAACATTTATATCGCCGCCCGTGATAGTCACGGTCATGCCCTCGATGCCCTCGTAGCTCTTGGAGATATCGATTGTGCCGCCGCTGATGACCAGGTCGCCGCCGACGTGGATCCCGTCATCCCCAGAACTCGCCGAGATGTTTCCACTGCTGATGCTTGCCGAGCCGTCACAGTGCAGGCTGTCATCTGCGGAATCTATCGAAAAAGTGCCGTCTTCGATGATGATAGCACCGCCGCTCTTCAGCGCTTTAGCCGAAGTTGTTTCAGTATCTGCGGAAGTATCAACATTTTCGGAAGAAATGTCTTTATTGGTATCGGCTGATCTTTCTTCCATTTTACCAAAAGTTTCACCATCGGGCTTTTCGGGAGGTGTGCCCATGTCGCCGAAATCGGGACGTTCGCCGTTCTTTTCAAATTCCGATGGGTCAAAATCTCCGAAATCCGGATGTTCGCCCATATCGGGCGGTGTTCCGAAGTCACCTCTGCCGCCGAAGCCCTGTATCCGATCACCGTTCGGCATACCGTCTGACTTCATAGAAGCGTTTGCACTTCCGCCGCCTGTGGTGATATCGAACTCCCCGCCGCGTATCTGAAGTTCCTTTGCAGCCGAAATTCCGTCACCGCCTGCGTTTATAGTGAATGTACCGCCTGTAATACTTATTATGCCCTTGCCTTCCTCTTCTTCATTGGTTGACTTGACAGCATCAGTACCCGATGTCAGGTCAAAAGTTCCTTCGCTGATCTTTACACTGTCCTTGCCCGAAAGTGCTGATGATACCGCGTTCACGGTGACATTTCCGCCTGTGATGACAAGGTCGTCTTTCGATACTATGCCGTGCTTGTAATTACCCGTTACGTTTAGATTGCCTTCGCCGTTTATGGTAAGGTCACACTTTGCAAATACTGCCGCATCGGTGTTATCACCCTCTGCAAGAGAGTATTCGGTACCGTCGTTCAGTTTGTTCTCGGTGCCGCTTTCAAGCAGGAGGTAAACTTTATCTGCGGCTTTTGCAGTTATAACGGCGTTGTCGGTGCAGGTCAGGTCAAGCCCGTTGAGAACAAGTTTGACTTTGTCTTCTTTATCCGCTTCAATGACTATCCTGCCGTTTACACAGCTGCCACTCAGACGATATGTGCCCGCATCGGTGATAGTAAGGACAGTGCCTTCTGCGGATATTCCGCTGCCGCTGACTTCTATGCCGCTGCCGGAAAATACTGCGTCAACAGTGTCATTTTCTTCGTAGCCCACTTCGATATCGTCAGCCGATATGTTTGCATCCGCTGACGTTACAACTGCCGTGCTCGTAGTTTTCGAGGACTTATCCTTTCCTGTATCCGCACAGCCGCTCGTTGCAAGCATCATCAGTGCCGCTGCTATCGCAGCTGCTCTTTTCATCGCACTATATCTCATCGCAGATTACCTCCCTATTAATTTATTAAAACTTCTAACATTAATTTTCTGCTTTTTTTACCCGCCCGAAAAATAAGCCTTCAGGCGAGTAAAAAATACAGAATTTACAGTATTATAAGAGCCTGTCGCTGTCAGACATCCTTCTTGAGCAAAGTATCTCAAGATTGCCGTTGCGAACACGAAGCTCATCAATAAAGACTTTCTCGCTTACGCCCTTTAACAGTGTGATATTGTATTTAAGCTTGAAAAGACTGCCCATATTGGTGGTCTTTACCTGTTCAAGAGTAGCCTTTGAAGTGAACTGTCTGAAAATATCATCAAATACATGGCTGTAATCAAGGCTTTCGGGGATAGTGATCGTCAGCACCTTTTCGGTCTCGTCATCATCACCGAAAGGTACATAGAGGTATCCTATATTGAGGGCACCTACGATCAGTGTGAATACAACCGCAAGTACCAGATGGCCGGTACCTGTTGCGATACCTACTGCCATTGCAAGGAATATAGCCAGTATATCCTTAGCACTGCCCTGTATCGAACGGAACCTTACCAGGCTGAACGCACCTGCAACTGCTACGCCTGTACCCAGATTGCCGTTTACCAGCATTATAACTACCTGTACTATCATGGGCAGAAGTGCCAGTGTTGTCAGGAAGCTCTTGGTCTTATGCTGTTTGAAGCAGAAGGCAGCAGCTATCATTGCGCCAACGATGAGTGACACTATGGTGCACCCCGCAAATTTTCCTGTTGATATTCCGATAGATGACGTAAGGTCCGCCGCATTCAAGTATAATTCATTAAGCACAATCGTTCACCTTTCCTTTTACGTTTTCGCGGTTAAGCTTGAGATATTTTTCCTGATCGAGAGCCTCACAGAAGACTTTCTTGTAAGCTTCACCGTACTTTGAGAAGCTGCCGGGATATATCTTCATATCATCCAGCAGATGGCTGAGCCACAGTGGCATAGCTCCCGGGATCTTTATCTCCATGATCCTTGTATGGGGATCAAGCAGTTTTTCGCCCCACACACCCTTTTCCAGCCTTACTTCCTCCTCGCGGTAGGTTATATTGCCGTCAAAGGTGATACGGAGATCAGGATTATCGACCCCTGCAAAAGCTATTCTGTCATAACTCAGATACATCGCAGGTCCGATATCATGATAGTAATTCAGGAAATACTCTATCTCCTTCTCTATCTGGGGATTTTTGCCCGGGCATACGCCAAAGTTCACAAATTCATAGGAATCTATCAGTGACATATCCACACGTCTTTTATAGACTACGCCTTTGTACTTCTTCTTGAGCTCAACAAAGACCTTGGAATCCTTTGTGGGAACGCCGTAGCTCCTGATACGCAGCTTCTCCTTGTAAACGGGCTTCTCCATCGAAGTCCTTATAAGCTGATGGTCGGGAGTATCGTAATATATGTTGCATATCGTCGTCAGTCCGTAGTTATCGGCAGCCGCTCTGCCTGTCATAGCACGCACAAGTTCTTCCTGCTGTTCGTCGGTAACTATGTACTTCTTCTCAACTCTCTTGAAAATTTCCTGTATAGCGCCCATATATCATCACTTTCCTTTCCGTTTCTTTTCTTTACAGTAATCCAGATTTTCTTCTATGATTAAGAGTATAGACCCTCAACCTTAAATCTAGCTTAACCAATTTGATTCTTCCATAAATTTTTTTACAGACACCTGAGCCTTACAGTAAATACTATCTTGCCGTTTTCGGCTTTGCATGATATCTTTCCTTTATGAGATTCCGTAACAGCTTTGGCTACAGACAATCCTATGCCGTAGCCCGACTTAGTTTCACCGTCCTCGCGCTTACGGGACTTATCCGCCCTGTAAAAGCGATCAAACAGGCGTTCTGGCTGTTCGGGAGGTTCAGCACAGTCGTTCTTCACCCGAATGATGGCGTGTCTGCCGCTTGCCGTTTTTTCAACGGAAGCTTCTATACTGCCGCCCGCATCGCAATACTTTACGGCATTTTCGATAAGTATGGATACAAGCTGCCTTATGGAGGATACGTTGCCGTTCATACGGATACGCTCCTGTGTCCTGATCTCAAGGGATAGTCCCTTGTTTTCCGCAAGAGTCCTGAAAGGACCCGCGATCTCGTCAAATGCGTCGGACAAATCGAACTCTTCACATTCCAACTTAACGTTCTCCTCGTCCATACGCGACAATCTCAGCAGATCGGCTATGAGCCCATTTAGCCTTTCTATCTGATTTCTGATGCTTTGTGTCCACTCGCTCGGTTCACCTATCATCTCTATGACTTCGGTATTAGCCTGTATTATTGCCAGCGGGGTCTTGATCTCATGACCTGCATCAGTTATGAACATTTTCTGTTTTTCATAGTTTTCTATGAATGGTCTGACCGCGAACCGTGAGCACACGATAATAAGCAGGCAGACCAGCAGCCAGCCGCCGAGAGATATCGCTGCTGATATCAGCAGAAAAAGGCGCTGGGTGCGTATGTCTTCGCGGCAATCAAGAAAAACGTAAAGCGTTTCGCCCAAGTTTTCCCTTACCTCATATCGGTAATTGCCAAGGAATCCGGAGTTCTTCCCTGTTTGGCTGACTTCCTCGGCATAGTTCAGCGCATCGGCTGAAGTAACAGCTGCTATATGCCCCGTATTTATCTCAACGGGAACAAGCTCTCTGTTATAGCGAACGCAGAAATATCTGGTCTGATAACGGGTCTCTTCATTCAGCTTGAAGCCAAGATCAGGGAACCTTTTCCGTTCACCGTTCATCACGGGAGGGGAAAATGATCCACCGCCGGGAGCACTGCTGTGCATTTGTTCATGGCGCATACCGAATTCGGGGAAATCGCCGTCATTCTCGCAGAGTATTTCTATAAGCTGCATCTGGCGCTTGTGTGTCTCGCCGATATTTATGATATTTATCAGTCCCACAACTACCAGTTCCACCGCAAGAACGCTTGCGGCTGCTATCAGCACAAATTTGCGCCGCAGCCTTTTTATCATTCTTTTACCTCCAGGGTATATCCGACACCTCTGCTGGCTTTGATCTCGACATCGGCTCCTACAGATGCAAGCTTTTTCCTGATATAGGATATATAGACCCATACCACGCTTATCTCAGCCTCAGCATCAAAGCCCCATATCCTCTCCATAAGTTTTTCGGTGGAGATAAGTATATTTCGGTTGAGCATCAGCATTTCCAGCACCTGGAATTCTTTATTGCCGAGTCTTGTCTCGCCGTTTTCGGTGGAGATCACGAATCTTTCCCTGTCAAGTGTAACATTGCCTACTTTAAGCAAATTAGGTGAGAATTCAGTCTTTCGCCTTGTCATGGCTCTTATTCTCGCCAGGAGCTCACCCATAGCGAACGGCTTAGTGAGATAGTCATCCGCACCTGAATCCAATCCCGTTATCCTGTCTTCTACCTGAGATTTTGCAGTAAGAAGCAGCACAGGGGTCTGTATACCCTTTTCACGGATACGTCTGAGAACTGTGACACCATCCAAGCCGGGCATCATGATGTCAAGTATCACGCCGTCATATTCGGCGCCAATGATATAATCATAAGCGTCATTTCCGTTATATACCGCATCGACAGAATAGTTATTGTGTTTAAGGACTGCAACGAGAGCGTTGGACAGTTCCTTTTCATCTTCGGCCAGTAGCAATCTCATGGATATCAGCTCCTTTGCATAGTTTTTTATTATTTTAATCTTACCATGCAATGCTTAATTTTAATTTAAATTTTTAAATCATTATACCACATCTCACCCCATTTTGCAAGCTGTTTTGTAAATCTTTTGTACTTATTCAGCCGTTTGTACAAAAGAATGCCGCGTTTGACACTTTTTATGATAACATCAAAAATTGCTAAAATCAAGACCGATATTGCGAAAATACGCCATTTTTCTGACAGTTTTTGCTTAACAGGATGAAATAATAACAAAATTTCGTAATATACTATTGACGAATCCTAATTAATATGGTACAATATAGCTAATAATATAACTATATTATATGCTGTGTTCCTCAGCGGATCAGCATTCTCATATTCGGAGGAACCAATGGGAAAACTCAAAAGAGCTGCTGCAATGACGGCAGCCGCAGCTATACTCAGCATATGCACAATGGGTGCGGGTGCTGAGGGCGGATCGGTGGATATAGTCGTTGATCTTTCAAAAGAGAGCAAAACGATATCGCCGTACATCTTCGGTGTGAACGAAGAACTTATGGGCACATCGGTTATGCCTACCGCGATACGTGCGGGAGGCAACAGATCTTCTGCCTACAACTGGGAGACCAATGCTTCAAATGCAGGTTCGGACAAGGAGCATTTTTCGGATAATTATTTTCCGCAGATAATGGATAAGGAACTTGCAGATGTTCCCGGCGCCATGTCGATAAATCTCAGCAGAAAATGCAAGGAGAAGAACAGCGCCTATCCAATGACAACTCTACAGCTTGCAGGCTATGTTTCGGCTGATATGAACGGAGCGGTTTCCGAAGGTGAGAAAGCACCGTCGGACAGGTGGAACAAGGTGGAGATCACCAAGGGAAAAGAATTTGCTGACAGCCCCGATCTTACGGACGGGACTGTATATATGGATGAATATGTAAACTATCTGGTAAAGACTCTGGGTTCCGCCAAAAACGGCGGTATACGAGGGTATTCGATGGATAACGAACCTTCCCTGTGGCATATGACCCATGCGCGTATGCATCCCGAACAATGCACCTGTGCGGAGATAGTTGAGAAGAACACGGCTATGGCCAAGGCTGTCAAGGAGATAGACCCTGATGCAGAGGTCTTCGGACCTGCGCTTTTCGGATACAGCGCTTTCGATACTTTCTCTTCTGCAAAGGACTGGAAGAATATCAAGGCTGAAAGAAACGATTACCGCTGGTTCGTAGACTACTACCTTGACCAAATGAAGAAGGCCGAGGACGAAACAGGCACACGCCTGCTGGATGCGCTGGATGTTCATTACTATACCGAAGCTAAAGGTCCCTGCGGCGAACGTTCATGCAAGCATTATAATGACGAAGGCTGCGTTCAGGCCAGATTCGATTCGGTGAGAAGCCTGTGGGACGACACCTACAAAGAGGATAGCTGGATAACCGATACGGGCGGGACTTTCCTGCCGCTGCTGCCTAATCTGAAGCAGTCGATCGACCAATACTATCCAGGAACGAAGATAGCCATAACCGAATATGATTTCGGCGGAAGCTACGATATCTGCGGAGCGATAGCCGAAACAGACGCACTGGGCGCATTTATGGAGAACGATGTTTATCTCGCAACGCTTTTCGCTATGGAAGCTGATTATCAGTGTGCGGCGATAAACCTGTTTACTGATTTTGATGATAACGGCGGTCACTTCGGTGATACGCTGAGACATACCGAATCAAGCGATTTTGAAAGATCGTCGGCTTACGCTTCCACCTTCGGAGATAACAGCGATGTTGTCACACTGGTGGTAACAAACAAGTCCTTCAAGGACAAAACTACGGCGAATATCAAGATCAAGGGCGGAGAATACAGCTATGTGCATCTGTACGGACTGAATAATATCGCACCCCAGGTATTCAACATGAAAGATAACACCGAGAATAAGTCAGTTCAGGTGATGGATAACACCATAACATATGAGATGGAACCCGAGACCGTATCTTTGCTTCTGATAGCAAAGGATAAGGACTGCATTCCCGATTTTTCTGCGGGGATATCCGATAAAACGGAAAACTCCGATGCAGAAAAGAAAGGAAAAAAAGCTTCTAAAAATAACAAAGGCGTGATAGCCGCTGTTATAGGTGCTGCCGCGTTATGCGGTGCAGGCTTCGGGGTATTCCGTGCAAAGAAAAAGAATAAAACTTGACCGCAAATAATTTTTGCGCCGAAAGGAGTGATGTACGGCACAAGTTAACTAAAATGCCGAAAGGAGTTGAGAAATAAGGAGTAATTGGAGAACATGACCGAGGGTTATGTTAGATTTTCGATATTTAAGTGATATTTTTTATATAAAAAAGTCAATTTTTAAGTTATAATTGAGTCAACCTAAGGGCAGCGAATGCCCTTGCAATATAGTTTAACGGAGGAATTAAACATGAAGGCAAAAAGAATTTTTGCGGGTCTTTCCGCAACAGTGATCGCAGCAACACTTGCAATGACAGCATCAGCTACAAAGCTGACAGATAAGGTATATCCTAGCGAGACAAATGCTGATATCAATGACGCATACTATGGCATCGGAGCTATGGGGTTTTTCATGAACAATGACGGTAAATGGTCCTGGAACCAGAGCGACTGGTTCGGTATCGATGCAGAGGGTAAGATCTCTGTTGAATACAAGATCAGCCCTATCCTTGCTGACAAGACAATGTCCGACAAGGGCTCTCTGGGTGAGATGGGCGTTATGGTATGCAACGTTGATAAGGCTCTTGAAAAGGCAGGTCTTGACGATGCAAGCTATCCTATCGAGCTGACTGTTACAGACGCTAAATTCGTAGCTGAAGACGGCACTGAGACTGTATTCAATGATATGCTCAACGTAACAGAGATGCAGCGTGACGCTGAAGGCGATATCAGATTCCACATTCGTCCTGTTGACAAGGTAAACGAGGATACAGGTGATGTTGAAGTCGCTGCTACTCCCGAGACTGCAGGCTGGGAAGAGGAAGGCGCTTTCAACGGCGGTACACTGTACTTCACTATCGACTTCGGTGCACCTAAGGCAGAAGGCGGCGAGAGCACTGCCGAGTCCAAGACTGAGAGCAAGACTGAGTCCAAGACAGAGAGCACTGCTGACTCAAAGACTGATTCCAAGGCTGACAGCAAGGCTAACAATAATAACAAGAACGGCACAGGCACAGGAGCTACTTCTTCTGCAGCTTCCGACGCTACTGACAACACAAATTCCAACACCGGTGCAGCTACAGGTGCAGTACTTGGTCTGATGGCAGTTGCAGCAGCAGGCGCTATCGTTGCTAAGAAGAAGCACTGATAACCGATGACCATAGGGTCAACACGGAGGGATATAATATGAGAAAAATTAAGCTTACAGCAGCAGCACTTCTTGCACTGGCACTTTCAATCGGTATGGCAGCCTGCAGTTCAGGCAGCAGCGACGATTCAGACAAAAAGAGCGGCGACGCATCCTCTATGCCTGAAAAGAAGCTCGAAGAGAGCCAGCAAGACATTGTAACAAGACTTGCCGGTGAAATGGAAGATAAAGAGCTCGCAAACAACGAGATAGTTTGGTTCTCTTTCTACGATATCAATCCTACAGCTTCGGCTGACAAGGATATCGGCGTTGATCTGGCACTGTTCCAGACAAAATACAACGGTAAGATAATTTACAGACAGACTACTTGGGAAACTAAGTTCGATGACCTTGCTAACGCAATTCTGTCAGGTGATTCTCCTGACTTTATAGGTGCAGATGATATGGACGTTTTCCCCAAGGGTGCAATCAAGAGCATGATCGAGCCAATGGATGATTATGTTGACTTTGACAGCGAGCTGTGGAGCCCTATGAAATCTGCTAATGACCAGTTCATGTACAAGGGCGGTCACTATGTCGCAGTTTCACGTGTTGACCCCAGTTATATCTGGATCTATAATAAAAATGTAATGGAGGAAAATGGCTTTGAAGATCCCGCTGAGCTTTATTACAACGGCGAGTGGAATTGGGACAAGCTTTCAGAGATGTGCATTGAGTTCACCGACGAAGAAGCTGATAAATGGGCTATGGACGGCTGGTACTACGAAAATGCACTGACTGAATCCTCTGGTAAGCCTCTGGTAGGCATGGAGGACGGCAAGATCGTAAACAACATCAATACTCCCGAGCTTGCAAAAGCTCAGAATATGATGTACGAGCTCCAGAAGAATAACGTCGTTTATCCCAAGCATCTGCATGAGTGGAAGGTAAGAGGCGACGTATTCGGTACAGGTATCGCTTCCGGCGAGACACTGTTCTATCCCATCGGTCTTTGGGCAATAGAGGACGCACCCAGCACTACAGCTCCCTACGGCGATCTGTCCGCAGGTGAAGTAATGTTCGTGCCCGTTCCCTGCGCTAAGGATTCTGACAATATGTATGTTCCCTCAAGAGTTCACGGCTTCTGCATCGCAAAGGGTGCTAAGAATCCCGAGGGAGTTGCTGCTTGGCTCGACTGCACAAGATATGCAGAGATCGACGAGGCAGCTCACCAGATCACTCTTGACCAGTATAAAAACGACTATGGCTGGACCGACGAAATGCTTGAAATGCGTGACGAGATCTATGCAAGAGCTGCAGAGCATCCTGTATTTGAGTTCGCACAGGGCGTTTCCAGCGATCTTTCAAATCTGACCGATAGTATAATCAAGAATTCTATGAACCCTGCTGAGTCATACACATGGACTTCTACTGTTGCCGAGAACGAGAAGGCTCTCGATTATCTCATCAAAGAGGCCCAGGAAAAGACTGAGGAATAATATGATCTTGCTTTAATATCCTTCATTTTTATATTCCGGTTTTTCAAAACGGCGGGCTTTTTAAGTCCGCCGTTTTGGTTTTTCGGAAATTTGTATATTTTTTGAATGAGTTTTGTGATTTTGTCATATTTCACAGAATATCGGACTCGAATTTTGTCAACATATGCGAAATTCTGTGAAATCTGACAAATATGTTAGCTGATCAGCTTAACTATGTGCTGACGTATTTTTGACAAGGAGACAAAAATGTGGTATGATACTATTAAACAGACATCTGTGAAAGGGGCGCTCTTCGTGGGCATCAACAAGGAACTTTCCCAACGTGAATTTATTCAGCGCGAAACGGGCGAAACACACTCGCCTTATGAGAAGGAGCTGGAGTTCTACTCTGCTGTAGCAGCAGGCAATATCGAACGTGTGCGCAAGCTGTATACTCCGCTGGCTGTTGAAGGCTACGGCAAACTCAGTGATGATCCCGTTCGCAATGTAAAATATCATCTGACTATCACTATTGCACTGATTGCCAGATTCTGCATTGAAAAAGGTCTGCCTACCGAGACCAGTTACACTATAAGCGATATTTTCATCAACAGGCTGGATGTTGCCACCGACATTCATCAGCTTGAGGATATCCATCGTGAGGTATTCATAGAATATGCAAAGCGTATGCAAAAGGTAAATTCAGGCAACGCATATTCAAAGCACGTTCTGATGTGTCTGGATATTATCTACGACAACATTTACAACGGTGTACGTGTTCAGGAGATCGCTGACAGGCTTGGGCTGACTCCCCAGTACCTCTCTAAGCTTTTCAAGCAGGAGGTAGGCATGACCATATCTGAATACATCATGTCCAGGAGAATACAGGCAGCTGAAAATATGCTGAAATTCTCAGAGTACACTCCGCTGGATATCGGAAATTACCTGAATTTCAGCTCTCACAGCCATTTTATCGCCTGCTTCAGAAAGCATACCGGTCTGACACCTAAGCAGTACCGCGAGAATTATTTCAGAATAAGCTGGCAGCACAGAGAATAACAGCAAAGACGTTTCCGCGTATGCAGAAACGTCTTTTTCAATCCACTATTTATGACAGCAAAAGAAAAGACCCTATGAAAGGGTCTTAGTCTTTGTCAGACGTGTGTGAACGCCGGACGGATATATGGATATGGTTGGGTATCATTGCTCCCCTTTCGGAAAGCAACGGAAGAAAGCTTATTATTCAGCCGCTGTAAAGCGTGCGAACTGATATTCAGCGGTGATAGGAGTGGTGCCGTCATATTTGCCGAGCCAGCTGTCAACACCCTTGCCGTTCCAAGCGTTCATCATGATCTTGCCGGGAGTTACAGGCAAATTCTCGGTGGCAGTGTATACTGCTTCGCCATCAACATACCAAGTTATGGCATCTTCTTTCCACTCAAAACCATAGGTGTGGAATTCTTCGGAAGCATCATAGCCAAGGTCGTAGAGATATTCGTGATTGCCTTTACCGTTGGTGTAGTAATTGAACTGCACCTTTGTAGTATCCTTGCCAAGAAACTCGATATCTATCTCGTCCCATGGATTATTGTCGGAAGGACCTGTATAAGTAAAGAAGGAGGAAACTACGCCGACATTCTTCATAGGTTTCATGCTGACTTCGTAAAGTCCGTAACCATAGAAATCGTTGGAGCGGTACTCTGCAGCATTGTATTCATCTTCAATAGCACTGCTGATAGTCAGCTTCATCAGACCATCCTCAAAGGTTACATTATCCTTTTTCCATGTGCAGTCGAAAGGCGAGCCGTTAGACCAGCCATCTGAGCAAATAAAGCTTGCGGATTCACCTTTTGAAAAATCAGCCAGTACAGTATAAGGACTGTCGTCCTCGGTTACTGCTTCTTCAACAGATTCAGTTTGCTCAGCAGATTCTATCTCAACGGCGGAAGATTTTGTTTCAGCCTTGCTGCTGTCGGATGTTTTGGTATCTCCACAGGAAGCAAACGACATAACAGTTATAAAAGCAAGCATTGATGTAACTATTTTTTTCATGCGATATCCTCCGTTCATTTTTAAAAACAATTCCGTTTTTTACCCTTTGATCAAATATCTGTATTCGTTTTCATTGACTATATAATACAACTTTTTTTGAGAAAACTATATCACGCAAATAATTTTTATATCAAAATTATAACTCAACCGCGATTATCTATCCGAGAATGTTTCACGGAAAGCGGTGATATTTTTGCCGTCCGTTTTACCGTAAACAGCAAAAACTATGTGGGTGAAACATTTTTCATAGCCTTCGTCTATCAGGACTTTTCTGAAATATCCTGATACTTTCTGCGGTGAGTTTCCAAAAGCTCCGCAGCCCCATGCACCCAAAACAAGTTCTTTACAGCCGTGGGAAGCTGCTATATGCAGCATGATCCTTATACGGGAGATCATGGTAGCTTCTATAAGGCTGTCGGAAGCTAAAAATGCAGCACCACGCCTGTTTGGCGCGGGTATTGTGATGACTGAAACCTTGAAAGGATCTGCCTTCAGCTTAAGATCACTGCTGCGAATGACCCATACCTCAGGTGAAAAGAGCATATAATCTGATTCCACCTTGCTGAGGTGGGTATTATTGTAGCGGTACATCACGCTTGCTGTCTTAGATGTGATGGAACTGTAAAGCGTACTGCATCTGCACAGTGATTCTTCCTGGGCTGATGCACCGAGACGGAAACCACCACCTGGATTGTGTGCATTTGCGAAATTCATGACCATTGGTTCTGTCAATCTGCCTGCGGCCGTAAAAGAATCTTCGCAGGTGACCTCGATCATACAGGGCGCACCGACATGGTATTCCGAAATATCCTTATTCAGCATAGCTTTGCCCATTTCGGGAGTTATCACTTCTACTGCGGAAGTATCATGCTTTGGCAGAGTAACCTTTTTTCCGTCAGCGGTATACTCAAGCTCGGAAGTTATTTTTATCGTTTCTTTTGCTATTGCTATATTGTTCATCTAGTCACCTTCAAAAAAAGCCCGAAAAAACTTCGGGCTTCAGATCATACCACAACGACCCTGTTCTTGCCGTTATGTTTAGCATCATAAAGTGCTGAATCAACACGAATAAGGAGTTTATCAAGAGTATCGTCGGCTTTGGCTTCGGTAACGCCGACACTTATAGTGCGATGACCTGCCAGAGGGAAATTGATCTCCCTGAAAGCACTGCACATCTCCCCTGCTGCAACAATTGCACTGTTGATGTCATTAGGCAACAATACCATGAACTCCTCACCGCCCCATCTTCCTGCGGAAGCATAATTTCCGCGGCTGGAAATACCGTCTTTCAGCATTTTCGCCAGACCAATGATGACATTATCACCCTCGTTGTGACCATAGGTATCGTTGACAGACTTGAAGTTGTCGATATCTATCATTATCAGCGAAAGCTTTTCACCGCTGAGAAGGCGTTCGTTTATCCTGCGCTGAATTTCGGCACGATTATAAAGCTTGGTAAGACCGTCGAGGATAGCAGATTCTTCAAGTTCGCGGAATGCAGCATTTATATAGTTCGCCAGACGGTTTATAAGCGCCATTTTACCTGTAAATTCGCTTTCATCTATCTCCAGTGTCTTTTTTGGGATATCATCAGCCAGACCCTCACGCATACCTACAAGTACCATAGTTACGTTATGCTGATTTAAGTACTTACCGGTACGCAGAAATTCACCGGAGGTGTAAAATCCGGAAGTCGGCGCAATGCCGCAGAATGGCTTGGACTCCTTGGATATCTCGTTATTGCCCCAGAAGCTTCGTCTTGCGGCGCAGGAAAATATCTGCACTATCTCCGGTCGGAAATCACGTATTCTTGTACCCTCTTCACGAACGCTTTCCAGTATCGTGCCGGGGTCGCCGTATGCAAGCTGTGCATACTCGTCGGACTCGATATCAGATGTCATTATAAGTGAACCGTCATCAAGGCTGGCAGTTGGTGCACGCAGTATACTAATGCCGTGGCATTTATAGAAAAACGGAAATTCCAGTGAGTGGTTGAAAAAGTGGGCATCGTTTTTGATGTTGAGATACTTATAGTAAACATCATAGGCAGGAGCTCCGTCCAGTTCATAGAGCCTGCTGCCCTCTGAACGGGTGACATGAAGCATCTTGCCGAGAGGTTTCCAGCCTGTTACATATGTCGAATCGATAGCGAGGTCTTCGCCGCCAAGCAGCCAGAAAACTACTCCGCCTGAAGATATGCCGCCGTTTTTTGAGAAAACACAGGCTTCCTCATTATTGATATCCGATGCGAAAGCTCCGCCGCCGAATATCTGTATATCAGCTCTTGAATTGCTTAGATTTTCACAGAAGCCTGTCATGGACATTCCTCTGATAGTTGTCACCAGCTCAACTGCCTTGACCCAGGGATTCTCGTCAATTAGATGAAGAATATCGCCTGTTACGCTGTCCGCCGTTTGGTCGGAAAGCTCGTATTGTCTGAACAGCATTTTAGTCGAGGGATATTCAAACACAGTGCATATGATAGTTATATCATTTTCCGAAAACTCTCCGCCGATGATATTGCCGTTGGTTGAACAGCCGAAGTATTCAGCCTGTGGCATGGCAGACTCTATGATAGAGCAGACATGGCTTATCTTTTCTCTGTCGACCTGTTCGGAATATATCTGAAAAACTATATGCGAGTAAACGCTCGAATCGCACCACAGACGTATTTTAGTAAGCTCGGTCTTCAGCGAAAAGTCGTTATAATAATCAAACTGAAATTGTCTCAAGGGCTCTGCCTCCATTCGGTAAAACGTAAAACTTAGTTGATCCCTATGAATTATTATACCACATTTTTTCCAAAACTTCAAGAGAGTTTTAAAAATTATATTATTTTATTTGTACATAATTATCCTTTCGAAATATATAAAACAATTCATTAAAAAATAAAATTGATTCACGAATTGACATTTTCATTAATGCTTGGTATAATAAAAATAAACGAAGCAATGATACCAAAATTAAAAAACTTTATCAGCTAAATTGAAGATAATAAAGGACCTAAATATATTTGAGATGTAGGTATTTAAAGCGGGTACAGCGCAAAAAGGAGGCGTTCTCGTGAAGAAGAACTGGTTGATCTCTCCGCCTGACAGGGGAGAAAAAGTCCCGAAAAGGGGCAGAGGCAGACAGACTATGGAAAATCTGGCGCATAATACTGCTGTATTCGCGGGCAGCAAATGCAGACTTCTGCACGGACAGAGTACAAAACCACTCTGCGATATGCGCTACGGCACATACCCCCTCAGCTGGAACGGCTGTGAACTCATTGCCTGCTACAACTGCGCTGTTCTTCTCGGACGAAAGATAACATTTCCGCAGGTTGTGTTCGAGTTTGAGTTAAACAAAATGCACTATATTTTCCCGAACGGCTACTGGGGTACCGCACCAAAGAAGCTGTGGTACTTTTTCAAAAAGCACGATATGCCCTATCGTTCATTCCGCAACGGTGAGCAATTCGCAAAATACGCAAAAACAGAAAAAGCATCCTGTGGTATAATCTCTTTCTGGAACAACGAACGTTCAACAGCAAAATTCCACGGGCTTGATTTTTTCAGCGGCGGACTGCATACCGTAGCATATATATACCGCGCAGGGAGATTTTACATCTACAATCTCTACGGCAAAGATACATCGGTGCGGTCTTTTACAAACATCAGCGATGTTTACAGCGACAATCGGTTCATCATAGGGTATATCTTTGACGGGAATATCAATGATTGATATTTCTCTGAATTACCACGTATGATTCAGGTTGACAATCCGCCCGCGATGTGATACAATAAATGTATACAAGATCAGGAGGTAATCACAATGGCAGATGTAAAAATTTCCGAAAGCATAGTATATATAGGTGCTGACGACAAGGATATCGATCTCTTTGAAAGTCAGTACGATGTTCCCAACGGTATGGCTTACAATTCTTATGCTATACTCGATGAAAAGGTTTGTATCATGGATACAGCCGACAAGAGAGTAAGCGATGTATGGCTTGCGAATGTCAAAAAGGCTTTGGGCGACAGAAAGGCTGACTATCTGGTAGTTCAGCACGTTGAACCCGATCATTCAGGTAATATCGCAAAGCTGATGGCTGAATATCCCGATATGAAGGTTGTCGGCAATGCAAAGACTTTCACCATGCTGGGACAGTTCTTTGATATTCCAGATATCGGCGCTCGTTCTATCACAGTTAAAGAGGGCGATACCCTTGAACTGGGCAGCCACACCCTGAAATTCTTCATGACTCCTATGGTACACTGGCCCGAGGTCATGATGACATATGAAGTAAGCGAAGGCGCATTCTTCTCAGCTGACGCTTTCGGCAAGTTCGGTACACTCGATACTGATGAGGACTGGGCTTGCGAAGCAAGAAGATACTATTTCAATATAGTCGGCAAGTACGGCGCACAGGTTCAGGCTGTGCTTAAAAAGGCAGCTGCGCTTGATATCAAGATGATACTCCCACTCCACGGCCCGATACTGACCGAAAATCTGGGTTATTACATTGATCTTTACAATACATGGTCAAGCTACGAACCCGAGAACAAGGGTATATTCATCGCCTGCGCTTCTATACACGGCAACACCCTTGCAGCCGCTGAAAAGCTGAAAGAAATGCTGGAAGCAAAGGGCGCTGAAAAGGTTTCCCTCTCCGATATTACCCGCGACGATCAGGCAGAAGCTGTTGAAGACGCATTCCGTTACGACAGGCTGGTACTGATGTCTTCATCTTATGACGGCGGCGTGTTCCCTCCTATGGAAGAACTGCTGATGCACCTGCGTGACAAGACATACAGAAACAGAAAGATCGCCATCGTTGAGAACGGTTCATGGGCACCTTCGGCTGCAAGAGTCATCAAGGGATATGTTGAGAAATTCAAGGATATCACCCTTGTTGAACCTGTTGTTACCATAAAGTCCGCACTGAACGCCGAGAGCGAAAAGGCTCTGGAAGAACTTGCAGACGCGCTGACCGCTAAGTGATAATAAACTGATATATAAAATTACGCCATAGTATTTCCGTTATCTTTCGGGGATACTATGGCGGTTTTGTTTTTTAGATATTTGGGTAGACACGTAGAATTATTTCAATTCAAAATTCTTAATCCATTTTGAAGTGATCTATCCATAAGAAAAAGATGCCATTATCATGGCATCTCATTCAATAGGATATTATCAGGCTTTAAAACCGTTGAATTTGTATACTGCGTCAGCATCGTTTCCGTTGCCGTTTCTCTGGCTGTTTGTATTGAAATACATTCCATTGTCATTTATACCGATACTCTCTATCTCAAACAGGCTGTTATACCAGCCATCATTCACCTTGAAAGAAAGATTGTTTGAAGAATAAGCGGTCTGAGTACCCTTAGCATTGCCATCCAAGGCGTTATTTATCTTTGAAGAAATATTATCATACACGATAACAACACTCTCGTTGGAATATCTTCTTGAAACAGGAACATAAAGCTTGCCCTTTGTATAGTGCATACCCTGGTGAGAGTGTGTGCCCGTATTGGAATCAAAATTCATGGGATAGCTTTTACCGTTTATCTTTACATTATCGGTGTCTATTTTGAAAACAGGGATAGCATATACAGTAGCGCTCGCCCAGTTCTGACCGACTGTCAAATAATAAGCCTGCTTGCCTTTCTTCACGAGTATCTTTACATAACCATCTGTTGTTCCAAGATAAGTGATACCCGAAAAGCTTATATTATTGCTGTTGGTGCTGCTTTTTATGTTGAATTGACCTACCTTGTAGACCTTTCTGCCATCGACTTTCAGTTTGACAAGCTGATATCCGCTTTCATATCCGGTAGCAACATAAAGATATGTCTTTCCATTTTCAGCATGAGCAAACATATCATTTGCATGACCAAGTACATTAGTAAAATAGTCATGCGATTTACCATTCTGGTCGATATATTTGAGCTGATAATTCTTGTTATCAGCGATGCTGTATCTTGTGATAGCTGCCTTGCTACTATCGGTAGTAACTTTAGCGCAATAGATATACGAAGTTCCCACAGCCATTCCCTGCATTGAGTATAGCTTGCTATTTCCAAATGTATCATATACTCCGTATACATAATTATAGGAAGTGTAGCAGGCTGCCTGTGCAGGAAGTACAGTCACAGTGCTAAAACAAAGTACCGCCGAAATAACAGCGGATATGAGTTTTTTCTTGTTGAACATAGTTATCCTCCATTTATACAAATATTTAATAGTAAGATTATAACAATTAAACACATATTTGTCAATATCATATTGGAACATATTATAATTTAAATTGGAAGTAATTTTTGTTAAATCAACATTTATCGTTTCACTTATTTGCATAATTGTGATTTTTTTGCTTTAGTCTCTTGATATTGCGTGCATCCTAATAAAATAACCGCAATAATATTTTTATACAATTCAATATAGAAAGTATATATATTACCATTAGGATATAAACCCGCCGATGTGCTTAATATAAACACATCGGCGGGAAAATTATATATCATTCTGTTCTGAGTGCCGTGACAGGGTCTTTCTTGGCTGCTTTCTTCGCGGGGATAAAGCCGCCTATAAGTGTCAGGAATATGCTGAGGGCTATCAGTACAAATGCACTCAGCACAGGGAGAGATGCATTAACATCATCTGTTTCTGCCACTTGGTGTATCACTGCATTGCCGGGTATCAGCATCAGGAGAGTAAGTCCTATACCTATAATACCCGAACAAAGTCCGATGATAAATGTTTCAGCATTGAATACCTGAGAGATATTCCTCTTTGAAGCACCTATCGCACGGAGGATACCTATCTCCTTTGTTCTTTCGAGAACGGAGATATAGGTTATAATACCTATCATTATGGAGGATACTATCAGCGACACAGCAACAAAAGCTATCAGCACATAGGATATTGTATTTACTATCGTTGTCACCGAGGACATCAACAGACCTACATAATCGGTGTAGGTTATCTGGTCTTCAGCACCTGCCTCATTGTTGTAGTCCTGGATACATTGTGCTATGGCGTCCTTTGATTCAAAATCGTCTGCGTAAATATCTATTGATGAAGGTGCATCTAGACTTACAACCCCAAGTGTCGAGAGTGTATCATCATAGTTGCCGTTTGAGATATACATATCATATATCATCAGCATTACATTATCATCGGGAGATTCAAGATATTCATCAAGTAATTGCGACATATCCATCTCGCTCATATTCTCGGGGTCTGCCATTGCATCAGGCATATCGGGGATATCTGCGTTTTCTGTTGTTTCAGCATCATCGGACTCCCCTGTTTTATCTGCTTTTTCTGAGTTGCTCTGTTTCTGGATCTCCCCTGAAATTTCAGGTATAATACCCGAAAGATCATCCATGGACATTCCTGCCATCGACATCATGGACATACTGTCCATGGACTGCATCATCATAGTGTAAATACCAGCTTTTTCACTTGTGTTAAGGCTTCTTATATATGTCTTTGCATCCTCGATCTTCTGCTTATCATCGGCAGCTTCAAAGCTAAGACCGTTTATGACATTTATATCCTTGTTTGCCAGCTGTTCTTTTACAATTTCGCTGTTGTTGGTATGATCTATCAGGTAATTTGTCAGCGCCGAGGTATAACCGATCGGTGTGTTGATCAGCTGAACATCGGAATCAGCGTTAGGCTTGATGATACCGGCTATCTTCAGCTTTATTGCACTGTCTATCATTCCCTCTATGGCTGTATTGTCAGACGATATATTATCATATGTGCCGTTCTCGTTCTTTATGAAAAGATCACACTGGGGGATAAGATAATAATCCTTAGCACAGATATCAGCATAATCCAGCTTTTTGGATTCTATTTTGACCTCTTTACCTGCATCTATCTGATCCATGATATCTTTATATTCCTGTGATGGAAGGATACCGAGTTCATAGAGAACAGTTGCTGAGACTTCATTGTTTTCATCAAGTACAAGTACGACCTCATCGTAATTTTCAGGATACTTACCGTATAGGACTTCATAATTCTCAGTCATAACATTGCTGACCTGATTACCGTCAGCCCCTGCGATAAGCTGTGAAAAATCAGATGCATAAGCGCCGCCCATCATACCCATTACATCCCTGCCTTCCAGAGGAGTTGCCTTTCTGGAACTGAGGGTACTGCCGTCGGTGTTGACGAATTCGCCGTTTTCATCATAGGTGAATACGCCGAATTTTGTATCGTAGGAATAAACTATGCCGTTCTCACCCACGTATTTATTTATCTCACTGTCTTTATCGTCAAGATATTTTTTAAAAGCGGTCAGGTTGTTTTGGGTGAGGCTCATTGTCATAGCCGCCCTGTCCTCAAAATCAGAGTTGTCAGCATAAACGCCGTCCATATCGTGAGTTTTTTCTTCTTCGCTCTGCCTGCCCATGGGAGTGTTTTCGATCACAGCGCTCATATCAAAAGTCTGAGCTTCGATACTTATGGGATACGACGCCATGGTGCTTTTCTGTACATCACTGATATAATTGTTTACACCATTTGACAGCGAAAGTATCATCGCGATACCGATGATACCGATAGAGCCTGCAAAAGAGGTCAGCAGAGTTCTTCCCTTTTTGGTACGCAGATTGTTGAAACTCAGCCCCAGAGAAGTCAGCGGTGACATTGACGATCTGCCCATGTTCTTGTGCTCGGGTGAGGCAAGTTCGTCCTCATCTACCTCATAAGGGTTGGAATCGTTTATCATTTTTCCGTCTTTGAGTTTTACTATCCTGTTGGCATATTCCTCCGCAAGTTCGGGGTTATGCGTAACCATTATGACCAGCCTGTCCTTTGCGACTTCCGCAAGCAAGTCCATAACCTGTACACTGGTCTCGGAATCAAGAGCACCTGTCGGTTCGTCAGCAAGGAGTATATCGGGGTCGTTTACCAATGCTCTCGCGATAGCAACACGCTGCATCTGTCCGCCCGACATCTGATTGGGACGCTTGTGTATCTGTTCTCCAAGTCCCACTTTTTCAAGCGCTTCTTTAGCACGTCTTTTTCTTTCGGACTTTGAGATACCAGAAATGGTCAGGGCAAGTTCAACATTTGAAAGCACGCTCTGGTGCGGGATAAGGTTGTAGCTTTGGAACACGAAACCTATTGTATGGTTACGGTAGCTGTCCCAGTCCCTGTCCTTGTACTTTTTTGTGGATATCCCGTTGATGATCAGGTCGCCGCTGTCGTAGCGGTCAAGTCCGCCCACGATATTCAGCAGAGTCGTCTTGCCCGAACCCGAAGGGCCCAGTATCGCAACAAACTCATTGTCACGGAAATTAAGGCTGACCCCGTCCAGCGCGGTCTGTTTCAGGTCACCTGTGATGTACTCCTTTCGGATGTCTTTGATCTTTAACATTTGCTCTCCTTCTTTCGTCTGTCTTTATATATTTAGTAGTACAGAGTTTTCACAGCATCAAGATCAAATCCGCCCGCTGAGAAAAACTCGATAAATTTTATTTTATCACACCTTGAACAACTACAAGTAATAACTATGTGATAATCATGTGAAATCGATCAAAGAACAGGTGATACAGATATGGTATTTACTTAACAGAAATTTTGTGCTATAATTATTTACAGGCAGTCACGGAATATCACCTGCCAAAAGTGAACTGTGACATGGATTAAAATTCAGCCATATAAAATCTATTACCCTGAAAGGTTGTGGACAAAATAAAAGTATTTGATTTCGATAACACTCTATACCACGGCGAAAGTTCGATAGACCTTGCTTTCTATCTGATACGCAGAAACAAAAGGATACTGCTTTACGTACCTTCGATATTGATAAACCTTGCCAAGTACAAAATGTGCCTTGTTGACAGGGAAAAAGCTGAACAGGAGATCAACGATTTCCTGAAAGTCGCAGTCAAGGACAAATACGAAGCGGCTGAGATAGTTGAAAGCTTCTGGGCTGAAAACAGCTACAGGCTTGATGAAAATATGATAAAGCGGGTCAGAAAAGATGATGTTATAATAACAGCAGGTCCCGATATGCTGATAGACGGTATCAAGGACAAGCTAGGCACTGATAATATCATCAGCAGCATTATCGACCCCGACAAGCGGGAAATAGTATACTTCAACTTCGGCGAAAACAAAGCAAAGCGCTACAAAGAGGTATACGGTGATACCCCCATCGAGAGTTTTTATACCGACTCATTCAATGATAAACCCCTGATGAAGCTGGCAAACAAAGTGTACATAGTTGAAAAAGGCAGACTGAAAAGAATGACCGAAAAGGGCATGGCAAAGCTCTGATAATAAACTGAAACAGGCAGTACCCGCCAAAGGTACTGCCTGTATTTTTGTCATTATGTTATCCGTTTGTTGTCTGATATCTGTAATTATCTAATCTGTCACGGCGATATTTTTCTGTTCAACTTCTGACCGTCAGATCTCTCATTTTACTCACAGCACTATCCTGATAGTCAGTTTGCTGTCGGTGTATTCCGCTGTGATAGTTCCGCCCATTCGTTCCACAAGAGTCCGCGCTATGGACAGCCCCAGACCCGTCGAATGATGCGCTGCTTCCACGGTGTAAAATCTGTCAAACAGCTGTTCAACTTCCACCGCAGACAAGTCATTTGCTGTATTTGTGAATGTTATGACGCCCTCCGCCGAAAGCTTTATCAGCAGATCGCCGTCAGAATATTTCAGTGCATTGTTCAGAAGATTTGAGAATATCCGCGCAAGATATTCTTTGTTGAGTTCCCTTATAACTGCTTCTTCGGTAAGCTGTACTTCGGGGACTATCCCCTTTTCGTTCAGTGCCGCAAAGTATCCCATGATGCTGTCTTCCAGCACCTGCACCACATTTACCGATTCTGTCTGCATCTCGCTTTCCTCCGATACTATTACCGAATACCGGAAAAGTTCCTCCGTAAGCTGCTTCATCAGTTCCGCACGTTCTTTCATTATGGCGATATACTTTTTATGCTTTTCGGGGTCGTCAGTCTGCTGCAGCATATCAAGATAACCGTATATCGCCGTAAGTGGTGTGCGTATATCGTGGGAGATATTGGTTATCGCCGTTTTCAGTTCGGTGTTTCCCTGGTGGTACTGCAAATGTTCCTTACGCAGCAATTTCAGCTGTTTGTTTATACTGTCAGCCAGAAAAAGCATATCCTTGTCACGGCTTGAAATATCTATTACCGTGTTGGTGTCCTTTTGCAGCTTGTCGGAAAATCCGTCAACGATCTCCCTTACTGATTTTTTCAGCAGATATATTTTCACCGAGAGTATTATTATAACTGCTATCGCCGCCGCTAGACACCAGATCATTTGCTCACCTACTTTATGTCACATTTTTTGAATTGATGAAGTCCTATCAGACTCATTACCGCTATCAGTCCCGCTGATACAGCAAAGTTTTTCCATATGCCCTCAGGCACAGCAAAGCAGGAAAAATAAAATATACAGCTCTGTGGGAATATTTTTTCTGCTATCTCAGCGATCTTGCTCTCGTATTTGTACATGCCTAATACCACGGACATATTCAGCACATACTGCACCACAAGTATAACTATCGTAAGCTTTCCGCCCCGCATAAGATTTCCAAGAATAAGTGAGATCACCGTACTTTCAAATATCTGCATTATCAGCATAGCCGAAAGGGATACCAATGTCGCTTTAAGATCATATCCCTCAAAACCGAAAACGCATACCGCCATGAATATTGCTGATACCTGATACAACACAAAATATATCGCCGCAGCAGCGCTCATGGTGATAAGATTTGAAAAGAATATAGCTGTGCGTGTATGTCCGCAGCATATCATGTTCCTTATAGTGCCGTGATTGTACTGCGAATCCAACAGCACTGCAACTGTCGCAGCCGCCGCAAAGGGTAAAAACATAGTAGCAAATGACGGCACTACGCCGAGTATGTTATCCTTTGTAAGTATCATTCTTGAATTTTCAGGCTGATTATAACTCGGGAAAAGATACATAGCCGTTGTCAGACCAGCTCCGATAATAACGCATACTATTGATGTAATATAAAAATATTTCGATTTGAACAGCTCGTGAAACTGAGCATTAAGAAGCTTAGTCATTTCCCGCACCTCCCACAAGTGATATATAAAAGCTCTCCAGACTTTCGTCGTGCTCTTCCACAGTAAGGACTTCGCAGTTCTCATTTGCCAGAGCCATCGAAAGCTGAGTGATATTCGGCTTTGCGTAGATATCCGCATGGGAATCATCTATGATGGTATATTCCAGACCCATATCGTCAAGCACCTTTGCAAGAACAGCCGTGTCGGTAACGTTTATTCGCATACACTTGCGGCAGGCAGATTCAAGGTCCTCAGCACTCATCTCACGGATTATCCTGCCTTTGTCGATAAAGCCGTAATGTGTTGCCAGTTTTGCAAGCTCATCAAGAATATGTGATGAAATCAGCACCGTGATCTTCCTTTCGCGGTTGAGCTTCAGTATAAGTTCGCGTATCTCGATTATGCCCTGAGGGTCAAGACCGTTGATAGGCTCATCAAGAACAAGCATATCAGGGTCACCGCACAGAGCAATTGCAATACCAAGACGCTGACGCATACCAAGCGAAAAATGCTTAGCTTTTTTCTTTCCTGTATCTTCAAGACCTACAAGCTTCAGTATCTCATCTATGCCATCAAAGCTGGGAAGACCTAAAATGCGGTACTGCTGTTTCAGATTATCCACCGCAGTCATATCATAGTATATCGACGGAGTTTCAACCACCGCACCCATTCTTCTGCGTGATCTTGACATCTCCTTGTTGTCTGTTAGCTTAGCACCGTAGAGTTCCAGTTCACCGCTTGTCGGCAGCTGCATACCGCAGACCAGTCTGATAAGCGTGGTCTTGCCGGCACCGTTTTTTCCCACAAATCCGTAGATCGAACCCTGTGGCACATTCATCGTGAGACCGTTCAGCGCTTTGAAATCTTTATAGTTCTTGCAGATATCTTTTGTTCTCAGAACATATTTCATGATGTATCACCTTTCCTTTCTGAAAACATAATAACACATAATGGTCAAGACAGCGGCAAAGAAATTGTCAAGATTTCGTCAAGATTTAAACCTGAACCCTATGCCATAAACTGCTTCGATATAATCCCTGCCATTCACCGCAGAAAGCTTATGGCGGATATTGCTGATGTGCTGTTTAAGCGAACGTTCGGTGCAGTCGGGGGTATCATAGCTTATCTTATCGAGTATAGTAGTCTTACCAACAGGCACATCCGGGTTCTGCATCAGCAGTTTAAGTATAGCGCACTCAGTGCGGGTAAGCTGAATTTCAATGTCATTCACCGTTACCGAAAGCCTGTCACAGCAGAGAGAAAGCTCTCCGCAGGTAATGGAATCAGATATACTTCGTTCTTTCTGCCTTAACTGAACAGCGACCCTAGCAATAAGTTCGCTTATATTGAAAGGCTTGGTGATATAATCTGCCGCCCCGCCCATCAGCAGCCCGACTTTGTCACTGATATCGGCTTTTGCGCTGACGATTATAACAGGAATATCCTTGATCTTAGGCAGTATCTCTTCCCCGGTAAGTCCCGGCAGCATAAGGTCTAGCAAAACAAGATCGGGCTTGCTGTGTGAAAGAACCATCAGCGCTTCCGTACCGGAGTACGCTTTTATAACGGAATGCCCCTCATTCATTAGTGCTTCGGATATCATATCGCTGATGTTTACATCATCATCGGTTATAAGTATTTTTGCCATGATCTCACCTCGTTTTTTATTATATCACAAAACAAAACTTAATGCAATGCCGCCGCAGATAAGTTCATTATTGTCATTTTGTATTTAGATTTATATTCGCTATTGATTTTCTGTTAAAAATATAGTATAATTTTATTAAGTGATGTTGTTTACAAAAACATCAGATCATGAAGATATTTCAGGAGGCTTTTATGGATCTTCAGGCATTGGTCAACAAATTCAAGATAGTTGCGGGAGTGTATGCTTTTGATATCCTGCCCGATGGCAGCAAGAGCGAGATCCGCATTATGGCGATAAATGATTTCAACACAATGATGTTCAGAAAGCGGCCCGATGCGCCGGATTTTTATCCCGGTGTCCCGCTGCGAAGATACTTCACAGAGATAAACCTTGAAAACTTCATATATAACAGTGCTATAAACAATGAACCGCTGTATTCATATGTAAATGCTTTCGGTATGTGGATAAAAGGTTTTTATCTTCCTTTAGATGAAGAAGGCAATATCCTGAATGAAAAGGGCGAGCCGAACACATCACCGAGAACAGCGTACTGCTTGTACTTAACTACACGTTCCTATGAATCTGAACCGGACTCCATGACACAGCGTTCAGGCGAGATAGCTTCATTTATTATGGAGTTGAGCATAAAACTGAATAGGATGCAAAGCTTTGATATTGCCATGAGAGAGTGCATGAGAGAACTTAAAGGTTTATTCCGTTCAAAATACTGTGCGATGCTGACCATCAACAAAAATGAGGAAAAATTCGACCTGTACAATGATAAAGGCGATCAGCCCGAAATGCTCAGAGATCTTACAAAAAGTATGGATCGCACACCTTATGAAACTGCGCTTGCCTGGGAAAAGGATCTGAATGGCTCAGACTGTCTGCTGCTTGATGACCTGAGCATAATCGAAGAGCGCGACCCTGTATGGTACAGATCGCTGGTAAACTTTGACGTTAAAAACCTTATGCTGACTTCAATTCGCTACGATAATGAACTTGTGGGATTTATCTGGGCGATAAATTTCGATACCGAAAGAACAATGGAGATCAAAGAAACACTGGAGCTGACGACTTTCATGCTTGGCGCGAGCATCTCTCACCACCACCTTGTCAGCAGACTGAAAGTCATGAGCAGAACGGACAGCCTTACTCAGTTGCTGAACCGCAATGCAATGAACGAACGTGTTGATCAGCTGACAAACGACAAGTCTGCAAAGCCGGAATGTATCGGCATTGTATTTGCCGATCTGAATGGTCTGAAAGCGGTAAACGACGGCAGCGGTCATGCTGCGGGAGACAAACTTTTACAGAATGCAGCAGCGCTTCTTAAAATAGCTTTCGATGAATACGAGATATACCGTTCAGGCGGGGATGAGTTCGTGGTACTATGCCCTGATATCTCACCCGAAAAACTGGATGGATGTGTTGCAAGACTACACGCACTTGCCGAAAATACACCTAACGTAAGCTTCGCAGCGGGTGCAAAATGGTTCAATGGCGACTACGACATTTTCACCGCAATGCAGGCAGCCGACCTGAGTATGTATAAGAACAAGGAAGATTTTTACCGCTTGCACCCGGAGAAAAACTGGCGGAATAATCTTTGATATCATCGATCATCATAGTGAAGCCTCACACGACTAAAGTCGCGTACTTCCAATAGTGTCCTAGCGGACACGCCCACTTTAGGCAGGTGGACTACGTTTCTACCATAAAGCCTGAACTCAGAAAATTATGCTGTTTGAGCAATAAATTCCGCATTCAGGTTAACTAAGGTAGAGAACGTGCAGGTGCTTCTCTTACTGCATTGAGGTACTTTAGCCTCAATGAACAACCTTGAATTCTCATCCAAGGATTTTAATATTTCACGTATGAAGTATCTTGCCCCTATATTATACGAAGCAGATAGATCACAGTTGTAGGTCTTGCCATTTTGAAATTTGCATAGCTCATAGGTATTGAAACCACCGAATTTACCACGAAGTACAAAACCACTGCCATCGTAGGCAAGGCGTGACGTATTCCATGCACAGATATGGCTTACTCTCATACCTAGTCTGTGAGCTTTATTCGTTACAATAGACTGAACTTCCTGACTGCGCCACAGCTTGAGCTTCTGCTTTTTAGAACCGCGGACCTTACCGTTCTTGTCTAAATGCTCAAATACAATAACATCTGCATTATAAAGAACGGCTATATCTACGATGCAGGCAGCAGTTTTAGTGGCAATGTCGTGATTGATTCCTTTGGCTTTTGCCCAAAGTCTTGGTGTTTTATAGTTACCATGCTGCTGAGCTTTTTTTATACGGTTAACACAATGCATAAGATGGTCTGTTTCTTTGGGAAGCTTATAAAAATGCCTTCCAAGAATAGTGCCATCTGAACGCATTACGGAAATCGTAGCAGCGGTGTTTATTCCAAGATCTACAGTAACAATGGTCTGTTCATACACAGATATATCTGCAAGTTTGACCTTTTCCTCAAATGGAAATTCCAAAAACCACTCCTTGCCTCGTTTTTGAAGTGTTGGAGCGCATTGCTTGCGAAAATTGCAATGTCTGTATATATAATCCATATCAGACTTTTTAAGGTTTATCGTTATCCAGTCCCATGTATTACGGATGTAGACTTTGATCTGGGCAGTATAATCACCGGTCTGATTGTACATTACTGTACGATACATAGACGGGAATGAATAACCTGCTTTTGGATACGATGGTTCTCTTCCGACCGGATCTTTGATCCAGTTATCGAGATTGGTTTTGTAAGATGATACCTTGCCTATAGCCTCGTTAATAGCACCACGGCGCAGATAGCTTGGCATCTTATAGAATTTTGTATCAAAATCATAAATTGGATCGGGATTATCTTTTGTAGCATGGATCAGTGTTTCGATATATGTGAGTCTACTCACCCCTTTGAATGTAACAATGTTATCCCAATGATCCAGACAAACGCTGATAAGGTAATCTACAGCATGTCTGTATTCGATAACGGTATCTTTAAAGATGTTGTTGTAATGCTTGATCTTAACGCTGTAAGTCGTATATATCTGCATACTGCAGACTCCCTCCTTCTACTTGGTTTTTTGAGAATTAATGTAATCTGTTACCTGTTTAAGACTTCTGTCGCTTACAGTTGCTACAAAATACGATGGATTCCATATATATTTATTATAGTAGATTTTTTTAAGAATTTAAAATTTTATATACTTAAAAGTTTTGCTGTGTTTGTGTCACGCGTGACACAAACAGAATTCAATTTTTCTTTTTATGAGGTTTAAGATGCAGAAAGACAGCTAATCTTACTCACTTAGCTGTCTTTCACTTAAGAATTATAGTATCTGACATTCTTAATTGAGGCTTACAGTTTACAAGACGAAGTATATGATCAAGACTTCCTGTATTTGGTAGTTCTTACGATATGGTATTACAATGAATATACATACCCTCGACCATGCACAACAGAATGTCTAGAAATGCCGCCTAACTCATGACTAAAGTCACGAGCGTGCGGCGGCAAAATCGTCAAAAAAAGATAAGACCTCCCGTGGTATGAAAAAATCACAGGAGGTCTTTATGGTATATCCGATATGATAAATCAGAACCACCACTAAAGTGGTGGTTTGCTCTGCCCCTAAAAGGGGCTATTACTGGCTAACCCACTCAAAGTGGGTACTGAATTATTGTCATTGCATTACTTGCACCGCCACCCGTAAACGGGTAATATATTTATCAGTCAAAGTATGCGTAAATCCTTTGGTATGCTTTTACTTTCTGGCTTCGCCATATGTTTCCCTTCGGGAAACACTCATGCTAAAGCTTTTTTATCTCCCCCGGTAGAACCGGGGGTTTATTTACGCTAAAGCACCAACAAAAATACGGGATGGCACATAGGTCATCCCGTATCTGTTTATGCTATTGATGTACTTATAAACTGCTATTATCTGATAGTAACATTTACAGCATTATTGATAGCACTTGTGGTATCCCAATGACCGTTAACTCTTGCAGCGATAGCTACCTTGTAGCTCATACCGGGAGTCAGGTTCTTAGGAGTTACATAGCTGTTTGAAGAGATGTTGGAAGTCTGAACTCTCCACTTACCAGCCAGGTATACAGCGATGCCGTACTTGTCAGCGCCCTGTACCTTATCCCATACAAACTGTACCTGATGGTAATAAGAATCATAATTTACCTTGATGTTTGTAGGATAAGTGTTGCTATTTCCGTTGCCGGTTTCGTTGCCGTTACCATTGCCATTTCCGTTACCATTACCGGTTTCGTTGCCGTTGGTCTTGCCCCACAGGCTTGTAGGAATGATGCTGATAACAGAGCTGTATGCCTGCTTAGGCTTGTAGCTTGAATCGAACAGCAGAGGAGTATCGGATTTTCTCCAGCTCATGCCATCGTTGGTGCCCCACCATGTCAGTGAAGTTACAGCGTCGCAGTTAACGATGTTCTGAACGATGCCCTTGTAGTAGCTAGCAAATGCGGAGTCGCTTGCGCCCTTCTGCATAACGTCCAGCTCAGTTACGTGGATCTCGATGCCGGGGATAGAAGAGAACAGATCAAGTGCGTTCTTATATCTTGAAGCATCAGGATAGTTTGTACCCAGGTGAGACTGCATACCGATACCGTCAAGGTTACCTGCCTCGTGAACCTTCTTGCAGAAGTTGTAGATGGAAGTTACCTTGCCATCGTCATACTCGTTGAAGTCGTTGTAGAACAGCTTGCAGTCAGAAGGAGCATACTTTCTTGCATAAGCGAATGCCTTCTGCATATAGCTGTCGCTGCCGTAAATAGCCATATAAGGAGACTGACCATAAGCGCCGTTCATACCTGCCTGTCTGAGGTTGCCGTTGCTTACTTCAAATGCTTCGTTAACAACGTCATAAGCATAGAGTTTCAGAGTAGGATAATTATCCTTGATCATCTTGAAAGTATTCTTGATGAAGTTTTCCATACGCTGATCCATTACCGACTGAGAAACAACTGAACCGTTGCTGTCGAAGTTCTGTCTGAAGAACCAGTCAGGAGTCTGGCTGTGCCAGATGAGTGTATGACCTCTTACAGGTATATTGTACTTAACAGCAAAGTCAAGGATAGTCTTTAAGTTGCTGGGCAGTTTTACCTGAGGATTTACGTTGTTGCCGTAGGACTTACTTGCATTCTGGTCAAGAATGTTATCGGGCTTCAGCTCGTTCTCGGGAGTGATGCTGTTGAAGTGCTTTCTGATAAAGTCAGGGTGTGAGCTAACTTCATAAGAGCTTACAGCAGTACCTACCTTGAATTCGGTAGAGAATACGTCCTTCAGACCTGCATCCGAAGTATTAACATTAGAAGAACCAGTGCCTGAACCGGTACCGGAAGAAGAAGAATCTACCTTACCGCCGCCTGTGGTAACAGAAGAAGACTTGCCTGCCTTGGAAGCCTGTACGTTGTCGATATAGAAATCTGTCAGGCTGTCGGGAGCTTCAACATAAAGAACAAGATTGGAAGCGCCGCTGGGGATCTTGTAAGATGTATTCTCAAGCTTTGTCCACTTGCCGTTCTGTGCAGTAGCAGAAGCTACCTCATCATACTGCTCAGTACCGGAAGAATCAGTGTACTGCATAGTCATCTTCATGCTTGTGGAGGAACCGCTCTTCTGCAGAACGCCTGTGCTGAAGCTGAAGGAATTGCCGGGAACGAATGTGGAAGTGCTCAGGGGGATAGATGCACCGTGCCAGTTGCTTGTTCTGCCGCTTACATACAGTGACTTGCTGCCGCCGTAGTAGTTCTTGCTGTCAACAGCAACAGATGCAGCACCTCTGCCTTCCCAGTTACCTGCACCATTCTCAAATGTGCTGGTGAAATAATCGCCGTTGGAATCGGGGTTAGGAACAGTTGTTGTTGAACCTGTGCCGCCTGTGCTACCTGAGCCGCTGCTTCCGCCTTCACGGAATTTCAGATTAACATCAGCCTGACCGTCGGACTCCCAACCTTCAACGTTGAAAGCAACTTCGTACAGGTTACCCATCTTCATGCCCATGGACTCCCAAGCCTTGAAGTGCTCGGTAACGCTTATTGTGCCCTTGGTTCTTGTGTTCTGACGTATGCTTATATACTGTGTGAAATTCTTGTTGCCTTCGATGGTGTAGGAATTTCTTGCACTTGTGTATATCTTGTACTGGCTTCCGTCAATAGTAACAGAACCCTTGTACTGTGCAGAGGGATCCTGTGCAGGAGACCAGTTCTTCCAGTCCTCGATGATGTAGTACTCAACCAGAGGATTCTGAGCCCAGCCGTAGATACAGATTCTGGAGTTACCGGATGAACCTGCATACCAGCTGCAATCGTAATCACAGTAGAAATTACCATAGTTCTTGTAAGTCTTAGGGTTATTCAGACCCCAGTACAGACCACGACGAGCAAGGAAGTTACCTCTCGAGTTATTAGGACCGCACTTCCATGATGTGCTGAAACCGCCGTCATTGTCGTGCAGTGTCATAGTAGAAGAATTAGGAGTATCTGCCTGCCAGATCTCGTGATGGTAATCATTATACCAGCCTACTTCCTGTGTATGAGAAGGGCTTGTAGTCAGCTGCTTAGCTGCTGAAACTGTTATAACCGTCCTGCTGATCATAGGTGCAGCAGGTGCAGTGATCATCATACCTGCGATAAGAGCGCTTACCGCACGCTTCGGAACAAAATTTTTCATAAGCAATTCCTCTCTTTCCTATAGTTAAAGATTAAAAGAACAAATCAAAAGAATTCAACAGAGTCCAATTATATAATGTCGAAAGCCCCATTTTTCGGCTCCGGACTCCGCTTCCCTTCTTTTGTTAATATTTTATATTTTTTAAGAGATAAATTCAAATCGTTTTTTGCTATATATCAGCTTCCAATATTCAAAAATTGCTATATTGCAGTTTTACTATATTTCTAACCGTATTTTTAATTTTTTTGTAACATATTCCGTCATGTAATTAACTAAATGTTGTTCTTTTCTATTATCTAATTTCATTATATCATTGTACAATTTCACTATATTTTTATTATTGCCGTTTTGTCCATAAACGTACTAAAGTACCGCGCTTAACATATCCTATCATTGTATTTGATTTATTCTGTAAAAAAGATCCCCCTGCATCAGCAGAGGGATCATATAATTGATCATATAACGGAAATCTTCGTTCGCTTACTTGTTTTCAATTCCAAGATCAGCATTTAGCTTCTCAATGAAACTCAGACAGCCGTTGGTGCCGTCAATGGCACTTCTTTCAACTGTCATACCGATACATCTGCCGTCAGTATACGCCCAGTAATTACTATCGTCTATGGGCACAAGTTCAAGCTTGCGCTTTGTGCCATCGGTAAGGGTATAGGTGAATGTGCAGGTAGGCTCGCCCATCTTTTCGGGTATATCCTCCCTGAAATCACCGTGTTTGATCTCGGATACGGAGGCATACAGGTACTCAAAATCCTTAGCTGCTTCTTCGTTTCCCTTGGACATCACATCGATATCATCGAATGTATAAGCGGAATTTTCTCTGTCGATATCCAGAATATGTTTCTCACCGTCAACATCTATTTCCAGGGTTTTCGCATCATAGAACGAAACAGACATTACCTGCTTAGTGGTAAGATCCTGCCACTTTCCTGAAAGGAAAGCCGCATTGCCGCTTGATATGGTGCATAGTTCGTAGGTATCGGCATCATAGCACCATACCTTTTCATCGTCCTCGCTTATCTCAGGAAATTCAAGAGTGATAGTCTTATCAGAGGTCTCCACTGTGAAAGTGTAAGCAGGATCATCAAGCCCATGCTTAGCCAGCTCAGCTTCGTCCTTTGTGAAACACTCAAAATCAGCTCTCTCTATCCTTACCATATTGGTAAGAATAGTATTTACCGTGATAGCGTCGATGGAAACATCTGTAACAGGGCCGTTGAAAGACCATATAGCAGTATTATCCTCGTTTCGTGAGAGGTCGTAAACAACTTCGCCGTTATGAACTAGTGCAAAACGCATTATATCGTTGTCAACACATTCAAGTACATAGGGATCGCACAGCTTGGCGATATCGCCGCTGAGTTCAAGACCCGTAGCATTGTCGATACAGTATACAGTATCATCGTCCGGAAGCATCACATAGCAGAATTCGTCAGTTACCGAGCTACTGCCGACGTATACAGTATAGTCCTTGTCAGCAGCGTGGCATACCACCGTAACAGGATCATCCAGCCCGTACTTGCCCAGATCTTCTTTCTTCACATCAGCTTTGTGATCAGCTTTAAGCCTGCTCATAGCAGATGCGATAACGTTCATCTGATAGCTGTAAGGAGTGAATTTATAAGGATAATCCGAATCCTCGATAGTCCATTCACCGTTCTCTTCCTGCTTGATCTTGAAATAGCCCTCAGCAGTGGTGATATCTATCGCATTTACGTCATTTGAATCAAATTCCATCAATTTCAGTGAATCAGTCTCAGCCTTTTCAGCGGCTTCCTCTGAAGACTTCTTGTGATCAACATAGTAATATGCACCGCCCGCACCTCCGAGGAGGAGCACAAGTGCAGCACCTGTTGCGATCATTGATCTGCGGTTCATTCTGTATACCTCCGCTTGAGCCATACTGCGCCGCCGATAAGTCCGACAACAACAGGTACAGCTATGAAGATTATATTGGTGAGAGTAGCTTTTGAAGCAGACTCAATGCTCATCTCATCAAAAGTACGCTCCTTGCCGGCGATACCGAAATCCAGTGCCAGTTCGGAATCATACATCCATGAGAATACAGAGAGCTGCAGATTTACAGGCACGATTGAATAAGCCTGATCATAATTTTCATCATCTATGAACTCAGCGGTACCGATAACCATTACCTTTGAATCCGCACGTGCCGTATCGGTAGAATACATCGCAAGTTCAAGAACACTGTTGCCCAGAGTTTCGCGGGGCTTTGCACCGCCCACAGGCTTACCTATAGCAGTTGAAGAACCGTCGCCTATCATGTCGATAGTCTCAAGAAGACCGCCTGCAAAAACGTGAGTGCTGTTATTGCCTTCTCCGTAGATCTGTACAAAACTTCTGGTATCTGTCATTATAGGAGTAGCGCCTTGACTTTCGACCTGTCTGAGTTCACTTGTAATATCGATATCAGTTGACTCATCTGCAACAACGATTGCGCATTTAAAGCTTGTTGGATAATTTGGAATAGTAAGACGCTGATCAGTTTCTTCAACGATGTCATAATCCATGCCGATGTTGTAATCCTTCAAAAGTTTCTCGATATTGACATAATCGAGTTCAGCTTCGTTTGGTGACATCCAGAAGCATATATTTCCGCCCTTGTCAAGATAGTCGTTCAGAGCTTTTAGCTCGCTGTCGGAAATATCGTTCTTGGGAGCAGCCAGTATAACGATAGCAGCATCATCTGGTACGGAATTACTGCTGGTAAGGTCAAGAGTCTCGGCAATATAGTTACGTGCCGCAAGATCCCTTTTCAGCTTGGTGTAATCTGTGTCAAGCTGTTTTTCGCCGTGACCTGTCAGGAAATACATCTTTATCTCTCTGCCTGTCACAACAGCATTTATCGCACCTGTGATGATGTTCTCACCGGTGAAATACATAGTTCCCGTGGACTTGTTTTCATCGATATGAGTCTGGAACATGGAGTTTGCGGCAAGGCGCTTGACCCTGCCATCACACTCGATCACTACGTCACCCTGCTTGACCGATAAGCCCATATCCTTAAACTCCTTGATCTTGTCGGGATCATCATCGGGATCAAAAGCCTGAAAATTGATGCAATCGTATTTTGAATACTCTTTCATAGCATTGTAGAGCGGCATACTGTCAGTATCAGTCGAAAGCACGTCCATATCGAACAGGAAGTAGAAATTTACCTCCTTGTCCAATGAATCAAGATAATCTCTGGTGGAATCCGTGAGTTTGTACATACCACTGGATGTCATATCCCATGTGATATTAAGACGTGATACCATCAGATTGATAAGGACAACTATCGCCAGCGATATAGCAGCAAAAACAAGTGCAACGGCAGTAAAGCCGTGTGACTTTTTCGTCTTTTTGGTTTCATTCTGTGCCATGTATCATTCCCTCCAATCAGTGATGGCTGCGGCGGCGCTTTTCGATGTGCAGTATGATCCAGAAGAGCACCAGAACGGTCAGACTCAGGAAGAATACAAGATCTTCAAGACGGAACATACCCTGCGCAAAGAATACGAAACGGCGCTGCATCGAGAACCATGTAACAACAGAATTGAGGTGAGGATAACTCTCAACCATCTTTGAGCCGCCGAACTGATCGATAGCCAGGAAGCCTTCCATAACTATCTCACCGATTATAGCAGCGATTATTGCACTGCTCTGCATAGCGGAGATCAGCATACCTATGGCAATGCAGACCATTCCCCACAGGAAAAAGCTTGCATATCCGCATATGAGCGACGGCCATATAACAGTTCCGTGGTTTGCAACATATATAGGAAAGAACAGCGAGAGCACCAGCATAAATACGAACACTGTAACTATCGCAAAAAACTTCGCAAATACGATCTGCGGAATGGTCAGCGGGCTGGTGAGCAGCTGAACTTCAGTACCGCCGCGGCGCTCGTCAGCAAATGAACGCATGGTAAGAAGCGGTATAATAAACACAAAATAGAAGAAATTGTTATAGAACATATCAGGGAAGGAGAACTGGAACACGCTGGTCTGCATATTTGCGATCCTGTTCACGAAAGCAAATCCGAAGATCAGCATGAACAAAGCCGACAGTACATAAGCAAACGGCGAGTAAAAGAACGACTGGATCTCCTTTTTATATAAAGAAAACATTTTGCACACTCCTTTTACTTATTTGTCGGACTTGGAACGGCTGCGCTTTTTGCGAGTGAGATCAAGGAATACCTTTTCAAGATCGGGTTTATCCATCGACATCTCAACAACATTTATGCCGTTTGTAATCATAGCAGACATTATATCCTGACGTACTTTTTCATCTTCAAGAGCGATCTTGAATATAAATGTACCATCATCCATATCAATGATATCCTTGACTTCTTTAATACCGCTGATACCTTCAAGAGCAAAGGAAGCTGCGAGCTGATCACCCTCGATAGTCAGACTGAGAACAGCTGCTTCGGTTGCCTTGCGCTCAAGATTTTCAATAGTATCCACAGCACAGAGCTCACCCTTGTTGATGATAACAACGCGGTTGCAGACGGCGCTTATCTCACCAAGGATATGCGAAGACAGTATAACAGAATGATCTTTTCCCAGTTCGCGGATAAAATTACGCAGTTCGGCTACCTGCGACGGATCAAGACCAACAGTGGGCTCATCGAGGATAAGCAGTTCGGGATCACCTATGATAGCCTGTGCCAGACCAACACGCTGCTTATAACCTTTAGAAAGGTTAGCGATCAGACGGCGGCGCATATCAGTGAGCTGCAGGCGCTCCATAGCCTTCTCGATCTCCTTTTTGATCTCTCCTCTGCGGACACCTTTGATACCTGCACAATAGCGCAGATACTCCTCAACTCGCATATCGGGGTAAAGGGGCGGTATCTCGGGGAGATAGCCGATACATTTCTTTGCGGCTCTCGCATCCTCTTTAATATCGTGTCCGCAGACGGTCACAGTACCCTCGGAAGATGGGAGATAGCCTGCGATGATATTCATCGTGGTGGATTTGCCCGCACCATTGGGTCCGAGAAATCCCAGGATCTCATTATCCCTGATCTCAAAACTCAGATCATTTACCGCTGTAACATGACCGTAATGCTTTGTCAGGTTCTTAACTTCAACCATTAAAAGGCTCCTTTCATCTCATTATAAAATAGGTCAAAAAAGACCGGTTTGTCAATGTGCCGCTGTACACCTTTTAACACGAACACACGTTATTTTGTATTATCCTATATAAAGATGAACTTGGAATGTACAAAATATGCACATTTCAATAACACTTGGTAAGAATTAATAAACCTAACCGACAGAGCCGAAAAAAAGTAGGAAGAGTGTACTCAGATTTGTATTGTTTTCAAATTCTTCATAAAAATTGACTTTATCGAGCTTTTGTAATATTGGTTTAATTATATTTTCATATTCTTTGGAAATTGTCAGATAAAATAAATAATTAATAATCAGAGTAGCTGTTAAAAGCGCCGAAAAATTGTTAGTAAACGATTAAGTGCCCCAAAAAGAACAAAAACTCAGGATATTAGATAAAATAGACAAATGCCGTTTATTTTAGGTAGGCAAACCGCTGAAAATAAAGTTTTTAATCGATTAAGTGAGATAAAAAGCTTGAAAAATAAAAAAAAACGTGTATAATAATTTGTGGAAACAGTGATATAATTGTGTGGCTTTTGTGGGCAGCAGAAACACACGGGTGTTAAAGTTTTTCTGGTTAACTGTTTATGGAAGTTAACAATGGTCAGTACCACTGTTACCGTAAAGAATAGCGCAGGCTTGACCTGCAGACAATGCTCGGCTGACAATGCCGGCACAACTATCTACGAGAGGGGAATATTAAATGCTTCCTAAGAAAACAAAGGCTGTTGTTGCTAGTATTCTTACAGCAGCAATGACAACAAATGTCATCGCAGCAACAGTAGTTCCTGCATCTGCAGCAAGAACAAAATCAAACAAGTACGGCGATAAAACTTATGCACAGCGTTTCATGTCCATGTATGATGATGTTATCACCAACGGACAGACAAACGGCTATCTGTCAAAGAACGACGGTGGTTCCGGTTCCTTCGGTGTACCTTACCACGCAAGAGAAGAACTGATCGTTGAGGCTCCTGACTACGGTCACGAGACAACATCCGAGGCTATGTCCTATCTGGTATGGGTTGCAGCAATGCACGATAACATCGTAAAGAACTCCGGTGAGAAATTCTCCGGCGCTTCCACTAACGACCTTGCTAAGGCTTGGAAGACAATGGAAGTTATGATCCCTGATGTTCAGGATAACTTCTGGCAGGCAAGCAGCGTAAGCTCACAGTACTGCGGTGAGTACGATACTCCCGATCAGTGCCCCAATGCTTGGGCAGGTGAGTCCAGCAAGACTGCTGAAAACCCCATCTTCAACAAGTTCACAAGCGTATATCAGGGTAAGAACGGCAATGGCGGTCTATATCTGATGCACTGGCTGGCTGACGTTGATAACTGGTATGGTTTCGGTTCCGGTACCGAATTCACCTTCATCAACACATTCCAGCGTGGTGAGCAGGAGTCCTGTTGGGAAACTGTTCCTTTCCCCTGCGTTGAAGAGAAGAAGTATGGTAACTCTCAGCAGGGTCTGAAGGGTATCTTCAACCGTGATTCAAACGTAACAGCTCAGTGGGCTTACACCAACGCTCCTGACGCAGAAGACAGAGCTATCCAGGGTGTATATGACGCTATCCAGTGGAAGGTCGCTGATTCTT